>JAQTUQ010000034.1 GCA_028707255.1 Dehalococcoidales bacterium
TTATAGCACTGGCGGTCGGGTTTTTTATAAACCGGTTGGAGATTGCGATCGGTATAATTGCATTCTTTAGCATGATTACCGTAGGGCAGCGCCTCTACCATGTATGGCGCCAGTTAAAATAAACTAGGTAGGTGATGATATGCCAGTTGTAGCTATTGTTGGAGCCCAGTGGGGGGATGAAGGTAAAGGTAAAGTTGTCGACATGCTGTCCGAGAAGGCCCAGGTGGTGGTGCGTTTTTCCGGCGGCGATAATGCCGGTCATACCGTTATCAATCCGTCCGGGGAGTTTAAATTACACCTGGTTCCTTCGGGAATATTCTATCCCGGAGTTATCCCTGTTATCGGTAACGGCGTGGTGGTAAATCCTGCCAAGCTTATCGAAGAAATAGATGCTCTTAACAAGTGCGGTATCGATACCAGCCGGCTCGTTATCAGTGACAGGGCGCATATCGTTATGCCTTATCATATAATTATAGATGAACTGGAAGAAAAGTCGCGCGCCGGCAAGGCACTGGGAACGACCAAGCGCGGTATCGGCCCGGCTTTTACGGATAAAATTGCCAGGCAGGGTATCAGAATCGGCGAACTGCTCGATAAAGAGGGTTTAAAAGAACGCCTCGGTATGGTAATCGAAACCAAGAATGATATCCTGACCAAGATATACGGGGTCGAACCCCTGTCTTTACAGGATATCTATAAGCAGTGTTGCGAATACGGAGACCGGCTGGCGCCATATATCAAGGAAACGATTACACTGCTCAGAGATGCGCAAAAAAGAAATGACATGATTATTCTCGAAGGAGCGCAGGGTGCGCTTCTCGACCCCGATTTCGGCACTTATCCGTACGCCACCTCGTCTTCGCCCTTATCCGGCGGCGGTTGCCTGGGTTCTGGTATCAGCCCCACCAGCATCGATAGGGTACTCGGTGTTTATAAGGCTTACTGCACCAGGGTTGGTAGCGGACCTATGCCCACCGAGCTGAACGACGAAATCGGTGAAGCGATTCGTGTCAAAGCGCATGAATTCGGTACTACCACCGGCAGGCCGCGCCGCTGCGGCTGGTTCGATGGAGTAGCCGCCCGTTTTTCCAGCCAGCTTAACGGTTTTACCGGCGGTATTATTACCCGTATCGATGTTCTCGACGAATTGCCGCAGCTTAAAATCTGTACCGCTTATGAACTTGATGGGAAAATTATCGATTACATCCCTGCCAGCGTTTCCGAATATGACAGGTGTAAACCGGTTTACGAAGAACTGGACGGATGGCAGACTTCTACCGACCACATACGCAAATATCAAGACCTTCCGATTCAGGCCAGAAAGTATATCAAGCGGATGGAAGATTTTATGGGTTGTCCAGTCAATTTTGCCTGTATAGGTCCGACAAGGGAACAGACGATACCGTTGAATCCGATTTTCTAAAAATAATCACACTAGCATTAAGAAAGGCTCGAAGTAAATTCCGAGCCTTTTGCCTATTTGCCGAACTTAACATAATAGTAATTTCTCCCTTTGAAACGTAGATTAAGAGCGGTATTTTATACAGGATATATTTGCGAGGAGTGCCGACAAATCCGTTCATGGAGGGACTGTCGAATCACGAAGCAATCTCTACTTTTATATAAGATTAGGCAGTAGTATTTTTTAATTCGGGACAAAGAGATTGCCGCGTCAGTCGCCTATGCTCCTTCCTCGCAATGACAGTTAGGAAGGATTTGTCATGCTGAGTTCGTAAAGGGCAAACTCAACATCCGCGGTGTGGAAAAATAAGAGCCGTTCGTCCAGAGTCCCGACTTGTCGGGAAAACGGCGATTAAATAAACGGAAATAAAAAATCCGCTCTATTGACCCTTCGATTAACTCAGAGAGAGCGGATTTAATAATTAATCACTGACGGCTAATCAACCGGCAAATCTGTCTTGTATTTCTTAAGCGTTTCTTTTATCAGATTGGCGGTGTTTTCATCCGGTTCGTACAGCGGAGGACGCGGATTGCCTACCCTGAATCCGATTTGATTCATGGCATACTTGATGGGTATCGGATTGGCAATTTTGAAAAGTACGTCAATCAGCGGTATCAGTTGCCGATGAATCTTTGCCGCTTTTGCTGTATCTCCGGCAATAAAACTGTCTATCATCTCATGTAACTGGTTGCCGATGATATTGGAAGCCACGCTTATAACGCCGTAGCCGCCCAGCGCCAGTATCGGCAGTGTATCATTGTCGTTGCCGCTCCATACCAGAAAATCGTCATCGGTATTCTCGATAATGCGGCTGACTTCATTCAAATTGCCGCTGGCTTCTTTAATCCCGATGATATTTTCTATCTTGCTGAGCTTGATAACGGTATCAGATGCCAGGCTGGCGACAGTTCTGCCAGGTACATTATAAAGGATGCAGGGTAGTCTGGTGCTCTCGGCAATAGTCTTGAAATGCCTGTATAGCCCGTCCTGTGTCGGTTTGTTGTAATAGGGAACTACCAGCAGGCAGGCATCGACGCCGCACTTTTCCGCTTCTTTGGTGGTTTCGATGGCTTCACGTGTGCTGTTGCTACCGGTTCCGGCGATAACCGAGCCTTTGTCTCCGACAGCCGCTTTAATTTCTCTAAAAAGTCGTAACTCCTCTTCGCGGACCAGCGTCGGCGATTCACCGGTGGTGCCGACAATAACCAGTCCGTCGCTTCCGGAGTCAAGCAGGGCAAGCGCCAGTTTTTTGGCCTGCTCATAGTCCAGTGTGCCGTCATCTTTAAACGGCGTCACCATAGCTGTTATGAGTCTTCCAATATCCTTCATAATTTAACCTCCGCTATGGAGCCAGTCTCTCTTTATCATTTCTTCGGCGATTTGCACCGCATTCAGAGCGGCTCCTTTTCTTATATTATCGGCAACTATCCACATTACCAGGCTATTGGAGTGGGAAACATCGGTACGGATGCGTCCGACATAGACATCATCGCTTCCCGCTGCCGAATATGCCTGCGGATAGAGGCTGATGGCGGGGTCGTCGGTCAGTTTTACACCGGGCGCCTGTGATAAAATACGCCTGGCTTCATCGGGAGAGATGGAATTGGTAAATTCCACATTTACCGCTTCGCTATGCCCGATGAATACCGGCACGCGCACACAGGTGGCGGAAACGGCGATGTTGTCGTCGTGCATGATTTTCCTGGTTTCTTCCACCATTTTCCATTCTTCCTTGGTATAGGCGTTATCCAGAAAAACGTCTATTTCCGGCAGTATGTTAAAGGCTATCTGGTGAGGATAGACATGGGGAACAACGGTCTGCCCGTTTAGTATCTGCTTCGATTGATTCGTGAGTTCGTCTATGGCAGCGATACCGGTGCCCGATACCGATTGATAAGTGCTGGCTATAATACGCTTGATGGGGTTTGTCCTGTGCAGTGGATATAAAGCCACTACCATCTGGATGGTTGAACAATTCGGATTGGCTATAATCCCCTTGTGCTTCTTGATATCTTCCACATTTATTTCGGGTACTACCAGCGGTGTTTTGGAATCCATTCTCCATGCCGAGCTGTTATCCACTACAACCGCCCCGGATTGTGCGGCAATCGGTGCAAAATAGCGGCTGATTTCGGCGCCGGCTGAAAAGAGGGCAATATCTATTCCCTTAAAAGAATCGGGCGTGGTTTCCTTGACCTCGATCTCCTGGTGGTTGAAAAACAGTTTTTTACCGGCCGAACGGTCGGATGCCAGTAAATCCATAGATTCCACCGGGAAGTTGCGCTGTTCCAGGATTTTTATAAATTCCTGGCCAACCATGCCTGTTGCGCCTACAATCGCTACTCTGTAACCTTTCATTATGCCTCCTACAATCCCAGAAGGGTATCCAGCCCGAAGACCAGCCCCTTGCGATTTATTACTTCTTTTATCGCCAATAATACCCCCGGCATATAGCATTCCCTGCTGGTGGTATCGTGGATAATGCTTAAAGTCTGACCTGCCGTACCGAACCTGACTTCCTGTCTCGCCAGTATACCAGGCAGGCGCACGCTGTGAATGGGGACTCCGTTTACCATTTTGCCGCGGCTTTCGGTATCCCTTTGTTCCGGCATAACGCCTGCCGGTTTTCCGTTTCTGCCTTCCGCTATCGCCCTGGCTGTCTTTATGGAAGTGCCCGAAGGGGCGTCTACCTTAAGATGGTGATGCAGCTCTATGATTTCGGCATAATCGAAGTACTTCGATGAAATCTTAGACAGGTAGGTCATGATTACAGCCCCGAGAGCGAAGTTGGGCGCCAGAACTACACCTGTACCCTGTTCCCTCGCCAGATTGTCAATCTGGTTGATTTCATCCTGTTTTAGTCCGGTGGTTCCAATGACCAGATTGACTTTGTGTTTCAGTGCCGTCATGGCGGCGGGGACGGTAACCGAGGCGATGGTAAAATCCACCAGGACATCCGGACGGCAATCGCTGAGAATCTGCTCCAGATTCGATGAAAAAGGAACTGTTCCCGAGCCGTCGGGAAGCGCCAGAAATTCGCAGGGAACTCCGGCTTCAACTGCTCCCACGAGCTGCGTATCGGGGTCAAGGCAGACTGCCTTGATCACTTCCTGCCCCATTCTGCCGGAAGCGCCAATAACTGCTACGCGTATCGGTGCCATATCACACCCCCTTTGATACTAGAAACGGCGGTTATTTTGCGGAGGGTTTGAGCGGCGCGGCGCGTGGCTGAAATTATCCCTTCTATGGGGTTGTCTGTCCTGGGGTGTTTCCGATGCATTGGAAAAAGCGGCCCTTCTGGACAGATTAACCCTGCCCTGATTATCGATTTCAGTCACTTTAACGGTTATTTCATCGCCGATCTTGACCACATCCTCTACCTTATCAACGCGGTAATCAGCCAGCTCGCTGATATGAACCATGCCTTCCTTGCCGGGAAGCACTTCGACAAAAGCGCCGAAATTCATGACGCGGGTTACTTTTCCTGTATATATTGCCCCGACCTCGACATCTCTTATCAGGGCGTCTATCATATCCATCGCCTTTCTTGCGGATGCTTCATCGGCCGAACCGATGATAGCGATGCCTTCGTTGTTGATATCGACGGTGGCTTTGCTTCCTTCTACAATAGCGCGTATGGTTTTGCCTCCCGGCCCGATGACCGTTCCGATCTTATCGGATGGGATGGCAATTTTGTACATGCGCGGCGCGTACGGGCTTAGCTCCGGCTTGCTCTCGCTGATGGTCTGCAGCATTTTGTCGAGGATGAACATGCGGGCTTCACGAGCCTGCCCCAGTGCATCGATTAAAATATCGGCGCTGATACCCTTGGGTTTCATATCCAGTTGAACGGCGGTGATACCCTCGGCAGTGCCGGCAATTTTATAATCCATATCACCGTAATTATCTTCCATACCCTCAATATCCGTTAAAAGGGCATATTTGCCATCCTCACCGGTAACCAAACCGATGGAAATACCGGCGACGGGGGCTTTGATTTTGATGCCGGCATCCATTAACGACATAGTCGATGCGCAGCAGCTTGCCATTGAGGTGCTTCCGTTGGAGCTTAAGGCTTCCGATACCAATCTTAAAGTATACGGGAAGTCTTCACCCGTCGGCACCACCGGCAACAGAGCACGCTCTGCCAGAGCGCCGTGACCGTATTCGCGTCTGCCGGTAACTCCGGCACGCTTGGCTTCTCCGGTGGAGAAAGGCGGGAAATTATAATGATGAATATACCTCTTGGATTCGTCGAATCCCAATCCGTCGATTTGCTGTTCTTTCTTTATGGGACCCAGCGTGGTAACGGTTAATATCTGTGTTTCGCCGCGCGAGAACAGGGCTGAACCGTGAACGCGGGGCAGCACTCCCACTTCGCAGATGAGCGGGCGAACCTCTGTTAACTGGCGTCCGCTGACACGTTCACCCTTTGTCAGGATATTTCCCCTGATGAGCTTTCTGACTTCTCTGTCAAAAGCCTCAAGTATGTCGAATTCTGAATGATCCTCTTTGAGGGCTTCGACCAATTCCTGTTTTAAGGAATCTATGGTTTCGATTCTCTCTGCCTTGGTGGGCAGGGTAAAAGCCTTATCTAACCTATCACCGATAAAAGCGGAGACCGCTTCTTTGGTTTCGGCGCTGATTTCAATAACCGGCACTTCTTCTTTCGGTTGTCCCAGAGCCTGTGCCATTTCTTCCTGCAGAGAGATGATTTCCTGGTTAGCTTCGTGCCCCAGCCTTATTGCCTGGGCAAAGATATCTTCGGAAATTTCATTGGCTCCCGCTTCCATCATAATGACAGCTTTTTTGGTGCTGGCGATGACCAGGTCGAGCTTGCTGTTTTGCAGTTCGACCAGTGTCGGGTTCACAACCAGTTCATCGTTGATATAGCCGACATGCACGATGCCGACCGGCCCTTCGAAGGGGACGGAGGATAAACTTAACGCCGCCGAGCATCCGATAACCGATAGTATGCTCGGGTCGTTTTCCTTGTCTACGGCTAAAACTGTAGAAATAAGCTGAATTTCACGGCGCCATGCCTTGGGTAAAAGCGGACGTAAAGGGCGGTCTGTCAACCTGTCGGTTAAAATGGCCTCTTCGCTGGGGCGTCCTTCACGGCGCAGAAAACCGCCGGGTATTTTACCGGCAGCATACATTCTTTCCTCGTAATCGACGGTCAGCGGAAGGAAGTCCGTGCCTTCTCTTGCCTTGGGGGCGACACAGACGGTCGATAAAACAACGGTATCTCCGTAACGAACAGTAACCGCGGCTCCCGCCTGCCATGCCAGTTTGCCTGTTTCCAAAGTGAGTTTTCTGCCGCAAATAATGCGCTCAAATGATTGAGATGTAGTCAATGGTTTCTCCTTATTTGCTTTACAAGAACTTACTTAAGGACCTATTTGCGTAAGCCGAGTCGTTCAATAAGGCTCTTATAGCGGGTTACATCTTCGTTATTGAGATAGGCGAGCAAACGTCTTCTCTGTCCGATAAGAGTGAGCAGGCTGCGCTTGGTGTGATTGTCATGTTTATTAGCTGTCATATGGCGGGTCAACTGCTTGATTCTGGCAGTTAAAACAGCTATCTGTACCTCTGTTGAGCCTGTATCGCCTTCATGAAGCTTGAACTCATTGATAATACTTGCCTTTGTCTGGCTGTCCAAATCTTAACTCCTGTATTGCATAAATTACGAGCAATTATAACATAACTAAGTATGAGTGTAAAACAAAAAGGGTGGTTTGGGGGGGTTATTAAGTAGAGAAAACAGAAGGGAATATTTCTTACTGGGAATTTCATTAAGTCTTTATATCAATGTTATTGCTAATATAAGATAATGGTAAATTGGCTACGCCTGAATTTTCATTTATAAGTTGTTGTCTATATCCTATAAATTCGTCAAAAATGTCAACGTATTTCTTACAATTATCATTTTCTATAAATAAAGAAAGCGATAGTGTGGTTTCTTCTGGATTATTTTCTTGAAATCTTTTAATAGCACACTGAACAGTATTTTCCCATTTTATAATGTGAGGAGATAATACTTTTCTAATTTTTTTATTTACTTCAATTAATCCTTGAATATACTGCCTAATTAGTGGTCTTATATCAATATCTTCTCCTATTTGCTTAATCTCTTCTAATATTTTTTTATTAAATCTTGAATCGCAATCAATATACGTGATTAATAATCTTGGTAGGCAATTAAACTGGATTTTATTTTTTCCTCCTTCTTCAATAATACGACAAGGCATTGAAAAAGCATGAATTAACCATCCGCTATGTTGTGCATTATTTCTAAGAGCCTCCATTATGCGATAACCGGCGTATTGTTTATGTTTCGATAAAAATTCATTAGTAATATCCTCGTATATCTGAGATTTATTACTAAATATTTCAGATATATAGTGCTTGGTTTGGTCAGCATATGCTTTACAAGATGACAGTAAATTCATTAGCAGTCTATTTAACTGTCTTCTGTGAGATTGTGCTGTTGTATAGTCTAGATGTCTTCCTATTACCTGTTCGGCAGTAATCTGTAATAAGTATGTTTCGAAAGATAAGTAATTAGCTAGTAATAAATCGAAATTTTCTTCGATAGATAAGGCAATAAATAAATTATTTCGTGCTTGTAATATTTTATTATATTCTGATTCATCTAGATCAATGCGACCAGGACTTCCTATAGTTCGTTTACTCAAGTAGTATTTTGTCATAAGACTGTTCGTTTCTTAACATTGGATTTGTGTAATAGTAAGCAATTAATCATTACTATATGCGATTATATCCCGATTGGATATATCATTCAACACTTTTAGAGGCTATTTTATAAAGATATAAAAAATCCCCTCCCGATATACTCGGAAGGGGATTCGATTTTCTCTATCTCAAGCTGATTTTAGTTGGTTTTGCCGCTTTCCATTTTCGCCTTTCTTCTCTGCCGTCTGACATACCATATAGCCAGGCCGATAACCAGCCAGACCGGGCTGAAGATAACAATACCGATAAGTATTGATATCAGCACGCGCCCGAAAGCAAGAAAGGCGTCCCAGGCTCCGCTTACGATGCCGCCGAATGTCCATCCGCCCTGTGTTATAGTTACATAATCATTGCGTGTTTGGGTTGCTGTATTTCCGCGGTCGTCGGTTACCGTAAGGCTGACAGTAAAGCTTCCCGCTTTTTCATATTTGTGTCTGGGATTCGCTATAGTACTGGTCTTGCCGTCGCCGAAATCCCATAAGTAGCTGTATGGCGCAAATCCGCCGACAACCTCCGGAATATACTGTATATCATCACCCGTTTCGGCATTGACCCTGCCGGCTGTGAACTTGACCTCCAGCTTTGCCTGTTCCAGGTTAACCGAAATAAGGGAAGTGGCAGAAGTCTGTTCGAGATACTGCATCTGGCCTTTGATTTGTTCTATTTGTTCTCCGATATAGGTCAACTGCATCTGTATTGCCAGTATATCTTCGATTTTTTCCGCCTCAGCCATGATGGAAAGAAGCTGCTCGCGGGTTGTCTCCAGGTTCGACAGTCTGGATGAGAGGTCTACATACTGTTCGGTAACATCCTGGGCGGAAGTACTGCGTGCGGCTACATCCACCGCCAGCTCTGCTACAGTGTCCATGGCTTCGCTGAAATACTGGGAAGGTATGCGTATGCTGATATAGCCGTAGATACGCTCTCCGCTTTTCCAGTTATTGGAGTTTACAACATATCCCTGGTAGCTTTGCGCAATCCGGTTTATTTCATCGAGGGTATCGGATATATCCTCCACTATCAGCGTCATGTTGCCGTTGTTAACTATCATGCGGTCTATTGCAGTTGTGATAATCGAACCGCTGCCTTGAGAATCCTCCTTCTGTGTATATGTGGTAGTAACGCCGGGATAATAAGCCGGAATTGTGGTCGTGACAGTCAGATAATCTTTGTTTTGATCATCTCCTGTCTGTTGTTCGGTTCCACTCCCTGAACAGGAAAAGACAGTAAGTATCAGGAAAGCAGACAATAATAATACGAATACCTTTTTCATTTCATAACCCCCTTTAAACCGCTCGGATGGTTGTCATACCTCTTTGCATATCAGTATATATCTTATAACGTAAGTGTCAATAAAAAGATATTCTCGTTCAGTAAAAAATGAAGTATTAAAAATCCCCTTCCGATATATTCGGAAGGGGATTAGAGCTTCTATAAACTCAGGCTGATATTAGTTGGTTTTTCTTCCCTCGATACCTTTGGCAGTATCGTAATTGGCCTTGGCTTTTTCGTGCGGTCTTAGAGAGCGGGTGGCCTTACCGGCCTGCCACATTTCGGAATTGCCCATCTCGGAGAGTTCCTTGCCGAGTTGTTTTTTGTAATCGGGGCCGCCGCAGGCGCTGATGACGCGTGCCGTTTCGGAGCCGTTGGCTACTTTTTCATACAGGTCTTTAAATACCGGCATAACGGCTGCCTTGAACTTGGGCTTCCAGTCCAGCGCGCCTCTCTGGGCGGTGGCGGAGCAGTTGGCATACATCCAGTCCATACCGTTTTCCGATACCAGGCGGATGAGGCTTTCAGTCAGCTCTTCCACCGTTTCATTGAAGGCTTCGCTGGGTGAGTGCCCGTGTGCTCTTAAAGTATCATATTGCGCTTCCATGATGCCGGCTAATGCTCCCATTAAAACGCCGCGTTCGCCGACCAGGTCGCTGTAAACCTCGTTTTCGAAGGTGGTCGGGAAGAGATAACCGGCGCCGATACCGATACCGATAGCCAGTGTTCGCTCTTTAGCCTTTCCGGTGTAATCCTGGAAGACGGCGAAGCTGGCATTGATGCCCTCGCCTGAAAGAAAGTTACGGCGCAGGGAAGTGCCCGAACCCTTGGGGGCTACCATGATGACATCTACATCATTGGGTGGAATAATGCCGGTCTGGTCTTTATAAACGATGGAAAAACCGTGCGAAAAATAAACAGCCTTGCCCGGCGTCAGGTGTTTCACAATGGTAGGCCAGACATGCTTATGAGCCGCATCGGCTACCAGCACTTCGATGATGGTGCCTTTTTGGCAGGCTTCCTCGATTTCGAACAGGTCGACACCCGGTTTCCAGCCGTCTTTGACCGCCCTGTCCCAGTCTTCCGGAAATTGTTTCGATTGTCCGATGATAACCTTGAAACCGTTATCCTTTAAATTCAACGATTGTCCCGGGCTCTGTATGCCATAGCCGAGAATGGCGATGGTCTCGTCTTTCAATACTTCGCGGGCTTTTTCAATCGGGAATTCACTTCGCTTTACTACCTCTTCATCAGTTCCGCCAAAATTAATAATTGCCATTTTCCTCTATCTCCTTATCCTTAAAATAAATGCAAAATTGCTAGATAATTATAGAATCGGCTGGAGAGCTATGTCAATTTGCGGGGGATTTATCAGTTGTCTTTATTCGATGTTGATTAAGCTTATTTAAACAGACGGCTTTTCATAACGCCGGATTACATCCTGAACATCAGGGTCATAGATATAGCGTGACAGCAGGTCTCCCATTCTCGATATCCCGGGAATCCCTCTCATTCCCTGTTCGAGGATGTCATAGACCATTATCGGCATAAAAGACCATACCGGTTTCTCCAGGTTTTTCCAGTAGAAGGTACGGTCTGCAAGCGCAGAATCGGATATTATATATCTTTTTCTCTTGCTGTGTTTCGGATGTTTCGGGTCGCACCATTCCGGAGGAGTGGTAACAATCAAGCCGGCGCATACAAAGGGGCGCACCTCGTAGATAGAACAGGCGTCATCCTGCAAGAAAGGGCAAGGGATTTTGAGGCGGGCATATGCGGCGAGGTCGCCGATACTTTTATCGCCTGCTGTCGGTTTTCTGAAGAGGTCGCCGGATGCTCTTACCTTTTCCCTCCAGACAGGATAGGTTTCCAGAAAGCGTTGCAGTTTATCCTCGTTCTGATACAGGTAGTAGACAATCGCTTCGGCTTCCTGTACCGAAGCCCCGATAAAAAGGCTGCAACAGCGGCTGCAACCTTTATAGCAGCTGAGCGTTTCGGAATTTGCCGTAAGGGTTTCTTCCTGTTGTCCGGTCAGCTCTTTAAAGAACTGCTGCTTTTTTCGAATGAACCTTATGCAGTATTCCTTTCTCAAGTTGCCGACAAGTCCCAGATAAGCTATTTCCTGGTTAAGTTGAAAGGAGTCCATTTATTAATAAATATCCTCAATTGAGATCCTGCTTTACTTGGAGTTTACAATTTCTTATCGATAAGCATTGTAGCAATCTTTGTCTTAATACGCAATTGAGGTTTGGAATACAGTACATTACCTTGTTATATACGAATGGAAGTTCAGGTAATGTATCATGTTAAAATGAAGTGAAAAGTGATATCAACAAAATCTTTGGCTTGTCATGTTAACGCTTTACCCAACTAGCCTAGCCTTTTTGTGTACTAGCTTCCAAGCAGACATAATGGTCAAAAACAAAGCTATTGGAGTAGTAAATAAGCCAACGCTAAAGATGGTCAAAGCCGAGAATCCTAGCAGTAGTATGCCGAGTAACAATAAAGCCATCCATCGTTCATTTTCACTTGCTTTTATACCTATTAATACGAGCAGCATAACTACAAGTCCGAATATCACTAAGAGGGCTAATCTAATAGACTCATAGCTTTGTTGATTATTTACGGTTATTCCAAACATTACGAGTAATGCCAGAATTCCAATCATGAAAGCAGCCCATTTGTACCACTTCATATTTTCCTCTCACTTTTATTGTAATACAATGGCACAGGTTTTCAAAATGATACGCCACCGCAGTTTATATTTTCTTGACTAAGTACATCCAATAACCTATATTGGGAGAAATAGGGATAAAGCTGTTAAGAGTGCTGTATGAATGTCGGGGTATGTAAATTAAAGCTCAGGCTGGCTGAAAATACGTCGTTAAAGGGCAAGCGGCAGGTAATTAAGCCGATTATTGCGCTGATTAAAAACAAGTACAATGTCTCCGTTGCCGAGGTGGAAGATAACGACCTTTGGCAGATAGCCACTTTGGGAATCTGTTTTATCAGCAACGACAGCCAGTATACCGATGAAGTCATAACGAGTATCATAAAGTTTATAAACAGCGGCCGTTTCGAAGTCGAGATTATCGAACAGGAAATCGAAATCATACCTTTTTGATTATGGATACATCTTCTTTTATAAAATACATTACCGGGCTTTCCGGTTACGACGGGCAAATCGCGCACCTGGAAAATATACCCCCGCGCGAAGCAATTTATTCGGAAACGAAACAGCCATTGAATTCCGATGTAGAAGCTGTCCTTAAGAAAAAACGTATTTTCCCGCTCTATCTGCACCAGGCACAGGCAATCGATATCGCCCGCAGCGGAGAAAACGTCATGATAGCTACTTCGAGCGCCAGCGGTAAAAGCCTGTGCTACAACATTCCGGTTATCGAAGAAATTATTTCCAATCCTGCCGGCCGTGCCTTATATCTCTTTCCGACTAAAGCGCTGGCACAGGACCAGCTGGGCAAACTGCATTATATGTTCAGCCCCAAGTTTATAAGCAAGCAGCAGGCAGTCACCTTCGACGGTGATACGCCGCAAACGGAGAGAGCCGAGATAAAAAAGCAGGCCAGGATCGTTTTAACCAATCCGGATATGCTGCACCTCGGCATTCTTCCCAATCACGACGACTGGATAAAATTCCTGCACAATTTGAAATTCGTTGTCATAGACGAAGCGCACAGCTATCGCGGTGTTTTCGGTTCGCATGTGGCGCTCGTCATGCGCCGCTTGAGGCGGATTTGCAGTAAATATGGCGCCAATCCGCAATTCATCTGCTGTTCGGCTACTATAGATAATCCCTGCGAACATGCCGAAAAGCTGGTAGGTTTGCCCTTCGAAGTGGTAAACGAAGACGGTTCGCCTCATGGAGCCAAGGATTTCGTATTCTGGAACCCGCCGGTGCTAGATGCGGTAAGGGGTGCCAGGCACAGCAGCAACAGCGAAGCCACCAATCTCTTTGTCGAACTGGTAAGGCACAATATCCGCACGCTGGCTTTTACCAGGACGCGCCGGTTGACAGAACTTATTTACAACTACTCCAGACAGAAACTGGAGGAACTGAGTCCACTGCATGCCAGGAGAATTAAACCCTACCGAGCCGGTTATCTGCCCGAGCAAAGACGTCAAATCGAGCAGGAATTATTGAACGGCCAGCTTATGGGGGTGGTGGCGACCAGCGCATTGGAACTGGGAATCGATATCGGTGACCTGGACGCCACGGTGCTCACGGGTTACCCGGGAACCGTTGCCAGTACCTGGCAGCAGGCCGGGAGGAGTGGCAGGGGAGGTGAACTGTCGCTAAGCTTCCTGGTTGCCATGGATAACCCGCTCGACCAGTATTTTATGCGAAATCCGGACGTTTTTTTTAAAAAGGGCTTCGAAAATGCGCTCATAAATCCGCAAAATCCCTATATATTAAACGAACACCTGCTGTGCGCTGCCTGGGAATTGCCGCTCGGGCAAAAGGATAAACTTTATTTCGGAGTCGATTTTACAAAGGGGCTCTCGGAATTGGAAAATGACGGTTTAATCAGGCAGAGACACAGCCGCTGGTACCCATCACCGTCTGTAAACTATCCTTCGCAGGAGGTTAACATTCGTTCTGCTTCGGCTGACAACTTTGCCCTGATAGATACCTCTACCAACTCGATACTGGAAACCGTCGAAGCCGGATTTGCCATCATGCAGGTGCATCCGGGCGCAATCTATCTGCACCAGGGCGATGCTTATCTGGTAACTTCTCTGGATATGAAAGCGCGCATCGCCAAATGCGAACCGGCAAAAACCAACTACTATACCGTTACCAAGGAACTGACGGATTTAACAGTCTTGAAGAAGCTGAAAGAAAAACAG
>JAQTUQ010000058.1 GCA_028707255.1 Dehalococcoidales bacterium
AATTGGATAATACCCTGCCTTAGCTTGCACAACTTCCTGGTCCCTGGCCAGCCGATTGTATGATACTGATTTAATCTCCGGATTTGTTTTCAACATATATTGGATAGCTTCCTGCAGAGTTTCTCCCTGGGCGCCGTTGCTTCCCAGAAAGAGAGCTCCGGCAACAATAACACCTGCATACTTTAGAGTAATTTTCATCTTATTGACCTCCTTTTAACGTATTAAACTATTTGAGATTATCAGTATGTAATCCTTTAGATACAATGTGCCGGCAAAATAGCCCTAACACGGTGTCAGTATAAACACAATAAATATGAATGCAAGCTAAAGATATCGTAATAATGCAGCTAAATTTACAGTTTTATCTCTATTATTTACAACGGAGGTTGAAGAGCAAAACGCCTCATTCTCACATTAAGCAATAATCCGATGCCGTTCATAAACACAACCATGGACGAACCTCCGTAACTCATGAATGGTAAAGGTATGCCAACCACGGGAAGAATCCCCAGCACCATTCCGATATTTATAAACACCTGCCAGAAGATTAACATGGCAACTCCCACTGATATCAGATTTCCCGGCAAATCTTTTGCACGGACGGCAATCTTCAGGCTCCATAGCACCAGTATGAGAAAAAGCGATATCAACAACATCCCTCCCAGAAAACCCCATTCTTCGGCAAAGACAGAAAACACGAAATCCGTTTGTCGTTCCGGCAGGAATTTCAGTTGTGTCTGTGTACCCTTCAAAAAACCCTTTCCGAATAATCCTCCCGATCCCACCGCAATGACGGACTGAATTATATGATAACCTGCGCCGAGAGGATCTCTTTCGGGCTCAAAAAAAGTCAAGAGTCTCTCCTTCTGATAATCTTTTAAAAAAAACCAGAAAAGAGGAATCAACACAATACCGCCGCAAGCCGACAAAATCGCCGATTTCCATCTTATGCCCACGGCAAAGACAACGGACAAAAAAAGAAATATCAGAATCAACCCCGTCCCCAAATCCGGCTGTTTTAGAATAATAAGGAAAGGAACCAAGACAATGAAAAAAGGCACAATCAGTTCTCGTAATAAATATCCGCTTTCCGATTTATGATCGTCGAAATATCTCGCAAGCGCCAGGATTATCGTCAACTTCACCGGTTCTGAAGGTTGAAATGAAAATCCGCCGAAGGCAATCCATCGTTGTGAGCCGCGTGTGGCATAGCCAATAAGAGAAACTAGCAACAACACTGCAAGGGAACCGAGATAAATTGCATAGGCATGCCTGTTGATAGTGCGATAATCTATAGAAAAAGCCAACACCATACAAAAAAGGCCGACGCTCATCCATTGGAACTGTTTGACGTAAAGAAACTTCAGATTGACATCGTTCAGACTGAATCCCGCACTAAAAATATTCAAAACGCCGATTAGGCATAGCCCTAAGACTAAACTCAGCAATACCCAATCAAAGTTAAATAATAAGCGCCGATCAAATTTCAAAGGAGTTTTGCCTCTTATCCTTTTGCCTTCCGCGTGAAATAAGCATCGATAATCTCCCGCGCTACCGGCGCAGCAGCCGCTCCCCCATGACCGGCATTCTCGACGATTGCCGCAACGGCTATTTCCGGTTTTTTATAAGGGGCGAAACAGACAAAAAGGGCATGATCCCTGTGCCGGTAAGCAATTCTTTTCAAGCGACGCGCCTTTTCATCACCAGGTAAACCAATAACCTGAGCAGTTCCGGTCTTGCCGCAAACATCCGCCTCGTTTCTCTTCAACGCATATCCGGTGCCACCCCGCTCGTTTACCGCACCCCACAAGGCGTAGTTGAGTATCTCTCGATTCCTCTCGCTAATAGGTAGTATGCCTTTTTTTTGCGGTGGAAATTGCCTGATCACCACGCCATCAGCCGTTTCGATTCTATCCACCAATCTGGGGCGAAACACAACACCTCCGTTTGCAAGCGCGGAATAGGCGATTACCAATTGCATGGGTGTAACGAGGTTAAATCCCTGTCCTATGGCAACGGAAGTTGTTTCACCCATCTGCCAAGACTGCTTGAATTTCGCAAGCTTCCATTGTTTGGTAGGAACCAGCCCGCTTTTTTCACGAGGTAGGTCTATCCCTGAAACGGACCCAAAACCGAAGCTGCGTGCATAAAATGCTATCTTATCAACGCCGAGCAATTTGCCCAGATTGTAAAAATAAACGTCGCAGGATTCGACGATGGCTCGGTGGAGATTGACGACACCGTGGCCGTTCTTCCGCCAGCATCTATAAGATCTGTTTCCCAATGTATACTGCCCGTTGCAGATGATTCTCTTTTCCGGCGCAATCAGTCCTTCCTCAAGGGCCGCCGCCGCTACAATTAACTTATAGGTGGAACCCGGAGGATATTGACCGGCAACAGCTCTATTTTCCATGGGACGGGAAGGATCCGTGGACAGCTTTTCCCAATCGGAAAAGGAAATTCCCCCATTAAAGAGATTGGCATCGAAAGATGGCGTGCTGACCAATGCCAATACAGAGCCATCTCGCGGGTTAATGGCAACCACTGATCCGCTCTTGCCTTCCATTGCCTTCCAGGCGACCTTCTGCAAGAAGGCATCTATGGTGAGCACTACGTTGTATCCTGATAAAGGCGGAACTATACCGAGTGTTTTAACTTTTTTCCCAAAAACGTTCACCTCTATCTGTTCATACCCGTTCTTTCCCTTCAAGTAAGCATCCAGATATCTTTCTATCCCGTACTTCCCTACAATATCGCCGGAACTGTAATCGCCTGAGCCAGTCTTTTCCATGTCCGCTTCCGTTATTTCACCAGTATAACCCACTATGTGGGATATGATTTCGCCGTCGCGATATTGTCTTATTGGAGTCGGTTCTACAAACACTCCCGGTAAATCGAGGGCGCGGGTCTCAACGATGGCCACCTTCTCCAGACCTACCTTCTTCTCCAATCTTACTGGCGCAAACGGCCTGGCTTTTTGGGCAAACAAGGGATCGCCCGAAAAACAAAGAGATCCTTCAGCATATAATTCCTGCAGTTTTTTAATAACAGAGGTATTATCTCTTACGCGATTCGGTGCAAACATAATGTCAAAAGAAGGTTGATTCTCCACCAATACCTGGTGGTTGACATCCATAATGATTCCTCTGGGGGGTCTTATTTTACGCAGCCTCACGCTGTTGTTTTCCGATCTCTGCCTAAAGTCTTCCCCCTTGATGATCTGCAGGTATGCCATCCTCAGGAGAAAAATAGAAAAGGTCAGTAAAATAAGAACGAAGATGATCTTAAATCTTAATTTAATCTTACCTGGTTGATTATCGCCCAGCCGGGCATGTATTTCTTCCATCCGTCAATGCTGCCAGCTTATTGAGCAATTTAAAAATCCACGCTGCCGGTAAGCCGGCAAGCAAAGCCTGTAATAGAAAAATATCCCA
>JAQTUQ010000059.1 GCA_028707255.1 Dehalococcoidales bacterium
TCTTATTTATTGTTCTGGGCGCAAGCATTTTTTCATATGTAATGAGCAGTACAAACGCGACCTCTCAGATGGTTAGCTGGCTTACAGGTATGAACTTAAGCAAACCCGTTTTACTGACGATGGTTTATGTTATGTATATTTTCCTTGGCTGTTTCCTGGAAGGCACATCAATGCAGTATCTTACTCTGCCGGTACTATATCCGGTTATGATCGCCTACGGTTTCAGCGGTATCTGGTTTGGTATTGTTCTGGTCATTCTGATGGAACTGGGTATGTTGACGCCCCCGATGGGAATCAATCTATTTATCGTAAAAGGTATAGCCAAGGGCTCTCAGATGTCCGATATTATCAGAGGCGGACTCCCCTATATTTTCCTGATGCTGCTGATGGTTCTGATATTGACAGCATTCCCGTCTCTCGTAACATTCCTGGTTGATTAATCAGCTTCATAAACTTGTATGATTGTTTTAAATGCGAAGAGATGAAGGGAGGGATTTTTGTGTGGACGATTAAAGCGCTGAATGTTGCCACACTTACTTTAACCAGAGTCGCATCTATTTCCAAGGTCGCGATTGCAGCGAATCCCGGTGAAATTCTTAAGGTTCCCGATATTGCCTGGCTGCTCACCTGCGAAGAAACCGGAAAACATATCCTCGTGGATGCCGGCCCCTCCGAAGATCCGTTGCGGGACAGCCAGTATCATAGCCCAGTCGAGAAGACAAGTGAACAACAGCTCGACTATGTCCTGAAAAAAGAAGGCGTTCAGCCTGAAAGCATCGATACAGTTTTACTGACTCACCTGCACTGGGATCATGGATACGGTATTTATAAACTGCCTAATGCCAAGGTATATGTACAGCGTGATGAATTGCAGTATGCTGTTGCCCCTTTTACGGTCCATAAAGGAGCATATGAACTGAATGATACCAGCAAACCACCATACTTTTTTAAGTTTTTCCATCAGATAAAAGTTGTCGACGGTGATACAAAGTTCTGTGAAGGAATCAATCTTATCAAGCTGCCCGGCCATTCGCCCGGCTCTCAAGGAATCCTCGTGCAGACTCGCAAGGGGCGCTATTTGATCACCGGAGATTTGTATTATAACATGGATAACTATCGCGAAGATCTGCCGACCGGCGTATATACCAGCCTTTATGATTATTACGCATCTTATGACAAGGTTAAAAGCTTGGGTAAAGACGTAACTTTGTTGTGCGGGCATGACTATAATGCATTCGACATCTTAAAAAATAGTTAAAGAGGTTAGAACTATGATTAAAAGTGAGCGTTTCCCTTGCGTAATTATGCGTGGCGGAACAAGCAAGGGTATTTATATTCTGGGCAATGAGCTGCCTAAGGACCAGGAAAAAAGAGACAAGATAATCCTCGCCATATTCGGCAGTCCTGATTCCAGACAAATTGACGGTCTTGGCGGTGCTGATCCTCTGACCAGCAAGCTTGCAATTATCGACCGGTCTGACAGGGAAGGCATTGATGTGGATTATACCTTTGGCCAGGTGGATATTCATACTGCATTTGTCGATTATTCCAGCAACTGCGGCAATATTTCCTCCGGTGTAGGTCCCTATGCGATTACCCAGGGATTGGTAAAAGCCGTGGAACCCGTTACCGTAGTGCGTATATATAATACCAATACCGATAAAGTATTTGAAGCAGAGGTTCCTGTGATTAAAGGAAAACCCGCTGCGGCAGGCAGCTATAAAATCGACGGAGTACCCGGCACAGGCGCCCGGATTGGTTTAAATATGGCGGGTACCGTCGGTGCTAAAACCGGCAAACTTTTGCCTACAGGAAATCCGCTCGATGAAATTGAAGTTGAGGGATTTGGGAAGTTAGAGGTTTCGATGGTTGATGCCGCAAGTCCGATGGTATTCGTTCGGGCTAAAGATATCGGTCTTACCGGAACAGAAAGCCCCGCTCAGATTGATTCTAATCCTGAAATGCTGAATCTTTTGGAAAATATCCGCTGCATCGCAGCGGAGAAGATGGGAATCGCCGCCCGTGTTACCGCCCGTGAGAAGGTTCGCGCTGTTCCTATGGTAGCCTTTGTTTCTCCGGCACAGGAATATAAGAGTCACATTACAGGAGAAACTATCCCGGCTGACAGTATTGACTTTGTCTCCCGAGACATGTTTATGGGTATTATGCATAAGACCTACTCCGGCACAGCCACCGTTTGTACGGGCTGCGCAGCTGTAACTGTAGGTACTATTGTCAACGAAGTAATGGGCAATAAGGGCGATAATGTACTGGTGAGAATTGGCCATCCAGGCGGTGTTATTGATTGTGATATGAGTGTTAAAAGCGGTGAAATCAAGCGCGCTGTATTTGGCAGAACCGCTCGCCGCATTATGGAAGGTTATGTCTATGTTCCCAGCGAGCTTCTGGACTAACACATTTACAGATATACAAAAAACGCAGGACAAGTGTGCAATAAATATCTAATAGAACGGAATAGCTCTGAATTAGTGCTGACATACAAGATTGACCGACTTGTCTGTCAGTTTTTATATTTTTTTGAAAAAAATAAATGTTATGGCACCGAGTATTCAAGCGCCACAACATTTATTTACAGTTTCTGATAAAGAATACGCTAATTTTAATAGGAGTACTTACGTTCTAACTCAACATAACGGGGTAAGCCAACCGAGTCATTAAAGCTTTTGAATTCCTCGAGCTTATTGATTACATTTCTGGTTGAGCCCTCATTCTTTAAGACAGCGAGTACTTCTTTCATGGCTTTCATAGCGGCAAATACGGTTGCACACGGATAAATGGCGATCTTAAAACCGAGCTCCTTCAATTCATTTGAGGTCAGAATCGGTGTTTTTCCGCCTTCGGTCATATTTACCATTAACGGTACTTTTAATTCGGAACCAATAATTTTTAACTCTTCGGCAGATTGGGGCGCATCAACAAAAATTATATCCGCGCCGGCTTCCACATAAGCTTTGGCTCTTCTGATCGCCTCATCCAGTCCTAATGGGGCGCGTGCGTCCGTCCGGGCAATGATAAGCATTTCTTTTCTGGTGCCGGCAGCTATTTCGATTTTTTTACAATGCTCTAACATTGGAATTACTACTTTACCTTCCATGTGGCCACATCTTTTAGGGAAGACCTGGTCTTCTAATTGGATAGCGGCGACGCCGGCTGTTTCATATTCCATTACTGTACGGCGAACATTTAAAGGGTTTCCATATCCGGTATCCGCATCTGCGATCATCGGCATCGAAAGACGGAAGGCAAAGTTTTTGGCGCTGTTCACCATTTCAGTCATGGTCAGTAAACCGTAATCTGGCGCCCCCAGTACGGATGCCGCAACACCGTAACCGGTCATATATGCACAATCAAAACCCGCTTCTTCTATCAAAGCTGCTGATACACCGTCATATACACCTGGAGCGATAATTAG
>JAQTUQ010000060.1 GCA_028707255.1 Dehalococcoidales bacterium
CCCGGGAAGCATTGTCGGGGGGCGAGAAGGAAATTACTTATCAAAGAGGCAAACGTAAAAAGAAACTGATAGTAAAAATACCTCCCGGAATTGAGTCCGGAACAAAAATCAGATTAAAAAATATGGGTTCGGTTAATAAAAATTTAAAAGGCGATCTTATTGTCCATGTAAAAATACGGGAGCAGTCCCCCCTCAACTCAGGTTAAATTTGTTTAAGTTATATGTGTAGGATATTTTAGTACAACCATGTAGTAAAAAGACCATTGCTTAAATTTGCCATAATAAGGTAAAATGTGTTATTGCCCCTGTAGCTCAGTTGGATAGAGCACCAGCCTCCGGAGCTGGGGGCGAGAGTTCAAGTCTCTCCAGGGGCGGTTATATTAAGTAAAAGGGGTTTTATAGATGGAATTACAAGAACCTATTGCAATCAGACTACACGGACGCGGCGGACAGGGCGCCGTAACACTGGCGGAAATAGTGGCGCAGGCAGCCATTAGCGAAGGAAAATATGCTCAGGCCTTCCCCAGTTTCGGACCGGAAAGGAGGGGTGCTCCGGTTCAGGCTTATATCAGAATCGATGATAATAATCCGATTCGAAACAGAGCCGGGGTAGTTTTTCCTGATATAGTCGTTGTGCTTGACCCCAGCTTATTAAATATTGTAAACGTTACCGCCGGGCTCAAGGAAGACGGTATGCTGGTAATCAATACCCGCCAGACATTGGACAATATCGATATCAAATTGGGTGATAATCAGAAATTGGCTGTGATAGATGCGACTGCTATTGCCCGTGAGATATTAGGGGCTCCTATTGTGAATACCACTATGATTGGAGCCTTGGTTAAAGCCAAAGACGTTGTTAATGTAGACTCACTGCTTGAACCTTTAAACAAGAGGTTTGGTCGATTAGCAGAGAAAAATATCAGCGCCATGAAAAAGGCCTATGAAAATACCCTGATTAAGGAGAAAAAAGCAATTGGGTAAATCAGAAAACGAGCTGACATGGAAAGAACTCGAAGTCGGTGGGATTGTTACCGAACCCGGTAATGCCAGCCAGTACAGAACCGGTGACTGGCGTTCCCAGAGACCTACATACGATTTCAGTAAATGTATAAAATGCGGTATGTGCCAGATATTCTGTCCAGAGGGCTGTATTAATCAGAACGAAGAGGGTTATTTCGTAGCAGACCTCTTTTATTGCAAAGGATGCGGTATTTGCGCCCATGAGTGCCCCACATTTGTAATAACCATGAAGGAGGAGGAATAATGTCAAAAAGGGTAGGTATAGAAGTATCGATAGCCCTGGGTGATGCCGTAAAAATGGCGAATACCGATGTTGTTGCGGCATATCCGATTACTCCTCAAACCCATATTGTCGAGCATCTGGCCGAACTGGTCGCCGAGGGTGAACTGGATGCCGAATATATTCCGGTTGAATCCGAACATTCGGCGATGAGCGCCTGCATGGGTTCGGCCGCTGCCGGCGCCAGAACGTTTACCGCTACTGCCGGCCAGGGATTGGAATTGATGCATGAGTGTTTATATGTCGCCAGTGCTATGAGATTACCGATAGTGATGGCAGTTGCCAACAGGGCATTATCCGCTCCAATCAGTGTTTGGGGCGACCACTCCGATGTGATGGCGTGCAGAGATACCGGCTGGATTCAGATTTTTACCGAAAACGGTCAGGAAGTAGTAGATACGGCTTTATGCGCATTCCGCATTGCTGAAGATAAAAATGTTTTATTGCCGACTATGGTTCACCTTGACGGTTTTCATTTGTCACATGTTATCGAACCGATTATGATGCCGGAGCAAAGCCAGGTCGATGCTTTCCTCCCACCTAATAAATATCCTTTCTTTTTAGACCCCGCCCGTCCTGTTGCGATGGGTGATTTTGCTCCACCTGCTATCTATACGGAAATGAAATGGGCGCAGGAAATAAACCTGCAAAAATCAAAAGAGACCATATTAAAAGCATGGAAAGAATTTGCCGAAGTATTCGGCAGAGAATACAAACCGGTTGAGAGTTACCGCTGTGAAGATGCAAAAATACTTTTACTTACCATGGGCAGTTACAGCGAAACCGCAATGACCGCCATTGATAAAATGAGAGAAAAAGGTGATTGTGAAAGTGTGGGTTTACTAAGGCTTCGTTTGTGGCGTCCGTTCCCAACAGATGAATTGAGAGAAGCGATAAAAAATGCCGACATTTTGATTATACTTGACAGGGCTTTATCTTTCGGTTCAGCCGGCGGTCCTGTTGCCATGGAAATCAAGTCTGCGTTGTACGATGTTTCTAAGAAACCGAAGATAGTTAATTTTATCGGTGGTTTGGGTGGTCGAGACATTACTGTCGGCGGCTTTGAAGAGATAATTAAGAAAGGTATCGACATTGCCAGAAACGGCAGTGAAAATGAATTTGAAATATTCGGGGTGAGGGAATAATGGAAAATTATACGGTATACGTCCCCAAGATTATTACCAAAAAGGAAAATTTTGCACCCGGACATCGTGCCTGTATCGGTTGCGGTGAAGCGTTGGCAGTTAGATTGGCGTTTAAAGCTATCGGACAAAACGTTATTGTAGTAAATGCTACCGGATGTGTAGAAATATTTACATCACAATTACCATATACTTCATGGCGCGTTCCCTGGATTCATACCCTTTTTGAAAATACTGCTGCTGTTGCTTCGGGCATTGAATCTGCTCGTAAAGCGATGGTGCGTAAAGGAATAATAGAGGATAAAAATACAAAAATTGTAGCGATTGGCGGCGACGGCGCTACGATAGATATCGGTTTGCAGGCGTTATCCGGTGCTATGGAACGAGGGCATGATTTCCTTTACATTTGTTTTGATAATGAAGCTTATATGAATACCGGTATTCAAAGGTCTTCTGCTACTCCCTTTGGGGCTTCAACAACCACTTCGCCTGCCGGCAAAGCCAGTATCGGGCAGGTTTCGTGGAAGAAGGATATGCCTGCCATTGCGGTAGCACACAATATTCCTTATGTAGCTACTGCCAACCCGAGTTATCCGTTCGACCTGATGGAAAAGGTTAAAAAAGGACTTGAAACGAAGGGGCCGGCATATATACAGGTATTATCAGCCTGTCCTACCGGTTGGGGTTGTGCCGGTGAACTTTCGGTAAAGATTGGAAGACTGGCTGCTAAAACAGGCATTTTCCCGTTATACGAAGTTGAGAACGGTAGATACAAAATCACGGTTGATTTCCCCAAACTGCTGCCTATTACAGAGTATACGGGTTTACAAAAGAGATTCCGTCATTTAAAGCCTGAAATGCTGGAACAGATTCAACAAAAAGTTACCGAAAAATATAAAGAGCTCAAGGAAAAAGCGGGAATGGGCGGCTGTTGCTGTCAGACAGGTGCGGAGGAATAGTATGAAAG
>JAQTUQ010000061.1 GCA_028707255.1 Dehalococcoidales bacterium
CCCTCGTTGATAGGCTGATTTTCGATGAGGTTCCACCCTTGTGTGACCCACTTGGAAAAAAGAATAAGCTGGTATTTGGCATCGGTAATTTCGGCGGTACACTTGCTCCAACCACTGGACGTCTGTCGGTGGGCGCAAAAAGCCCACTTACCGGAGGTATAAAGGAGGCTAATTCCGGAGGTCTGTTCTCGACATACATGGCACAACAAGGTATAAAAATGATCATCATCGAAGACAAACCATCAGATGACGGTCTTTATTTACTCCATGTAGACCAGCATGGCGGGGCGGAGATTGCCGATATTAAAGAGCTTGAAGGGACTGGAACCTATGAGCTTGTGGAAAAGCTATATAAAAGGTTCGGTAAAAACTGCGCCATAGCAGTGATCGGACCTGCGGGTGAGAGAATGTACAACATTTCCGCGATAATGTGCACCGACCTTGCCACTCGTGAACCATGCAGAGCTGCAGCAAGGGGGGGGCTAGGTGCTGTAATGGGCTCAAAGCGACTTAAGGCTATAGTGATTGAAAAGTCTCCTGGATACTCAAAAAATATTCCTTATCACGATCAAAAGTGCTTCAAGGAGGCTTCGAAGCATCTTACGAAGTATCTTATGGATTCTCCAGTCTTACAAGGACGGACTCTGTACGGAACATTTGGAGCCGTGCGTCTCAACGGAGAAATCGGCACGCTTCCGGTGCGTAATTTCCGAGGCGTGAGATTTGAAAGCCTCGACAAGGTAGACGCCAAATCGTATGCCGAAAAGCTTAAATGCAATGGGGGAAAAGCCGGATTAGCTTGTCAACCGGGCTGTGTTGTAAGGTGCGCCAGCAGATACCATAACAACAAAGGCGAGTATGTAACCTCAGGACTCCAATATGAAACCGTCGGATTGATGGGTTCCAACTGTGAAATCGATGACCTTGACGTTATTGCAGCCTTATCACGCAAATGCGATGATATCGGCATCGATACTATTGACGCCGGTGCAGCTCTAGGAGTTTTTATGGAGGCCGGACTGCTCAAATGGGGAGATTGTAAATCTGTAATATCTCTAATGGATGAGATCTACCTTAATACCGAGCGCGGGACGCTTCTTTGCAGCGGTCTTAATAATATAGGTAAGGTATTGGGAATTAGCAGACTACCTGCTTTGCACGGACAATCTCTAGCAGCCTATGATCCCCGCAACAAAAAGGGTATAGGCATAACCTATATCACAAGCGCCATGGGAGCCGACCACACTGTTGGTGACCCCTCGAGTTCTGACGGTAATTATGTCGAAGCCGCCCTTGACATTTACAGTTTATATGCTGTGCTTGACGGCATGTTTTGTCTTTTTGTATTGCCGGTTATCAACGCTTCACGTAAGTTGTGCGTTGAGATGATATGTGGCATGATGGCGGGCCTTTATGGCGGCAAATGGGACGAGGCAAAGCTGTTGAGTATAGGTAAGGAAACTCTCGCCATAGAATGGGCGTTCAATAAATTAGCCGGATGGGAACTTAAAGGGCTTCCAGAATTTTTTTCAGAAGAGATATCACCAATGACTGGAAATACTTTTGATGTGCCTGAAGAACAGATTGACACAATTTACAGGCTAATGGGGGAAGGTGTCGGGGTAGATGAAAGTGTCGATTAACGGGCTTGAACGCGAATTTCCTGAGGGAGCGACGCTTAATAACGTCATTGTTACATTAGGACAGGAAACTGAGAACGTATATGGAAATATATTTGTACTTAATGGAGTTATAGTAAACGATCCACCAAGCGAAATCCTAATTCAGAATGGAGATGATATCAAGATTTACCCATTGATGTTTGGTGGCTAGTATGTTGTACTATCCTTAGGCACTACTTCTGCTAGGTTCATTATGCGAGCTAGTGTATTGTTAGCTGCCGATAAAAAAATGTGCACCCCAGGTTGTCGGATTTTACCCTGCGTATGTATCCGACGGAATAATATGGAAACCAAAAGTTGCTGAAAAATCAGGGGAAATAAGATGCAATGCTTTTGAACTGTAGTTTACAAATCACCCTTGACGTAGTATAATAAGCATACATTAGGCACATAATATTACTACGAAATGGGGTGATTTGGTTAATGCATATCAAGCCGTCCGCAGCCATCCGCAAAAACTATAACGAAATTTCCGAGTTGTGTAAAAGGTCAGGAGAACCGGTATATCTCACCAAAAACGGTGAAGGTGATCTGGTGGTCATGGACATTGAAGCCTTTGTAAGACGTGAAAGCATGCTGCGCCTGAGAGAAAGCCTGGTCGCCGCGGAAGAAAGCCGGTTAAGCGGTAAAACCGGTTATTCCATTGACGAGGTATCCGATATGATGAAAGCCGCCGTGAGGGAGGCATTGGATGGCAGGCGATAAGAAAATATACAGGGTAATTATCTCCGATGAAGCGGCACAGATGCTGGTGTCCCACGCTCGATTTCTGGCGCAGGTCAGTGAAACAGCGGCGCTCCAGCTCATTGATGAATTTAATAAAAAAGCAAAATCGCTGGAAAAATTTCCGGAGCGAAACCCTCGGCTTTCCGATCCACTGGTACCGGCAGGCAAATACCGCAAGCTTTTAATGGCAAAGAGGTACCTGCTGATCTACCTGGTGAAAGGGAATAATGTTTACGTGGACGCTATGGTAGACTGCAGGCAGGACCGTGGCTGGCTGTTATGCTAATTTTGGATTAACATTACATATTCATAAAAAGTCGGACCGACGCAAGGTCCGACTTTTTATGAATGTGTGTGCCGGGTATTGCTGTTAACGTTTTTCCAGGGGGATATATGCTTGCCGCGCAGAAACCGCTTTATAAGCGGGGCGGATAATCTTACCCGACCCCTTTATATTGTAAATTGAGAAAAACTTGAGAATTGTATGAAATAATATTGACTGTTGAAAGGAGGTTCAGCATTTGAAAAATAAAATTTTACTCATCGATGATGAAAAGGGCATCGTCACAATGATGAAGAATTATTTTGAAATGTCGGGATACCAAGTGTATTCCGCTTATGATGGTAAAGAAGCGCTTAAAAAAATTGCCTGCCAGCCGGACATTATCCTGCTTGACATTAGTATGCCGGAAATGGACGGCATTTCCGTTTGCCGGCGTATTCGTGAACATATCACCTGCCCAATTCTTTTTCTTACCGCGCGCAGCGAAAGCAGGGATAAAATTATTGGATTCCAGGCCGGCGCAGATGACTATGTTGTCAAGCCCTTTGACATAGAGGAATTAGGCGCGCGTGTGGAAGCACACTTGCGACGTGAACAGCGAAAACAGGAACCGTCTGTTGTGCGATTTTTTGACGAGCTGGCCGTCGATTATTTAAAGCGGGAG
>JAQTUQ010000035.1 GCA_028707255.1 Dehalococcoidales bacterium
AGTATGTAAAAACGCAGATAATTTGATTATACTCGTCTTCAAAAACTTGTCAAGCCTGAAAACTACCTCAGCTGGTCAATTTTTGTCTGGACGTCTTCGTTGCCGGGATTCAATTCCAAAACCTTTTTGAACTCTTCAATGGCTAAGTCTGTTTTGTTCTGGGCCGCGTAGGCGACTCCCAGAGAATAATGGGCATTGGAGTGGTCGGGCACCAGAATCACGACTCTCTTGAATTGGGTTACCGCCTCTGCCACCTGGTTGTTGTTGAAATAAAGCCGGCCCAACTGGAAAAGGATTTCCGAGCTTAAAGGATAGCTCACGGCCAGTTTTTCCATTTCGCTCAAAGATGTCTGCGCATCGCCCTCTTTCTCAAAAAGCAGGGCTTGCTGGATCAAGGCATCAGTGTAATCCGCTTTAACGGCAACGGCTTTTGCGAACTGGTCTCTCGCCTGGCCCATATCGCCAGAAGCAATATAAAGCTTGCCCAATTCGGTGTAAAGCACGGGGTTGTTGGGCTCAAGGATAACCGCCTCATTGAAAGATTTAATCCCCCACTCCGTGGCTCCTGAAGCCGCGCTCCTTATCTCGCGGTAAATCATGCCCAGGGTTTCCCACATCGCGACTTGCTTGGGCGCCAATTCGGTCGCCACTCTTGCCTGATTAATGGAAGTTGCCACTAATAATTGAACCTTGTCTGAATCCTGCTCTTCTTGGGGCTTGGCCGTTTCATCTAAAACATCATTCAGATAAGCTCTGGCTAAGACAGCCCGGTATTGCGGAAGACCCGGGTTCAACCTGACCGCTTTTTCCAGAAGCAACGTTCTTTCGAGGCTCAAGTCCACTTCTTGGGCGCGGGCGTAATTCATGTCAGCCATATAGAATTTAACTTGGAAAAAATAGAGGGCCAGAAATCCCACGCCCACTAAAATGACGACTGTGGAAAACACCAAACTCAATTCCGGGAAATTCTTGAATGAAATAACCTTCTCCTTGATCGGTTTTTGCCAGGCGATCACCGATAAACCTAAAACAAGCCAGAACAGGAAAGCGAGCGTTGTATTTTGGTAATAAACAAATTGGCCGACAATGAGCGAAGAGAAAACCATCAACAGCAGCAAAGCCTGAGATTTTTGCTGCAGAAAGAAGTAGCTGGCC
Source organism: Dehalococcoidales bacterium (assembly GCA_028707255.1). Lineage (GTDB taxonomy): Bacteria > Chloroflexota > Dehalococcoidia > Dehalococcoidales > UBA5627 > UBA5627. The sequence continues at coordinate 1,156 of JAQTUQ010000035.1, forward strand.
ATGAAAAATATGGCGACCAGGGCCAGGTAGCTTAAAATCCCCAAAAATCCCATAGTTCCTAAGATTTCGGCAAAATGTGCGCCGGCTCGGTCGAATCTGACCTGCCACAGCCAGCTCTCGTTAATCGACAATGGTTTTTCTTTGGCAAAATCATAATTGAAAGTACCGACGCCCGAACCTAAAAAGCTGCTTTTAATGCTGTCTGTCGCTCCGCCGAGTCCAATTTGCCAAGAAGTTTTCTGGTCCAAAACCTGCTCTTCCATCAGATTGGCTATATTCGATCCTTCGCCGAAAATCAACACCTGGGGCTGAGTGGGAATGCAAGCTACCGCCACGATAATCAAGAAAATGGGCACTAAAAGACGGTTGACGTTGTCTCTGAAGACTCTCTTCCATAGACTTAAAACTACAAATAAGGCGAAGGTTATAAGCACAATCAGCCAAGCGGGTGTAAAATCAATGACAATCATTAAAACTAAAATGGCGGCCAGCTGAAGATAGATAAACGGAGATACTTTAGTCCCCTTGGCTGCGGTCAGGGTTTTACCAACCAAGAACACGGCGGCAACCGCCAAAAAGATGCTTAACCCTTCGAGAGAGGCGGCCGTCGGATTGAATATCCGCAGAGCCATGATTTTGGGCAAGAAAGACAAACTTGCCAGTTTCGCAAAAATACCGAAAACGGAGAGATAAGAAAATAGAACCGCGACAAAAACCGACCAAGAAAAAATTTTCAGCAATCCGTCCAGGGAAATATTGGAATTTTCCGACTTTGAGCTGACATTATTAGTAATCAGGAAATATAATGCCCCTAAGGATAATAAGCCCATCAATCCATTAGAAAACCTGCCGTAAAATCCATACAAGCTTGAAGTCTTGTCCACTGAAAAAATAGCTGATAAGATCGCCACTCCCAAAAAAGCTAAAACGAAAAGATCCAAAGGCGAACGCTTAAAGCGTATCTCCTTTTCATAGATAACCATCTTGGCGAGCCACGCGAAAAACGCCAAAGAAACCAACAATAACAGTAAAGCCTGTTTGTTGTATTCAAACACTTCAAAACTGAAGGGCAGGAAGAACAGCGGCGTTAAAAACGTTAATAAATAGAGACTGTATTTGATGACGCGGTCTAATATGGTCATATTGTTTTTAATGTTAATTACTAATTAATATTATACTCTATTTGAAATGGGCGCTCAAGCTGGCGTTATAGTCCTGCTGGATTTGTGCGGAAGTCCGCGCATAGTTGTAGATGCGAACGTCATCGATGAAACCGTTAAAATATCTACCAGCTACAGCATCGTTTCGACCCAAAATAAGAGTGCTTTCGTCATAAAGAGTATAACTACCCACCGAAACTGAAGACACCAATGCGCCATTTTTATAAAGAAGCAGATTGTTTCCATCATACACTCCAACAATATGAGTCCATTCTTTTAATGTAACTGAAATATAGTCGGTGGCCGGCCGAGCTAACGTGGTGCTATAAATTGAAAAACGTAAATTGTTAGTTCCCGCATCGTCGAATAATAAGGCATAACTTTCTAAGGCACCTTTTCGTAGTACGTTTGTTATGCCACTTGAAGCAGCATTCTGTTTTATCCACGCTTCAACCGTAACAGTATTAGTAACATCTAAACTCGATGAATCAGCCACGCTTATATAATCATTCACACCATCGAAGCTCAAAGCCGAGCCGTATTTGCCCTCAACCCACGCCGAAGATGTGGCGCTGCCAGCCAAGATCAAAGTGCCGTCGTTGTTGTTATTAGTTGAGTCATAAACCGTATTACCCTCACCTTCATCCATTTTCCACTGGGCCACCGGTCCCCCGCGGTTGTAATGGTAGCGAATTTCTTCGACCGACAACACGCGATTATAAATTCTGACCTCATCCATAATGCCCTCAAGATTGCTGGAAGAACCGTAAAGACCGCCAATATTGAAATAAGCATTATTCTGCCGCAAAGCCGTTCCGAAAGTACCGCTGTCATCTAGCGTTCCGCCCTGTTCTACGCCGTTAATATAAACTTTGACAGAATTACCTGTCGATCCTCCGTCATAGGTGACGGTTAAAAAATTCCACGAAGTTTGATTGCTGAAAGGAATTTCTCTTCTGCCTATCTGTCCGGCGGAATTTCCGTAAAGATTTACGAATATTGTGCCTGAACCCGTGTTGCTCCGAAAAATCAATATCGACCTATCATCTGAGCTGGTCCCTTTGCCCAGGTAATCTCCCCCATCGGTCAGAGTGCCGAAATGTTTTATCCAAAACGAGGCCGTAAATTCGTTAATTGCATTAAGCGAAGGCGATTGTTTTACAGACACCCAATCATTTGTGCCGTCAAAATAAAGGGCGCCGCCGCCTTTCTTGCCACCAGAGCCCGGAATAACGCCGCCTGTCCAAGGAGTAACCATATTGGTAGTGGTGCCGTTGTTGTTATTTCCACTCTGATCATGAATAAGGATACCTGATCCCTCTTCCATATCCCAATAACCAACCAATCCATTAGTCGTACAAGCCCCGGGATCTAAATCGCAATCGGTTTTAGGCCCGAAATGCGCCGCAAACCCGGCGTTGTAGTCCTGTTGAATTTGTGACGGGGTGCGGGCGTAGTTGTAGATACGAACGTCATCAATAGAACCGTTGAAATAATTAGTGGTAGTGTTTCTAATTAATGCCCCAATATTTATGTTATCCCTACCACTCGTATCCGAGAACCAATCGCCCGTATTTGACCCAGATCCTACCCTTGTGGTTTCAATTTTACCATTAATATATAGAAAATAACTTGTCCCATTACTGACTACCACAACATGATGCCAATTATTATCATTAACCGTATTTACAGTTAACACCTGGTCGATCGTATCGTTATTTTTTTGCTGAATTAAAATCGTGCCATCTGTATCCATGCCAAAGAGTAAGTAGTAATCTGCGGTTGCCGTATCAGAGGAAGAAAAGATACTATCAACTTCATTTCTATTGTTTGTTTTTATCCATGCGCTAATGGTCCCTTGCGAATCCGAACTTTCGAAGCCCGAAGTTGTTTTAAAAATATAATCATTCACGCCGTCGAAACTTAAAGCCGTGCCGTACTGGCCAGTAGCCCACGCCGAAGAAGTGGCGCTGCCTCCTAAAACCAAGGTGCCGTCGTTGTTGTTTTCAGTCGAGTCATATACCGTTCTGCCCGTTCCCTCGTCCATCTTCCAATGTGCTACCGGTCCCCCGCGGTTGTAGTGGTAGCGGACTTCAGTAGCTGATAGAGCACGGCTGTAAATATGCACTTCATCAATTAAGCCGTTAAGTGGACTTGTATGATTATATCCCCAATCTCCGAGATCAAGATTGTATGCCGCAGCTGAGGTTGTAATTTCTTGCGTGCCGGCATCGGCTGTAGATAATTTTTCTACTCCGTTTATGAATATTTTGAAAACGCTGCTCTTGTATCGAATTCCCATAATATGGTACCAGACACCCGAAGTAAGCGTATCCGTTGCGGTCCCAGAATTTTCGCTGCTTCCGTCATCTCTAAAAGCAAAGACGATCTGGTTTGATGAATTAATCCCTAATTGCATATACTGATTTTTTTCAGCTTCATAAATAGGGTAGCCAACTATCAGCTGACTTGAGTTTAGTCCTGAAAGCTTCACCCAAGCCTCTATTGTGTGTCCGCCCGAAGTCGTAAAACTCGGCCTGCCCACACTCACATAATCATCTACGCCGTCGAAACTCAAAGCGGAACCGCCTTTCTTGCCCCCGGAACCGAAAACAACGCCGGTTGTCCAAGGAGTGCCTGTGGACATATAACTCATTGCGCCGTTATTGGAATTGCCGCTTTTATCCTTAACTGTAACACCCGACCCTTCTTCCATGTCCCAATATCCCACCAGACCCTGGGTCATACACGACCCTGGATCGTCGTCGCAGGAACTTTGCGGGCCAAAATACGCCGCAAACCCGGCGTTGTAATCCAAACTGATTTCGTCAGAAGTGCGGGTATAATTATAAATACGAAATTCGTCGATGAGGCCGTTGAATTTATTTGTTTGCACAGCGCTGTTATAAATAAGAGCCCCGATATGAAAAATTTCATTATCTGAATTGATTAACGTTGCCTTATTAACGGTCCCGGCACTGGATTTTGTTAAAGCAACTGACTGTCCGTTAATATAAATTTCCCCATCGGAATAAGTGCTATTAAAAGCAACGACAATATGCGTCCAACTTGTCGGTCCATCTAAAAAAACGGCGCTCTTTGTTAAAAGGCCGATATAATTTGAATCGTCCGAACTAATTGTCGCATACATCGTCCCGTTGGCATTGAGATAAAAATAGCTTCTCGCGTTTGAATTCCTGCCGCCAAAAATATACTGATAAGCGGACGGCTGGCCGTCGTTCGGCTTCAGCCAAAAGGAAAGCGTATTGCCATATTGCCAAAGATTAGATATCCGCGATGAAGCGACATAATCATCCGTGCCGTCAAAACTCAAAGCGGAACCGTACTTGCCTGCAGTCCAGCCGCCAACAGTGGAAGTCGACATCCAGTATAATGTCCCGTCGTTGTTGTTCTCGGTGGAATCATAAGCCGTACTGCCCGAGCCCTCATCAAGCTTCCAGTGTGCCACCGGTCCCCCGCGATTATAGTGGTATCTCACTTCCGCCGGCGACAAAGCACGGCTATAAACTTTAACTTCATCAATAATGCCATTGAGATAATTCTGTAGGGCTGAACTCCCATTCATCCCGCCGATGGCTAATTTAACGGTATTAGTCCCTGGGGTGTAAGAAAAACTGTCCTTCTCCACGCCGTTAATGTAATATTTCGCACTACTGCCATCAGCGGTGATAACCATATGATTCCATGTGCTAGTGGCCATACCGTGCGGGATTGTCGAACTCTCTGTATGATAATTATTGCCCACGCCCCAATAAATAAAATCATTACTGACGCCGATATATAGCCGGTTATTGCCCCCGTCATGGACTCCAGCCACGGTAGCCTGGTCGCTGCCAGACGGAGGAATAAACGAATCCCATTTAACCCAAGCTTCTATAGTATTTATGTTTGTGGTGGTAATCAGATTAGTTATCACATAATCATCTGTGCCGTCGAAAGAGAGGGCACCGCCGATCTTGCCGCTTGTTCGATTGGGAAAAGCACCGCCGCGACCGGTAATGGTAATAGTATTCCACTGCACGACTCTATTGACAGCGCCGGCATTCCCAAGAGTCAAAATATTGATGGTGCCAGCAGTAAAAGTGCCAGAGTACGTATTTGCTCCCGTCAAACCCCAGTTGATCAACAACGCGGTACCATCGCCCTTTGCCGTACCAACTCTAAAAGAGGCCTCGTTCGCTCCGTCAACGTTCTCTGATACCCCAATAAAAGAATAACTGTATGTTTCTCCCGGAATTAAAGACAACGTTTGGTAAGTCCACATATATTCTGAAAACGAACCGCTCTGTGTCTGCTTGATGGTTCCTGCGTCTATAACCGTTGAACCGTGCCCTCCATTATCTACGGTCCAACCAGCAAGAGAATCGCAATTGCCGTCGACAACCGTTTCACCGCTAGTTGTCGCAAAAAAACCGTTATTGGCGTTGCCGCTTTTATCATATACGGACGTGCCCATGTCTTCTTCCATATCCCAATAGCCCACCAATCCCCGCGTCATCGTATCCGAAGGGATGGAGCCTCCCCCGCCGAACCAGCCGTTCAAAGCGCCGACAAACCCAATCCCGCCGAGCGCCACTGCGGCTGTTATTATAATGACTGGCAATGGTATCAATAATTTCTTCTGTCTCATTTTTGTCTTCAATTATATAATCCCGGCTAATGTAAATCCCCGAATATTTTTAATGCCGTTAAACTTCAAAACCTTGAAACATTCTTCCATAGTTGATCCGCTTATCCGAAAATCATCAACCACCAAAACATTATTAAAACGGGCATCTTCTTTGGATCTGAAAACATTTTTAACATTCTCTAAACGCTCGGGCGGATTTAAACCCGCCTGCGGACGATTATCTTTTATCTTTTCCAAAAGGCTGACGACTGGCCTGTTTGTCATCTCCCCCACTTTTTTGGCAATCAATTCGGCTGAGTTGAATCCTTGCCGTTTTTCTTTCTTTCTGCACATCGGCACATACGTTATATATGTATCTGCCGGAAGGGTTAATTCTATCTTCTCGAACGCCTTATCGATAAGTTCGTTGATAATATCATAACAGCCGTCGCCCTTTATTTTCGAAATAAGCTTCGCCATCAATCCTTCGTACTGCCAAACGCTCATAACCGGACGCTCGCTGATTTCAGCCTCAGAAAGGAAGATTTCGCAGTCCTTACATATATATCTCCCCTCTTTGCCGCAGCCGAGGCACATTTTAGGCCACAAAATATCGATTATCCCTTCTTTAATTTTTATCAGTTCTTTTAACATTTGGTTTATTTAAAATAAGTGGAAAGGCCGGTGTTGTAGTCCTGGCGAATTTGCTCCAGGGTGCGGGCGTAATTGTAAATACGGACGTCGTCAATAAGGCCGTTAAAATGTCGTCCAGCCGTGGTGATATAATCCTCTCCGATCTTGAGTTGCATATTGGTTGGATAGTCGGCATAACTTATCGGCCCCACCATAGTATCGCTATCAACCAACACTCCATCAACATACAGACTGAGAGTGCCTGTCGGATAATCATATTCTCCAGTTAAATAATACCAAGTGTTCAGCGAATATCCCGTTACTTGAACACCCTTGCCAGGTATTATGCCGTCCCTCGCAGTAAAACTAAAACCATTATTTGCAATTAAGTATAAACTATATCCGCTTGGAGTCGTATCGGGATAGTAATATTGAACTATCGCCTTAAGCGTAGATGACATAGTCCAATCTTTAACATAAACCCAAGCCGAAACCGTTATTGAATTATTATTAAAAATAGTATTGTCAGCCACATTCACATAATCATTAACTCCGTCAAAACTCAAAGCCGAGCCGTATTTGCCTTCAACCCACGCCGATGAAATGGCGCTTCCTACTAATGTACCGTCGTTGTTGTTGGGAGTGGAATCATAAACTGTACCGCCCTCTCCTTCATCCATCCTCCACTCTGCCACTGGGCCTTCTTTATTGTAGTGATAGCGCACTTCTTCGGCTGATAACGCCCTATTATAGATGTGAACTTCATCGATAAGCCCGTCGAAATGACCCAGCGCCGCCGTATATCTGCCAAATTTTAAATTAACCTGCGGAGTGATTGTTCCACCGGCGGGACCGGTTGAATCGCCTTGGTATACGGCATTTTTATAAAGAAACATCTGGTTTCCGTCCCAAGACATCACCATGTGCGTCCACTCGTTGGGCGTATATGTGGCATCGAAACATTGTGCAGAAGCAGCCGTATTTCTAAAACAATGCTTTATTTTATTGGAAGTATCGTGCCTGTATATTAACGTTCCGTAACCCGTATCCCAGTAACCGTGATAAAGAATATAACTGTTGGTACCGTTATATGCCGGGGGTTTCACCCAATATTCAATAGACATTTGGGTCATCCCGCCTAAGCTCGTTCCGTTCCCGCAATCCACGTAATCATTCGTGCCGTCGAAAGAGAGGGCGCTACCGCCTTCGGCTCCGCCAGCTAAAGGTTTAACGCCGCTGACCCAAGATGGTCCAAGAGTTAAGGTGCCGGTATTCGCATAGTCCGAACTATCGTAAGCGGTCGTGCCACTCCGCTCTTCAAAATCCCAATAACCGACCAAACCTTCGGACATGCAACTTGCAGGATCAGATGAGCAATCCTTGCCCGATGGCCCGAGCTTCGTCGCCAATCCCGCATTATAGTCCTGGCGGATCTGCTCTGCGGTACGGGCGTAATTGTAAATGCGGACATCATCAATCAAGCCTTCAAAATAAGCTCCGTCTATATCCACCCGCCTGCCTATTAACAGCGAGTATGCCGAAGAATTAGTGGAGGCCGGCACGCCGGTCGTCTTTGCCCCGTCTTCCACGCCGTCTAGATATACTTTCAAATAATTATTAGGGCTGAAAACAGCCACCACATGATGCCATTCTTTAGTTGAAAGCGGCGTTTTACCAGTAACGGCGATCGAACCGCTGTTAACGTAAAACTGGATCTTTTGGCCGTTGGCCGCGTTGGTTATCCTTAAATGGTATTCTGAATAATACTTATCGACAATCTGGCAAAAATAAGTATCGCAAGTAAACGAATCAGCTTTTATCCAAGCCTCCACAGTAAGCGCCCCGGTAATAGTCAGACTCGAACCGTTCCCCGCATCCACGTAATCGTTCGAGCCGTCGAAATTCAAAGCTGAACCGTATTTGCCCGAAACCCAGGCTGACGAGGTAGCGCTACCGGCTAAAACTAAGGTGCCGTCGTTGTTGTTGGGGGTAGAATCATACACGGTTCTCCCCTCTCCCTCATCCATCTTCCAATGAGCCACCGGTCCCCCGCGGTTGTAGTGGTAACGGACTTCTTCAGCGGATAGGGCGCGGTTATAAACTTTTACTTCATCGATAAGTCCTAAAAAATTTAAGTTGCTGTATTCTCCTATAACTATGTTTGTTTTGGCAACGGGCGCGCCATCTTTAGATATGCTAGAACCCACCTGTTCCATACCATCAGCATACATTTTGGCATCGGCAATATCGTTTTGGTTATTGCCGATTACCACAAAGACAACGTGATGCCAATTATTGTCATCTATATTTACTGGTGAGTGAGAAAAATACTTATAATTATTGCTCCCTAGGGCGATAATTGATCGTCCGCTAGTATAGACGGGTGCCACTATAGGAACCCCTCCGCCGTTAAAAGAAACAAGTGTGTCGAAAAAATCGGCGCTACCCGGTGTTTTGATCCATGCTTCAACGGTAAAAGCTTTAAGTTCGCTAAGATTCTCGTCTGTATGCACATAATCATCAACTCCATCAAGCTGGATGGCTCCCCCGCCGCTTTCGCCACCGGTCAGAGGTTTGATACCGTTGGTCCAAGTGGGCCCGTCGCCCAAAGTGCCGTGGTTGGCGTAATCTGAACTATCGTAAGCAGCCGTGCCGCTCCGCTCTTCAAAATCCCAGTGGCCAACCAAACCTTCGGACATGCAACTTGCCGGATCTCGCGAACAAGAACCCAAAGAATAGCCGAATTTCGCGCCGAACCCGGCATTGTAGTCCAGCCTTATTTCTTCCGGAGTGCGCGCATAATCATAAATACGGATATCGTCGAGAAGGCCCTTAAAATACTGCTGGTCGAGCTGCGACATTCTGCCTATTGTCAGGGCTAATCCAGAATAACTAAAATCCCCGCTGGCAGCGCCGCTCGCTGTCTGGACTCCGTTGACGAAGTGTCTGATCGTTGACCCGTCCCGCTGGACTACGAAATACTGCCAAGTGTCTGCCGTAAGAGTGGTTTTAATTTGCTGCCCCTGCCAAGCCGAACCGTTCCAATATTCGAAATAATACTGGTTCAAATTGCTGGAACTTTGTTCCAGCGCATAACCGTAGCTGTGGTTGCTGATAATGTCAGCGTAGTTTGATTGGGTCGAGGCGGGATTCACCCAAACCCCTATAGTGATATTGTCCGTCGGTCTTAAAACACTATTACTGCCACAATTTATGTAGTCGTTCGTACCGTCGAACGCTAAGGCCGAACCGTATTTCCCCTGGATCCAACCGCTGCCATCCAGGGTAGAAGTGGCCATCTCGCCATAAAGCGTGCCGTCGTTGTTATTTTCGGTGGAATCGTAAATAGTCGTACCATTACCCTCATCCATCTTCCACTGCGCCACCGGTCCCCCGCGGTTGTAGTGGTAACGGACTTCAGTGGCTGATAAAGCGCGATTATAAATTCGGACTTCGTCAATTTTACCAGAAAAATAGTTGGTGAAAGTTCTTTCTATTCCGATATAAAAAGGGGCTGAAGGATTTATATCACCCGTAACACTGATAATAGAAGACGCATCATCTAGTGCGCCATTAATATATATGGATTCGTCACCGCTTCTGTCAAAAACAGCCACAAGGTGATACCAGGTATTTGTGTTTAGGTCTGTATCGCTTGTTAATGTAACCGCGTTAGTCCCATCTCCTATTTTAATACTTACGTTTCCTGAGCTTATTTGCATTAAATATCCATGGGTATTACTAACCCATATTTCTTTAGAAACTATTTGTCTATTTGGAGATGAGATGTTGTTCAAATAAACCCAAGTAGAAATTGTTAAACTCCCGGAATATGGATCCAAGGCATCATTATCAGATACAACCGCATAATCATTTGTACCGTCAAGTTCTAAGGCCCCGGCAATTTTACCCGCTGCCCAAGTTGGTTCGTTGGTTAAGATTCCGTCATTACCATTACCCGAAGCGTCATACGCTATTGAACCTGAACCTTCGTCAAATGACCAGTAGCCGACAAGACCTCTTGCAAAAGTATCGGCTAATATTGAACCCCCTCCCCCGAAAAATCCGTTCAAACCCAAGGCCACGCCTGTTGATATCAGGAGGACTACTGGCAAAACGATAATAAATAATAACTTTCTCCTTTTCATTTTATTTAAAATAAACCGACATGCCGGCGTTGTAGTCGGCCCTGACCTGCTCGGCAGTTCTGACATAGTTATAAACCTTAACGTCGTCAATCAGGCCGCCAAAAAAGTCGGTTTCGCCCTTCCCTATTAGAAGATTTGCTGTCGGGGTCGGCACCACCGTCTTGGTGGCAACGTTATCTAAAACCCCGTCAATGTATAATTTCATGTTATTCGAGCCGGCCGCAGGATCATAAGTTCCGACAATATGATGCCATTCATTTCTTGATACGCTGTAGCCTCCTTTAGTAAAAAGATACTGCACAGATGCCGAACTGTTATAAAAATGGATGCGGATGTTCGGCATATACCTTATATCTACATAAAGCGCTGGATTAAACGCTCGGCCGACGATGCCGGCATTAGCACCGCCTACTCTGCTGTCGGCCTTGATCCAAGCTTCCAATGTAAATGCACCTGCAAAGCTAAAAATAGAATCGTCCCCGCAATCAACATAATCATCTATGAGATCAAAAGAGAGTGCACGTCCGACTTTCCCCTGCGACCAACCTCCGCTGGTGCTGGTCGACATATAATACATCGTGCCGTGATTGCTGTTGCCCGAAGCGTCGTAAGCGATGGTGCCCGAGCCTTCGTCAAATTTCCAGTGGCCAATGGGACCGCCGCGGTTGTAGCGGTAACGGACCTCCTCTACTGATAATTCCCGACTGTAAATTTTGACTTCATCAATCAACCCGTCCGCAGACTGGCTATATGAACTCCGCGAGCCCAGCTCCAATGGCTGCCCGAGATTTTCCATGGCAGTATAGCTGCTATCTGCACCCGTATCGTCAACCCTGACTCCATTGAGATACAGCTTCAAACCTGCGTTCGAAGACGACCCATCATAGGTTGCCGTTACGTGAACCCACTGATTTTGATATGACGTTAAAGCCGTATTATATTTTCTGTATATACTGCCGCCCGCACTCTGGTCTTCCAATAAAAACGTTAACTTTTTGTCACCGCCGACATAAAGAACGTATTCCCTCTTTTGGTTCGCGTTGTAATCATTTTTGCTGACGATGAAGAAGGAGTCGAGATCTTCCATATAAACCCATGATTCTAAGCTGAAAGGGCCATCGACTGAACTATTGCCAAAACTAAAGACATTTTGGTCGCCACAACCAATATAATCATTTACGCCGTCTAGTTTTAATGCACCGCCGATCTTGCCGCCGAACCACCCGGAGTCCTTGTCAAAATCAAAATTAGTCGTCGAGCAGTTGTTGGAATAGCCCGATCCGTCGTAAATAGTTTTTCCGTCCCCTTCATTGAAATTCCAGTACCCTACAAGCCCCCTCGTCATGCAAGAAGCCGGATCGTCTTTACATTCCTGACCTACTGGCCCGAAATACGCCGCATTACCGGCATTATAATCCTCCCTGATTTGTTCTGCCGTGCGGGCATAGTTGTAAATACGGACGTCGTCGATGAGGCCATCGAAACCAGTTTCTGCTCCGGAACCACTATACCACCCTATGGTTAGCGGAGAAGTGTTATCTATGTCTCCTATCGATACGATGTCGCTAGAATTCTCAATTATCCCGTCTATGTAAATCGCGGCTCTTCCGTCCCTGTCCGCAACTGCAGAAACATAGTGCCACTTAAAATCAAACAATTCTGAATCTGAAAAGAAAAATACCTGTGGTGCCCCAGAATCTAATTTAAAACCAATCTTTCCGTTGCCGTCAAACTCAATATCCCATCCAATATAGCTGCCACTCCCTTCCCGTTTTGCTAATATAAGGTCGTTTGGTTTAACAACATTTCCTCTCATCCAGAAGTTAATTGTAAAATCTGTGTCACCACCAAAATCT
>JAQTUQ010000036.1 GCA_028707255.1 Dehalococcoidales bacterium
TACTTTTGCTTTGAACGATGGGCTGTGTTTCCTTCTGCTTTCTTTCATGTCCTGCTCCTTTTCCTTTTGTTATTTTAGCAGGACTCCACCTTAACTACCTGTCCGATTTCTTGGGTCCACCTCAGTTGTTTTTACTTTGTCAGGGTTTAAAATTTGATATTTATTTGTAATATACACATGCATAGCATAGTAACCTTCCTCTTTAGCCTAAGGATAACAATGGAAACTATTGCCAGTCTTTTTACATAATTCTTGTAATTTTTCCTTAAAGAATGTTACACCATCTAAATATGTAACAATAAAAGTTGTTCTAATACAGTCATTGACTTTTTCAAACCAATTGCTAGGTACTATCCATTCTTTATATAGAACATGGGGTTTTGGATAATTATCATTTCGTAAAATGTTTAAGCGGTATGTTTTTTCCAAAAAAGAGGAAAATTCTTTATCCTTAATCTCAGGTATATTAAGTGTATTAAACAAATTATATCCATAATCAGAATAACATGCTTGATTATAGGCTTTTAAATTATTACAGAGCTCTTTCCAAAATGGTGAGTTTTCTAATTGAGCTTTTATCGCTTTTATATTGTCATCATAAAGGTAATGTGTGTCTTCTGTTATAGCAACACCACATTCCTTTAATAACCAAACCTTATAATCATTATATGTCGGTTTATCAGTCAACTTTAAATTCCATTTATTTTATTTGTTAAATTATTATAACATAACAAAACTGGAGTTATGCATATATTTTCTATTCTACTCAAAAGATTATAAAAAATCTAATATGATCTATTAACATTACCTGTTTCAATTTTACAAATTTAATACCGACTAAATGTATTGGCAAAGTTAGTTGGTTATTATATAACAAAAAATCGCCCGTCTTTTTTACGAACGAGCGATTACAAAGTCAGTTTTATAATAATCCAAATTATTTCTTCGGTTTATAATCGAGGGTCGAGCCGTCGGTATAGGTTTCCTTCTTGGTAGTGGGGAGTTGTTCCTTGAACTTATCGATGGCATACTGACAGGCGGCGAAGCCTTCCTGCCTGTGTCCTGTCGATACGGCGATTACCACGTTGTTGTCGCCGACATTCAGTTTTCCCACCCTGTGGACGATTGTCATATCGTTTACCGGCCATTGCTCCTTGGCCGAATCGACAATCTTCTGAAGCCTGGTTTCAGCGCTGCCGTCGACATCTCCGTATTCCACGGAAACGACTTTCTTATCGCATGAATTATCACGAATCAATCCGATATAGGCTATAATACCGCCGCTGGCATCGTTCCTGACACTGTTGATAACCTCTTCAATAGGTATAACACTTTTCGTAATTTCTACCATTTAATACAACACCTCTTTCGGTTATAAATTATACTGTACCCGGCGCCTGTTTAGGCTGCTTTATCAAATCCTGAATCTTGCCCTTTTTCGTTTGTCTGGCAGGGGTTTTTACGGGCACTGTTTCAGCTACAGGTTCGGCAACTACGGCTTCCCGCAACTCCGCTTCCAGTTTATCCATCGGCTCGGTAAACAGTTTTTCCAGTTCGTCGGGTTCTATGGTTTCCTTGGCCATCAACCGCAGAGCGATATGTGTTAGCCTATCCCTGTTATTTAGTAATATTTCTCTGGCGGTATTATAAGCCGTCTGTACTATATTATGTACTTCCTCGTCGATAATGTTAGCGATATCGTCACCGTAATCGCGCTGTTCGGCAATCTCACGTCCGAGGAATATCATTTCCTGCTTGTTACCGAATGTGCGCGTTCCCAGCTTATCGCTCATACCGTAATCAGTTACCATTTTATGCGCCAGGTCGGTAGCTCTTCGTATGTCATCCGATGCTCCGGTGCTGATTTCCCCGAAGACGATTTCTTCGGCAATTCGTCCTCCAAGCAGGGTAGCCAGCATATCCTTGAATTGGGAACGCGTTAAAAGATAACGGTCTTCCGTCGGCAACTGCCTGGTATGCCCCAGGCTCATACCCCTTGCCACGATGGAGATTTTATGAACCGGGTCGGCATTGGGCGACATTCTGGCAACCAGGGCATGCCCTGCCTCGTGGTAAGCGGTAATCTCTTTTTCTTTAGGGCTGATTTTACGGCTTTTTCTCTCCGGACCGGCAATAACCCTATCGATGGATTCCTCAAGTTCCGCCATACCGATAGATTTCTTGCCGCGCCTGACAGCCAGAATTGCCGCTTCATTGACAAGGTTGGCAAGGTCGGCGCCGGAAAAACCGACAGTCTGCTTTGCCAGAGATTCCAAATCTGCCGTTGCGTCCAGCGGCTTACCCTTGCTGTGTATTTTCAGTATGGCTTTCCTGCCGACGATATCAGGGCGGTCGAGCGCGATTCTGCGGTCGAAACGACCCGGTCTGAGCAGGGCTTCATCCAGGATATCCGGACGGTTGGTAGCGGCGATAACTATCACACTGGTGTTGGTATCGAAGCCGTCCATTTCTACCAGAATCTGGTTGAGCGTCTGTTCTCTTTCGTCATGTCCGCCGCCCATACCGGCTCCGCGCTGGCGACCGACGGCATCGATTTCATCGATGAAGATGATACAGGGTGCATTACGCTTTGCCTGGTCGAAAAGGTCTCTTACACGAGAAGCGCCGACACCGACGAACATTTCTACAAATTCGCTGCCGCTGATGGAAAAGAACGGTACGCCGGCTTCCCCGGCGATGGCTTTTGCCATCAGTGTTTTACCGGTTCCGGGAGGGCCGATCAGCAAGATGCCTTTGGGGATACGCGCACCCAACGCCTGGAATTTTTCACGCATCTTTAGAAAATCAACTACCTCGCGCAGTTCCTGCTTGGCTTCATCGACACCGGCGACATCGTCAAAAGTGACTGTCGGTGTGCTTGCCGTTAACATCCTTGCCTTGGAACGTCCGAAACTCATTGCCTGGTTATTGGCGCCCCTGGCCTGGCTGAAAAGGAAGAATATTAAAAGTCCGAATATCAAAAGCGGCAGGAAGCTTATCAGCAGGCTTCCCCAGTTAAAGCCTCCGCTTTCGATGGTGATTTCTTTAACGTTATCAAGCATAAATCCGGGAATTTCATAGATACTGATATTGCTTTCTTTATAAGTTACATACTTGACGCCGTCAGTGCCGGTGATCGTCAGTTGATTATCCGTTACCACTATGCTGTCAATTTTGCTTTCCTGCGACATGGCAATGGCTGCGTTTAAGGAAATCTCCTCGGGTTTTTTCTCACCGGGCAGTATAAAGGTGGAAAAAAGTATAGCAATTAAAATTATAGCTGCATAAACTATAATGGTTCGCTTCCAGTTTATTTTCATAATTTACCTCGAACAATGTAATAAAGATATCAAATCGGGTTAAATGGGAGTAAAAGAAGTAACAATAATATCTCATACGTTACTATTATAATATTATATTATAACAGAAATAACCGCATACATAAAAAAACAGCAAAGTTGCGGGCTATTTTATATTATACAATTATACAACTGACCTGGTGATTTTACGGTAAAGAATTGAAGCTGTTTTGTAAAAGGAGTGCATCTTTTTCCATTATCGGGCTTTCGCAGATTAACATGCCGCTGACATTATAATCTTTCAAGACTTGCAGCAATTCCTTATACTTCATATCGGAGTCTTCGAAAGGCAGGTGCCTTTTTTCGCCTTTAGAGGTGTATTCGATACCGGAAACATGGATGTGCATATTATCCAGCGCATCTTTTCCCAGTATATCAGATAGCTCATCGAGTATGGAAGCGAATTCCGTATACGAATTGTAAGCGCCGGTACGGGCGTGCCAGTGGGCGAAATCGACGCAGGGCAGGGTATTCGGCAATTCGGAGCATAGCCCGGCAATCTCGGCGATGGTGCCGAACTGGCTGCTCTTGCCGCTGACTTCTGGACGGAGAGTGATATTTATATTCTTTTCGACCATTTTTTCCAGCACTTCCGAAAGTGCGGTTTTAATTGTTTGATATGCCTTTTCCGAAGAGTCTCCCATGTAGTAAGCGGGATGGAAAATTATGCTTTTCGCTCCGCATATATAGGCAATCTCGGCGGCGGTGAACAGGTAGCTCTGGCTGATTCTGATTTTTTGCGGTTCCCTGGCATTGAAATTAAGGGCGTAGGGGGCATGCGCAGACAATGCTATCCCCGCATCTTTTGCAAATTTTGCGACCTTTTCAGCATCGGGCTTTTTCAGGTAAACCTGGTTTACGAATTCCAACTCCATGCAATCCAGACCAAGCTCAGCCACCTGTTGAATCCCTTTAATCGTCTGCAACTCGCCGCTGGCAGCGGGGGGAGTGCTTATGGGTATACCTGCCGTGCCGAATAATAACTTAGCCATGATAGTTACAGTATAACACATCGATATAGATTTGCTGTAAAACTAAAATCAGGTGGTTGAGTCGGAGGTTTATTGTCATTCTGGAATCCCGACTTGTCGGGATGAAGAAGCTTGGGGGAGGTAAAAAGTAACACCACCACCCCAGATGCTTCGTTCGTTCTTCACGAACTCCAGCATGACAAAAGAATCGTCTTTGCGAGTAAGCAACAGGCGGACGAAGCAATCTTTCCTGAATAGACCGCATGGCAGTATTAAAAAAACCGGCAGAGATTGCTGTGTCGTCCCTCCATGATTTATATTAGATTCATTCGTCCCTTACGAATTCAGCATGACATTTGGAATTTCACTTGCTCTCGTATCTTGATAAGGTGCTGATATATGAGCAGGGCATTATTTCTTGCGTTTATGCTATAATAATTACACAATATCAATTAACGGAGGCATCAACTGGAAGGTATAGATTTAGCACGAAAAATAGTAGAAATAGCCAGCGACAAGCAGGCAATTGACATAAGTTTACTGGATGTAAATCAGATATGCAGTTTTGCGGATTACTTTGTTCTTTGCAGTTGCGATGCCGCCAGGCAGATGGATGCCCTGGCAGAAGAAATAATACGCGTTATGAAACAGGAAAAGATTTATCCGCTGCATCGGGAAGGAACTCCAGAATCGGGATGGATTCTTATCGATTACAACGATGTCATCGTCCACATACTCTCTCCCGAAGAGAGAGAGTATTATAGACTGGATGAACTTTGGAAGCAGGCGAATCCGGTAGTGCGAATTCAGTAATCTCCGCCTTATCTCTTAATAGGTAAAAAGCTCGGCTTTCTTGAAGAAGAGATTGATCTCGTTTTTAGCCGTTTCTGTCGAATCGGAACCGTGAATCGAGTTATGCTCAATGTCCACACCGAGGTCTCCCCTGATGGTACCCTCTGCCGCTTTAGCCGGGTCGGTGGCGCCCATCAGCTTGCGAATCAGGTCTACCGCACCTTCGCCTTCGAATACGGCGGCTACGATGGGAGCGGAACTGATATAGCCTGTCAGGCTCTTGAAAAAGGGTTTATCCTTGTGAGGGGCATAGTGCCTTTCGGCAAGTGCCATGTCCATGTGCAACATTTTTATGCCTATCAGCGTCAGCCCTGCTTCTTCAATGCGCTTGATGATTTCTCCCGATAATCCTCTTTCCATGGCATCGGGTTTAACAAGAACCAGTGATTTTTCTATCATTTCTATCCTTCTTTAAATATTTTACTGTTTTAATTGCCAGTCTATTATTCTATTTTTTTAGCCAATTATCAACTCTGAAAGCAAATCTCACATTTCTTCATCAGTAAGCGGAGCCATGTTTTTGTGCTGTGTAATCGGAGGTTTTTTGAGGTAAATGGGTTGTAAAGCGGCAGGATTATCGCAAATCCCGGCCTTGAGCTTTATATATCCCAGCTCGGCAAGGAATCCGCAGCGGCGCATTCTGGCGGACGGGGAGGGGATGATTGCTCCGGCTCCCAGTTGAGCCGTTAGTTCGTCGATTGCTGCTTGCGTCAATTCTCCGCAGAATACCGTTGCCGTACTCGTCTCGATGCACAATCTTTCGATTGTGGTAATTTGCTCCGCTTTGATTTTTTGCCAACCAGCATTCGTTTGGCGGAACAAGGCAGCCGCCACTTCGCTTCTGCCGGCATTTATTACGGGGCATATCGGTAGCATGGTTGAACTGTGACCGTATGCCGTCATTTCCAGTGTACTGATGCCCACTAACGGTATTTTCAGGCTGAACGACAGAGCTTTGGCAGTGCTTACTCCCACGCGCAGCCCGTTAAAACTGCCCGGTCCCGTAGCAACAACAATTCCTTTGATATCTTCGAATTTGATTCTTCCCTGTTCCAGGAGCTGTGTCATACGGGGCATCAGTTCCACGGAGTGGTTCTGCCCGCAGCTCCAGGTCAATTCTGCCAGGAGTTTAAATTCATCTGCTAGGGCAATCCCTGCCGTATCCGTCGACGTATCTATTGCTAAGTGCATTTTTTACTCCGTCTCTCTTCTCAATTTATCCAGCAGGTCAAGATATCTCTGCCCGTATGCCGTGAGTATTATCTGCCGCTTGCAGTCGCCTCTATAAATAATCTCGATTGAGATATGTTCATTGGGAAACAGGGGAATGCCCTTGTTTGCCCACTCTATGGCGCAGACGCCTTTCCCGTAGAGGTAATCTTCCAGTCCGAGGTCTGCGATTTCCTCGATGTTTTCAAGTCGGTAAAGGTCCATGTGATACAGTGTCAGCCGTCCGTAGAGTTCGCGCACCAGCACGAATGAAGGGCTTAGGGTATATTCATTAATACCCAGCCCGTAGGCGATACCCTGTGTCAGGCAGGTCTTTCCGGTTCCCAATATACCACTCAGCAGGAAGATATCTCCCGGAATCGCCAGTTCCCCGATTTTTCTACCCAGACTTATAGTATCATCGGGGCTATTGCTGGTGATATTAAATTCTGGTACATGATTATTTTCCAAAATGATTCCAGCCTTTATCAGACGGTAAATATGTATTATCAGACCTATCTAACAGTTTAACCCGGTAGTTATCACCGGCAACAATCTTTCCTATTACCGTTACCGGGCAATCAAACTGCTTTTTGATATTCTCAATGATATAATGTCCGGCGGTAAACAGCAGTTCATAATCTTCACCCCCCGACAGTGCCATATCGAGTGCGTCATTGCCGAAGGCGGTTTTAACGGCCGGGTGAACCGGTACGGCATCTATGTTTATTACGGCTTCGATGTGGCTGGCTTGGCAGATGTGTCCCAGGTCGGCGACCAGCCCGTCGCTGATATCCATGGCGCATTTTACCCCGCCGGCCGCCAGTTTTTGTCCCTCCTCGATTCTGGGGAGGGGTTTGTTAATAGCCCGCAGCAGGGTGTCTTTGATTTCGCCGCTGAGCGGCAGGTCGCTTTTTACTATTTTCAGTCCGCCCGCCGCCGCCCCAAGATAGCCGGTTACGGCGATTTCGTCTCCTGGCTTTGCCGCCGAGCGGCTTAACATAATATCAGGGCTATTTGCGGCACCATACACAATGGAATCTATAAATACAAGCGGAGCTTTACTAATATTGCCCCCGATTACTTTAACGTTATATCTGCATCCCAGTTCCAGTATACCCTTATAAAGGTCAATCACATTATCGACATCCGTCTCTCCGGGTAAAGCCAACGAGAAGAGGGCGTATTTCGGATTGCCTCCCATAGCGGCGATATCGCTCAAGCTGATGGCAAGGGCTTTCCACCCCAGTTCCCGCCAGCTTATCTTATCAAGCTTGAAATGAACACCCTGTACCAGACAATCTACTGTTACCATGTTCACTGCAGAATCATTTTGCCAGGCGGCGGCATCATCCCCTGAATCGATCAATATATTCCGGTTGGATTCCTGTTTGCATTCTTTTGTAAGGTCGGTCAATATGTCGATTAATCCGAATTCGCCCAGTTCGCTTATCTTCATATCGAAATTATAACACGTGCCAATATGAGTCACAAAAAATAAATTTTTTTATTATCGGCAAAATAACCGTCCGGTACTTGAAAAGGGGCTTGACGTCAATGGTAAAATAAATAGTAGGGGTTTGCGGGGAGGAAAATATCCCGCTTCCTTTTTGAATATTAACTTTATTATTTAAATACAGGAGCGCAATTCAGGAATAGTAGATATTAAGGATTGGTTATACAGGAATCTGTTGGCAGATTGCATCCTATAAGAATTTATTAGTATATTATTGGCAAGGAATTGTTGGTTTGTATTTTCTTTAATCCTTCCGCACTTTATCCTTTATACAGCCAGCGCTATTTTTGTGGTTGCGTTAAAAAGCGTTATCCTGCTTGAAGATTTACGATAACTTTACGCTGAATTTATCGTTATTATTATATAATTCATTGTCGTTAATATGATATTTTTAACCTGATAGGAGAGTTGGGGTTGATTTATAATTATTCTGATTTTGTTTTTAAGGCACCGTCCGTTCTATCGAGGGCACGCCGCGTTCTGATAAAACCGATGTCCGGTTATCCGGTTTCATATCCGGTTACTACCAGCCGTGAAATGCTTGCCACAATTATCAAGGGGATAAGGAAAGTCACCGATGCCGATATCCTGATATTAGATGGCACTCCCAACGGCGGGCCGATTTCCCCGATTTATCAATCACTGGGCTACGATTTTCCTCGTATAATAACCCTCGATGTCAACGATTGCGTCTGGGTAGAGGTTGATAATCCTTTGACAAAACCGCTTGCGGTTCCGACATTCTGGATTCCCAATGTTGTTTTATCCAGCGATTACCTTATATCCGTATCGCCTTTGAAGGTGGTAAACGGTTTCGGGCAGCTGAGCATTATGAATCTGTTAAGCTTGTTACCGAGTAAGAAATACAGCACCAGAGGTGGCTGGGAAGAACTCTACAGCCTGGGAATTGAAAAGGTAATCACCGACCTCTACTTCACTATGCCGTTCGACCTGGGAATTATCGAAGCGCGCCAGAAGTTTATCACCAAAGATGAGCCGGCTAAAGGCGAAATCGAGGAGTGCGGAAAGATATTTATGGGCGACCTCTATAAGGTTGATAACGAGGTTTCGCAGACACTCGGCATAAAAACCAATTACCTCGAATTGATTAAAGAATCGATGGCCGAGTTCGGTTTATAGCCGCCCTTGTGATTTTAAAAAGATTGACGTTTGCTATCGGCGAGAGGTCGTAACCGTCCGCGGCCTTCGGTATTGCTTGTCGGGTGTGGACGTATCAGTATCTGATATCGAAGCTATTAAAACTTTCGGCGTAATCCCCATAACTGACCGTGATTTCTTCTACTACGGCATTCGGTGGCCCGACCCTGAGGTGACTGACAAGCTTCTCAAGCGCTGCTTTTTCACCTTCGGCATAAACCTCGACGGTCCTGCCGTCCGAGAGGTTTTTAACGTATCCGGCTAAGTCATATTCAGATGCTTTGCGGCAGGTAAAATCCCTGAAATAGACCCCCTGGACACGTCCGTGTACAAGTACTCTAATTGAAGCTTTATCAGCCATCCTGTTCATGTTGCGTTAGAAAGCCCTAGTCTTCCTCGAACCCCTGCTTTTTCTTTTTCTTGATAACCTCGACTACGGGTGGTTGTTCCAGGATTTCAGAAATGTTCGCTTTCTTGGCATTCTTCTTGGGTTTTTTGGTTTCACGTTTGATATCCCTTGATCCCATATATCCTCCTCGTTTAGTAGCGTTGTGTATATACTAGAAGTTTAGCAAAGCATATTGTGGCTGTAAAGTCATTTCAGCTTTCCAAGTGCCGCTTTAGCAGCCTCGGTTTCGGCGATTTTTTTACTTTTACCGTGTCCTGTTCCCAGCAGTATATTTGCCACTCTGACCTCTGCGGTATAAACCCGCTTATGGTCGGGTCCCGTCTCTTCAATTATGGAATATAAGGGAGTTTCCTTATCTTCCCCCTTGCGTGACTGAAAGATATGCTGCAATCGTGACTTAAAATCAATGCAGGTCTCCTTCTCGCCCAGTTTTGCCAGTTCCGTATCGAATAGCTTCAAAAGAAAGCCGCGAGTGCTTTCCAATCCCTTGTCGAGGTAAACGGCTGCTACCAGCCCTTCCAATGCACCGGCAAGGTTAGCTTCCTTATCACGGCCTCCGCTGGATTCTTCGCCTTTGCCCAGCAGCAGGCAATTACCTAATCCGATGTTTTTTGCGATATTACTGAGTGTAGTGGTGCATACCAATGCTGCTCTGAGTCCGGTCAGTTCACCTTCATGGTGCTGTGGATATTTAAAATACAGTTCCTCGGCAATAATCATATCCAGCACGGCATCGCCCAAAAACTCCAGCCTTTCGTTGGAATAGGGGGCAATCGCCGGGTACTCGTTGACATAGGAACTGTGTGTTAACGCCAGCTTAAGCAGCGACTCATCCCTGAATTCAATGCCGATACATTTTTGAATATCCGCAGGATTAATCAAATTTTCTCTCCCTGAAGAATAATATAGCATAAATTGCGGGTAATTTGTGAAATTTAAAAAATCCGTAAGGAAAATAGCATTTAAAAACGTCCGAAGATAGGGAAGATATAAACGTTGCCTTGAAAAGCTCTCCGTGATATAATTTTTGCAGTACTGGGGATTAGTCTAGCGGTAGGACAGCGGACTCTGGATCCGTGAGGAGAGGTTCGAATCCTCTATCCCCAGCCAACTTCAATATACTTCTGCCGGACGTAAGGTGTTAAAATGAAATATACCATCATTATAGAAAAAGGCCGCGAATCCGGATATGTGGTATATGCTCCTGCCTTAAAAGGCTGTGTCTCTCAGGGAAAAACAAGGGAAGAAGCCTTAAAAAATATCAGGGAAGCTATGGAGTTGTATATCGAAGCCCTCATTGAAGACGGTTTACCTGTTCCCACGGAAGTAGGTAAGGATACCGTAGAGTTAGAGGTTGTCGCTAAATGACGAAACTCCCTCGCGGGATATCGGGCAAAGAAACTGTCAGGGCTTTAGAGAAAGCCGGTTTTTACATCAAAAGGCGAAAAGGTAGCCATATAGTGTTAAGAAGAGACAATCCTTTCGCTCAGGTTACCGTCCCCGAACATAAAAGCATTGATACCGGAACGTTATCATCTATTATTGATGGAACAGGTCTGACTGTCGATGAATTCATTGAACTCTTGAAATAGCTGTAGTTATTCTATATTTCCATTTATCTCCTCCGGTTTTCCTTTGTGATTTCACCTATATCTATATTTAATTGGGTTGTTGAATAATTCAAGCACAGCTTATAGCAAATAGTACATTATCAGTGCCGTATTCAAATACAACGGTTGCAATATGGAATATGGTTGAAGGGGGATATGCCCAGTTTAAAGCTATAAACCATGCTTCCTTCCCCTTGTACTCGGCTTTTTCTACCAGATACGGCAGCTGTACAGTTTCCGATCTTATCTTGAACGTATATCCCATGCCGTCGTCGCCGATATTCTTGCCTTCGAAGTCCAACTGCTCGATGTTCAATATGAGCTTTGTTAGTATATCCTGCAAGTTTTCATTGTTTAACTGTAGTTCTTCAGCTTTTGCGACCGCAGAATCTATAAAAGCCTGTCGATTTGAGAAAGCCCACTCTACCGAATTCATCCAGATTGAGGAATCTTCAGCATCATACATAAAAGATGCCATGTCTTCCATAGAATAATTCTGATTGGAAGCACAGACAATCGGCGGCGTATCGTTTGGAATAGTAGTAAATACCGGCTCGGGAGTACAGCCGCTGATGCCAGGAACCGTAAACATGATTAAAAATAGAGCGATGATATTAAAGAGTGTTTTCCCCTTTAGCGTAGCGTTCTTTGGCGATGTCGAGGGGAATTCTGGAGCCTTTATCCATAAATAGTTTTATCCCCTTGATAACCGCCCGTACAAAAACGGATACAGCAATAATTATTAATATTACCAATAGGATGCTATAGAATAATTCTTGTTTTATTTATTATCCTCATGTTGTTGTAGTTTCCATTGTTTATAACGTTTATTGCCAAAATATAAGAATAAAATACTGATAAAGGCGAAAATGATGGCCATGCTTAATCTCGTTACTTCAAAATCCCAATTAATTAATATAACTGCCCATAAGAATACGGAATATATAGCTGATAGTATTCCAATGGTTATCATAGTCATCCCGAATTTTCTTGTAAGGCCTGCCCATATTAAGCCTCCGATAATAGTATAGAAATATAACAATCCCCCAAAGAATAAATAGCTTATCTCTAAGTCCCCTATTGATATAGATGGTCCACAGAAGCGGACCGTAATAGTGATAAGTAGCAGAAGAATAGTACTCATCCAAAACTTATGGGTTTTTATCCAAGTTAATAATCTATTTGCTATACAATAGTTGTGCATAATGATCTCCTCTAATTTTCAGATTATAAGGTCATAGTTAAGTATATTAGTTCTGTATGAAAGAAAGTCACTGGTTTGATAGTGTTTTTTCAATTAAAGTTTATTTATGGAGCATTGTATTTTACAATGCTCCATAAATCTTGTTCTTTACTTAGGGAGTATACTCAAGGTGTAAATAATCCCAAGAGGCTTGATAATAGTTTGTCATACAATCAGCTCCAGCTGAACTCGCAACTGTACTTGCTTCAGTTTCAACCAACAATGATATTCTATAAGTTCCGCCGGCCTCTAACCGAATAGCTAATGGTGTTGAGTATTCGAAATTCGGATCATGTTCTTCTCCAAGTTGAGCGGTATATCGATCTATTTCAAAAGGTATTCTATCATAATCACCATCTTCCCATTTTTCAATTAATAAAGAAAGAGTGCAAGTTCCGCCTCCTAATACGGTACATATCCATTCACAATCCATGTCAATTCTATAACTTCCTGAACCAGTGCCGCCAATATCAAAGGTATGTCCTGTTCTCGCCCAAGTATAACCTTCTCCATATAAAACTACCCATACCATGCTTTCACACATCTCTGTGCCAACATTGTAATTAGCATCACCAGTCCAACCCCATTCTCCATAGCCTCCAGAATCTCCATCTTCTGCCCAATTAACAGTAACACTATACCCTATATCAAAATCAGTGCTTTTAGTGGAGGTAGGTCGTAAAGCGGCAATTTCTTCAAACATAATTTCTTTTGCATTTATCAAATGTTGGTCCATTATTCTTAAGATATCTTTTTCTTCATATTGAGCCCATACTTTTTCTCCGCTTTCATATAAACTATTCAGGGCATATGTAATAGTAGCTTGGGGAACTTCTGATAATTCTTTATCGGAAATTTTAATAAGGTCATCTATTGTAATTTGACTTTCAATAGATGATGTTAGATCCGTAGCCAAAACTCCCATTCCCGATGCTCCTATAGTTCCGGTGATAACAAGAGTAAAAACAATCGGAATGTTAAATATTTTTTTCACTTTTTTCTCCTTATAAAATTATTTTTTAAATAATCCCCGCCCAATCCCTGTGCCTGAAGGGCAGGATATTATACAATCGACCTGCCATACTCCATACGCTTTTTGTAATGCTATATAAT
>JAQTUQ010000008.1 GCA_028707255.1 Dehalococcoidales bacterium
TGTCAGGCTTTCGCCCATTGCACAAAATTCCTTGCTGCTGCCTCCCGTAGGAGTCTGGGCCGTGTCTCAGTCCCAGTGTGGCTGATCATCCTCTCAGACCAGCTATCGATCGTCGCCTTGGTAGGCCGTTACCCTACCAACAAGCTAATCGAACGCAAGCCCCTCCAAAAGCGCCCGAAGGCTTTAATGACAAAGCACTACCTCTGCCATCACATGCAGTATTAGCCTCAGTTTCCCGAAGTTATTCCTCACTTTAGGGCAGGTTACTTACGTGTTACTCACCCGTTCGCCACTATCTTGATAAATCAAAACCGTTCGACTTGCATGCATAAAGCACGCCGCCAGCGTTTATCCTGAGCCAGGATCAAACTCTCCAAAAATTAACTTAATTTTCAGAATTTATTGAACCTTCCTCTCGCTATCCAATTGTTAAGGTACTCTGTAACAGGGACTATAATACCATACTCAAAACGCCTTGTCAATTTGCTTTTTGAGCTTGTTAACGCAACATTATAAAGCATGGTTTTTAGATATGAATCGCGGGAACCATACCCTCATTACCTGTATATTATACCATAAAATTATTTTTTGTAAAAAGCTTTTAGAGAGAATTTTTGGGATACCCTGTTATCCCCTGCACAGGACACCGATTACCTGAATAAAAGCTGAATATTATTGTCATGCGTGATATAAGGATATATCATATTGGTTATGAGAATACTGATTATTGAAGATGACAAGCATCTGGTCTGGTCGATAAAGTCCAAACTGGAAAAGAACGGCTATCCGGTAGATTTTGAAACCGACGGATTGGCGGGGCAGGAACGGGCTGTTAGCTTTTTATATGACCTGATAATTCTCGATATTATGCTGCCGAAAGCCGACGGCTTCTCGGTATGTGAATACATCCGCAGGAATGGGATAGACACGCCAATTCTGATGCTCACCGCCCGTGATTATATAGGAGATAAAGTGCACGGCCTGGATTGCGGGGCGGACGATTACCTTCCCAAACCCTTCAGCTACCCTGAACTGTATGCCAGAATCCGCGCCCTGATAAGAAGAGCTAACGGCCACCCGGGAGTAGAAATAATTATTAAAGACCTGTGCATAAATACATCAAAAAAGACGGTAGGTTATGCGGGAAACAACATTACGCTGACATATAAGGAATACGCTATTTTGGAATACCTCGCGATAAACAAGAACGGAATAGTGACACAGGAAATGCTGGAAGAGCACGTCTGGGGGTCGGATAACCATATATTTTCCAATGTTTTGGAAGTCTTTGTCAGCCGCATACGCAAGAAGTTAAACCCAGACGACCGGGAAGCGGTCATCAAGACCGTGAATGGATTGGGATATGTTATCAAAGATGAAAAGCCTTAGCGTTAAAATAACGCTGGTTTATGTATTTTTTACGCTGCTGATGATTATCGGCATACTGAGTTACGTAGAATATCATGCCGCCGAAGCTGATGAATGGAATGTTCATTTAAGAATGGAAACAAGTTTCGCCTATATCAATGGAGCAACCCCGGCTGAGTATAACAGTCAACTTGGAATACTCAGTGATATATTCAACAGTTATCATATTACTCCCAGATTTGTGCTCGACAACTTTACTCCATTAACGGAAAGTTCTTGGAGTGGTGTTACTGTTAATGAACTGGGGAAAATTTCCGGTGATGGTCATAATTATTACTCTCTCGAGCTAGGAACATCTAAAGTGGGCGTACTTATTATAAGCGAACAATCTTTTAATGATACCCTCGATACGTTCACCGGTTATGGTGGATGGCGAAAATTTTATTACATGCCCATTGAGGGTTATGACGACGTCATTATATTAGCCACTCTCGATAATTTTTTCTCTCTTGGCAAGAGCTGGCCGGAAAGGGTATGGTATGATTTGACTCCGTCTTTTCCTGTTATACTACTGCTTTCCCTGTTGACAGGATTCCTTATATCTTTGCTTATTGTCAGACCTGTCAGGCATATCGCCAAAAGCGCCGAAGCCCTGGGGAAACACAATCTTGACCGGAGGGTAAAGGTCAATTCGAACGATGAAATAGGCAGCCTGGCTAAATCCTTCAACCGTATGGCAGACAGCATTCAAAACACGATAGAATCGCAGAAAAGGTTCATCTCCGATGCCGCTCACGAGTTAAAAACCCCGCTGGCTTCGATGAAAACTACGGTTACCGGAGCAATGGACAGCGAAAAAAGTCCGCAGGAATGCCAGGAACTGCTTTCATTTTTATCGGGGCGTATCAATACACAGGAAGAACTAATCGGCAGCCTGTTGTTTTTGGCTAGAGCGGACGAAGGTCGGCTGCCGCTGGATATGAAAGCAATCAACCTGCCGGATGTAATACGCGAAACGGAAGATGCCTTCAGGTACCTGTACGAAGATAAAAATGTGGAACTGCAAACAGAGATGGAAGCAGAAATACCTTTAATGGCGGACTCTAAAATGCTGTTCCAGCTTTTCTCCAATCTGCTGGACAATGCTTTAAAACATACCCCTTCGGGAGGTTCGGTATTTATTAAAGCCGTTAACGAAAAAGACAGCGTATCAATAGAGGTAAAAGATACAGGAGAGGGCATACCCGAAGAACACCTGCCGCACATCTTCGAACGTTTCTACAGAGTGCCGGGGACAAACGATAACGGCTTCGGGCTGGGAACGGCCATATGCAAGAGCATAGTCGAGGCGCACGGAGGCGATATCAGCGTAAAGAGCGAACAGGGAAAAGGAACGGTTGTCAGGATAAGGCTGCCGTTAATAAATTAAGAATTCGATAAGTAACTGGCGGACGACCAATGGTCGTCCCTACGTATTTATAAATAAAGACAAGAACTACCACACCGTAATTCTCTTCCTTTAGCAAAGGGAGATTAAGAGGGATTTTGCAAGTTTCCAGAATTGATGGAGCAATTGGCAGCAAATCTCCCTCACGCCCTCTTTTCCAAAGAGGGCAGGTACCTGATTACAATGCTGAGTGCAATAAAGAATCTGATATAAACTGCGAAGGGACGATTTAGAAATCTTTATCGAATAGCCTTATTGTCATTTGTTATTCATGAGGAGGACCAATGGCCGTCCCTACGTTTTTGTAAATAAAGGCAAGAACCACCACTCCGCGATTCTCTCACTTTGAAAAAGGGAGATTAAGAGGGATTTTAATACAATTCAATATTCGACGCCGTTATGGTTCGACAAGCTCACCACGAACGGCTTGGTTGTTATCATGCTGAATTCGTGTCCTTCGTCATGCTCAGAATGAGCGGATATTATTAGAGTCCCGATAAATCGGGATTTCGTTCCAGCTTGCCGAAACTCAACATCCGGGGAGGGGTGGGGTAGTCCCGACTTGTCGGGATGGCATTCTGGTAAATGACAGATGAGGGCTGATATTATCGCCTGTTGCCGCAGATACCTTTGTAACGCTGAGTTCGTACATTAGCTGCGCTAAGTATAAATGAAGAACGAAGTTCCGATCTATCGGAAATTCTCCCCACCCCCCGGATCCTTCAATCACCCCTCGTGATTTCAGGATGACAAATTATTAAACTACTAACGTCTGCCCTATGATATATCTCGATTGACTGCAATCTGTATTTCGCTTAAACTGGTATATACATATATACACTTGATTAAAATAATCCCACGGGAGAAATATATTGTCACAAATCGAAAACATTGCCGAAGAAGCATCAAAAATCATAAAAAAATACGACGCCGACTATATCGAAGCGCATTTTGAGGAATCCACTTCCAGCCATATCTCTTATCGCGGCAAAAAACTGGACTCCATCGATTCCAGCCGCAGCATCGGCGGCAACATTCGCGCTAAAGTTAAGGGGGGATGGGGTTTTACCAGCTTCAACAACCTTAAAGACCTGTCATCCAGAATTGAACAGGCTATCAGCCAGGCTAAATTCATATCACAGGGAGATATCGAGCTGACGACGGCTGAGCCGATTGTGGACAAAGTAATACTGGATGAAGATAAAAATCCGTTTAAAATCCCGCTCTCCGAAAAGAAGGAACTGGCAAGCGAATACAACGATATCATCTGGCAGACACCCGGCCTGCAAACCTCCGTCGTCAGCTACGGAGACAGCGTCAAGAAATCAATTTTCATCAACTCCATCGGCAGTTTTATAAGTCAGGAAAGAGCTGATATCACCATTTACCTGATGGCGGTCGCAACTAACGGCAAAGAAGTACAGCAGTCCAGCCTCAGCATGGGCAGCCGCGGCGATTTTGGACGCATCAAAACCCTGCATCCGCAGGTTAAGGAAATGGCGGATAAAGCGGTTGCTCTTCTGGCAGCTCCGCAGGCTAAGGGCGGCGAATACACGGTAGTGCTCGACCCGGTGCTGGCGGGAGTCTTCGTTCACGAAGCCTTCGGGCACCTCTCGGAAGCCGATTTCGTCTATGAAAACGAAAACCTGCGCCGGCTTATGACACTGGGTAAAGAGTTCGGCACAGAAGAACTGAATATAGTAGACGGTGCGGCAGTGCCGGGCTTACGCGGCAGTTTTAAATATGATGATGAGGGAACTCCGGCAACCAAAACCTATCTTATAAGGGAAGGTAAATTGACGGGCAGGCTGCATTCAAGAGAAACAGCCGCCAAAATGGGGGAACGGGCAACGGGGAATGCACGCTCTATCAGTTACCGCTTTCCGCCCATCGTCCGCATGACGAATACCTATATAGAACCCGGTGCCACTACTTTCGAGGAGATGATAGCCGATATCAAGGAAGGCATTTATGCCAAAAACTGGTACGGCGGTACCACCAGCATGGAAATGTTCACCTTTTCTGCAGGGGAAGCCTATATGATAAGAAACGGAAAAATTGCAGAACTGATACGTCCGGTGATGCTTACCGGCAACGTTTTCGAAACCTTGAAAAATATAGATGCCATCGGTAATGACCTGGATATGAATGAAGGGGGAGGCTGCGGCAAAGGGGGGCAATCCCCCCTGCCCGTTTCTAACGGCAGCCCGCATATCCGTATCCGTCACTGCCTCGTAGGAGGCGCATAATGGAAAGAATACTGGAACAGGCCAAAAAGGTAGTTGAAGCCGCCGAGGTATTCATGGTATCTACCGAGCAGACGCCGGTGAAATTCGAAAACAATCGCCTTAAACATATCCTTAGCAAGCAAAGCCAGACCGTAGCACTGAGGATTATTAAAAAAGGTAAAATCGGTTACAGCGCAACGAATGATTTGGATGATGTTACAATGCTGGTTAATTCTGCCGTAGAGACAGCCGAATTCGGCACGGCGGCAAAGTTCGAATTCCCCGCCGCTTCGAATTATCCGCAGGTAGACGTATACGACCCGGCAATCGAATCAGTCTCAATGGAACAGATGCTAAAGCTTGGGGAAGAGATGATAGATATCATCAGAGGACATACCCCCGATATCGCATGTGAGGGCGGACTTACCAAAAGCACTACCACTATAAAAATACTCAATTCGACAGGAGGATGCGCGGAATATCGGAAAAGTGCTTTCAGCATGAGGCTCGAGGGAACAGTCATACAGGATACCGATATGCTGTTCGTCGGAGAGGACGAAAGCTCCTGTCATCCGTTAACCGATACCAAAACGATAACCTCGTCCGTCATCAGGCAACTGGAATGGGCTAAAGAGCAGGCAGAAGCGCCAGATAAGGCATTGCCGGTTATCTTTACTCCAAACGGCGTTGCCAGCGCTCTGGTCTCGCCCTTGGTATCCGCATTCAACGGTAAAAACGTATACGAGGGGTCGTCTCCGGTCGGTGACAAACTGGGAAAAGCCGTCTTCGATACTAAATTCTGTCTCAGGGACGATGCCTCGATTCCTTTTTGTCCGGGCAGCCGCCCTTTCGATGATGAAGGAGTAGCTACCAGATGTACAACACTGATTGAGAATGGCATGCCTGCCGCTTTCTATTATGATTTACAGACCGCGGCTCTTGCCAATACTCAAAGTACCGGAAACGGCGAACGCAACGGCGGCAGACTTCCATCGCCTTCCGCCTCAGTTTTCGTGATTAAACCGGGCAACACTTCTTTTAACGAGATGCTGGCCGATATCAAGGAAGGGCTGGTCATAGAATATGTCATGGGAGCGGAACAGGGCAACGTGCTGGGCGGCGATTTTGCCGGTAACGTGCTCTTGGGATATAAGATAGAAAATGGTAAAATAACAGGTAGGGTTAAAAACACCATGGTTTCCGGCAATATTTACCAGGTATTGAAAGATATTGCCGCCATCGGCAGCGATTCCAAGTGGATTGGGGGCTCGTTCAGCACGCCTTCGCTGTACATTCCTGTTCTATCGATATCCTCAAAAAAGTAATCAAAAACAAGACCCGGCATTTTTAAATGCGGAGGTAGAATTATATGGTAACCGATTTGGTAAAAATAATTGCCCGGCCGAAATTGAATGCGCCCAATATGCTGGCAGCCTGGCCGGGTATCAGTAACGTAGCTATGATTGTTGCTACTTATTTGGCGCGCAAACTGGAGTTAAAAGACCTGGCGGCGGTCAGACCGGCTAATTTCTTCGACCCGATCGGGGTGCTGGTAAAGGATAACCTGATTGAAGACCCTCAGTTCCCGCAGAGCAGGTTCTACTACTGGAAAAACAAGACGGGCGATAACGACCTGATACTTTTTATCGGGGATGCCCAGCCGGCAGCCAAGGGATACGAGCTGGCTCACTGTGTTCTCGATGTGGCAGCCAGATTCAGGGCAAACAGAATCTATACCTGCGCCGCCGCGCTGACGCGTATCCATCATACCGAACAGCCAAGGGTTTGGGGCGTGGGAACCACTCAGAACATTGCCCAGGAACTGGCCGCCCGCAACCTGTTAAAAGGGGGTAACCTGCAGATATCCGGTTTGAACGGCCTGCTTTTGGGCGTGGCGAAAGAACGGGAGATGGAGGGTGTTTGCCTGCTTGGAGAAGTCCCGTCGTATGCTTCGAAACTGCAAAATCCGATGGCGGCTCTGGCAATTATCAATGCATTAAAAGAGTTGCTTGGTATAGATATAAATACAGAAGAGCTGTCGCACTTTGCCAACGAAGCCAGGGAACAGATGAAACAGGTAGCCGCCGAGGCTATGGAAGAGTACATAGACTACTTTACCGAACCTATCTGGGAAAAAGACGAGGAAGGTAACGAGGACCTGGATTAATATGACAGCTGATGCAGAACGGCTTTCGATAACCGGACAAATAATAACGGGACTGGCAGACGAAGAGAAACCGCTTGCCAACAAGCAACTGGTCGAACTGACCGATATTAAAGCCGAAGACCTTGTTTTTTTTGACAGGGTTTGGAAGCAGCTCAGCCCAAAGCGGCAATTAAACCTGATAAACCGCCTGATAGAGTTGGCAGAAGACTCGGCGGAACTGAATTTCGATGCCATTTTCAGACATCGCCTGTACGACCCCGAAGAAGAAATACGCTGCAAGGCGATAGAAGGACTCTGGGAAAACGAGGATTCTACACTGATTGAACCCCTGATTAGAATAATGCAAAACGACCCGTCACCAAAAGTCAGGAGTGATGCCGCTATGGCGCTCGGCAGATTTGCCATGCTGGCAGAACACAAAAAGATAAACCCCGATTACATGCCGCTACTGTGCAAAACCCTGCTGGAAACGTATAACTATAGCGATGATATCGACATAAAAAGACGAGCGCTGGAATCCGTTTCCCCTCTCAGCCTGCCGCGCGTGGAGCAGGCCATCCTGGAAGCCTATAAAAGTGATGATATCAAGCTCAAGGCCAGCGCCATCTTTGCCATGGGAAGAAATTGCAATCCGAACTGGATAAACTGCCTGATCAGCGAACTTTCCAGCCCGCTGGCCGAATTACGCTATGAAGCGGCAGGCGCCTGCGGCGAACTGGGAGAAGAAGCTGCCGTTCCATACCTGATTGAAGTGGCGGACGACGATGATACGGATGTCAGAATCGCCGCTATTGTGGCCATCGGAAAAATCGGCGGTGATGAAGCACAGGGATACCTTGAAATGTGCTTAAAAGACGAGAGCGAAGCCATACGGGAAGCCGCTCAGCAGGCATTGGACGATATCGATGTTATGAAGGACCCTGGTTCTATTCCCTGGTTCGATTTACGGAGAGCGGAATAATGATTGAAAATATACGTATTATGTTATGCAAAAAACAGCTGGATGATGCGGTAAACGATTATACATGGAAAACAGACCCCGAACTGGCAAGGCTGGACGCCTGTCTGCCGCTGGATATGTCATTTAACGAATACCTGTTTCTGTATATCAACGAATTGCAAATGTCCCCTGTTGTCAAGCTGGAGTTCGCCATCGAGACCTTGAACGGAGAGCATATCGGCAATTGCGCCTATTACAACATCAACAGGTTCAAAGGCGAAGCCGAGGTCGGCATTCTGCTCGGGAACCGGCAATACTGGAATAAAGGATACGGCACCGAGGCGATGATATTACTGGCGGACTATATCTTCAACAGGCATAACTTCAAGCGTGTTTACTTAAAAACGCTCGACTGCAACATCAGGGCTCAAAACTGTTTTTTAAAGTGCGGTTTCACCCCCTGCGCTAATAAAAAGCTGGACGGATACAACTTTATCGTCATGGAACTTTCGCGCGAAAGATGGCAATCATTAAGGGAAAATATTGTCGCCGTCAATCGTGACTAGAGTAAGACAGCATACTTTCCAACCAAAATTTCCTTTCAAAACGCTTCTGCCGCCCCCTGCTACTTGGCAACTGTTACTCTGAGTGAAACGAAGAGTCTTGTATGTTATTCGTCGCGCTCTAGATTCATCGCCGTTATGGTTCGACAAGCTCACCACGAACGGCTTTTTTACTGCCCGCAACGATAGTTGTCGTTATCCCCTTCTATGATTTCGGAGAAGGGGGACAGGGGGATGAGGTATTGAGCTTTTTACCTCGCCTTTAACCCCTCTCCGCTGGCCAAGAGGGGAACTATCATTGCAATATCCCACGCTTCATCGGCAAAAGAAAGAGCAGCGAATTATTGATTATATCTACCTTCCTCAGCAAGAAATTCTTGCCGTTTTTACACCACAATTCCAGCGATTATGATATAATTCAGCCAGTAATATCAAGGAGGGGTAAAGATGGTAACGGAAAACCCTTTATCTGTCAGAAAACCCGATGACTCTTTTGCCATTCAAACATTCGATCTGACGCGAATATTCGGCAAAATCCTAGCCGTAGACGGCATCAACCTCGACGTTAAAAAAGGCGAGCTGTTTGCTTTCCTGGGGCCCAACGGAGCCGGTAAAACGACTACCATAAGCATGCTCTGCTGCCTGCTCAAACCTTCCAGCGGAACGGCGCTGGTAATGGGAAACGACATCAATAAAGACCCTTACAAGGTCAAGGCGACAATCGGCATATCGCCGCAGGATACCACCCTCTCCGACCATCTTAACCCGATAGAAAACCTGGAACTCTTCGGCAATCTGCATAAACTGCCCCCTAAAATCGTTAAACAGAGAGCCAGGGAACTGGTTGAAACGATGGGGCTGGAAGACAGGGCCAAAGACCAGGTGAGAAAGTTCTCCGGCGGCATGAAAAGAAGATTGAATATAGCTATGGCGCTTATTAACGACCCGCAGCTGGTCATACTGGACGAACCGACACTGGGTTTGGACCCTCAATCGAGGCGTGTCGTCTGGAAATATATCGCCCGGCTGAAAAAAGAGAAAACCATCCTTTTAACCACACACTATCTGGAGGAAGCCGACTTTCTGGCAGACCGTATCGGCATTATCGATGAAGGCAAAATCGTTGCCCTCGGCACAGGTCTAGACTTGAAAACAAGCATGATAGATACGCACACCATAATCATCAAGGCCTGGAATCTTACCCAGAAGACGATTATGGAAATGAAAGAAAAATATGAAGACGTGCAGATAACAGACGGCACGATGACAATTACCGACAAGCGGGTCGACTTTAAGGAAATCGTAAATTATTTACAGGATGCCGGAACGACCATACGCTCGGCATACATTAAGGAACCCACCCTTGACGATGTCTTTATCAGGATTACGGGAAAGGAGTTAAGGGAATGAGATTCTGGAGTCTTTTTAAAAGAAATATCAAGGA
Organism: Dehalococcoidales bacterium; assembly: GCA_028707255.1. Taxonomy (GTDB): domain Bacteria; phylum Chloroflexota; class Dehalococcoidia; order Dehalococcoidales; family UBA5627; genus UBA5627. The sequence continues at coordinate 10,158 of JAQTUQ010000008.1, forward strand.
AACCTCCCGTGATGCTTTGGCCCTCGGTTTTCTGCTGGCGTTTCCACTGGTTTTCATGCTGCTTTTCGGGGTTGCTTTCGGCGGTGACATGTCTGCCAGTTATGGTATTGGCATCGTAGATAACGACCGCAGCGAAGTATCGCAGGCTTTTATCGACGAGGCTCTGCCGGCGACCTCGGTCTTGCATGTAAGTAAATACAGCGATACTGATTCTGCTCTGGAAGCCCTGAGACTGGGTAATATTTCATCTTATGTCGTTATACCGGAGGGATTCGGGGAACAAGTCGCCCTGTTATGGCAAAAAGCATCCGGCGATATCGTGCTCTATATCACCTATGATGAAAGCAATCTGTCGGTATCATCGAACATTATTTCAATCGTAAACTCGGTAACGCGCTCGTATGCCGGAATCGAAATACCGATTACAATTAATACCAACCCGATAAATATCGAATCCAAGATAACCCAGATGGATTTTATCGCCCCGGGTATCATCGTATTCGGTCTTTTAATTATGATACCGACTGCCGGACGCATTATGCTGCGTGATAAAGAGTCGAGGTTCCTGCACCGCATGATGACTACCCCCACCCGTCCCTGGGAATTCATTGCCAGCTACTCATGTAGCATGACGATTATCGCCATCATACAAATAATACTGTTTATACTGCTTGGCTGGCTTTTCGGCATGGATATCATCGGCAATATCTGGCTGGCATTCGCTATCTTCGCATTAACCGGAATATGCAGTATCGGTATCGGCATGGTGGTTGCCTCACTTGCCAAGTCGGAGAACCAGGGTGAGCCTTTGAGCTGGCTGTTTTCGATGCCGCTTGCCATGTTATCGGGCGTCTGGTTTACCAGCGATTTCCTGCCGTCATACATCAGGACATTTGCCGACCTGTTCCCCTATTCGCACGCCGTCAACGCCTCGCGCGCCGTTATTACCAGGGGTGTCGGCATGGAAGCCATAAGCGGGGATTTCTGGTTCCTGGTTATCTGGTCGGTTGTTATCTTTATTATCGGCACCTTCCTCTTCCAGCGCAGTATGAGGAGTTAAAATAAAAAATGTCATTCTGAGAGAGTGGAACGACCGAAGAATCTAAAGCCTTTCGAGTTGCATTTAGACTCTTCGCTTTGCTCAGAGTGACAAGGGGTAAGAATGAATAAAGATGAAGCCAAAGCAAAAATAGCAGAGCTTGTTATAAGATATAATAACCTCAGTAACAAAGAAAAAAAGGATTTGAATGAAGCAAAAACAAAACAGTCCTTCATCGAGCCCTTATTTAAAGCACTGGGTTGGGATACAAGCGATTACAAAGAAACCTCAATGGAGGAAAATGTTCCGCTAATCGGTCGCGTCGATTACGCCTTAAAAATAAACGGCGTCTCTCGGATATATATAGAAGCTAAAAAACTGGGTGCCGATTTAAATAACCCCGATTATATCAAGCAGGCTGTCACCTATGCCTACAGCAAAGGTATTAATTGGGCATTGCTAACCAATTTCGCCGAAATTCACCTTTTCAATGTTAATGAGTCAAGAGATAAATCCCCTATTCGTTTTTCGCTCGAAGATTATGAGAGTGAGTTTGACAGGCTCTGGCTGTTATCGAAAGATTCTATAAGTCAGGATTTACTTAATAAAGAAGCAGTTAAATGGGGTTTTGTTGCACAGCCTATACCTATTGAGGAACGGCTTTTCAAGCAATTACGGCAATGGCGTGAAACACTTTTTAATCAAATTTTACATCATAATGAATGGCTTAAAGAAGAAAATATAGATGAGATAATACAGAAACTCTTCAACAGATTGATATTTATTCGAACTGCCGAAGATAGGAAACTCGAAGACCCGCAACTACGTTCAGCTATACATTACTGGGAGAGCAACGGGCGTAAAAAAGATGAATTGAAGACAAGGCTCAATGAGACATTTAGCTATTACAGAACGCACTATGATAGTGAATTATTCGAATATCACTTATTAGAGGATTCCCGGTTATGTATATATGAAGACACCATAGCTGAAATTATTAACAGACTATATGATATACCCGGAACCAGAGCTTGTTATAACTTTAACATGATTGATGCCGATGTATTGGGGCAGGTTTATGAACAATATCTCGGTTATATTAATAAACATATCGTAGAAAAGGCAAAACAAGCACAAATTAGGATGTCTTTAGGTGGTACTTTCGATACCGATTACAAGCTGGTGGAAAAGAAACAGCACCGCAAGGAACAGGGTATTTACTACACTCCCAAATTCGTAACGGATTATATTGTCAGGGAAACAATAGGCCGTTTTATATCCGAAAACAGGCACGATAATTATAATAAAATCTTGAATATGAAGATTTTAGACCCCGCTTGCGGTTCCGGTTCGTTCCTTATCCGCGCCTATGACGAATTGCTGAACTATCATGCCGATGTGCGCGGTAAAAAGCCGTCCGAATTGCCGCAAGCCGACCGTATGCCGATACTTACCGGCAACATCTTCGGGGTGGATTTGGACAGGCAGGCAGTGGAGATTGCGCGGCTTAACCTGTTACTGCGTGGATTAGCATCACAAGGTATTCTTAAACCATTAAAAGATAACATCAAGCAGGGCAATTCCCTGATTTCGGGCACGGATGAAGAATTAATGGGTTATTTTGGGGATAACTGGCGCGATAAACACCCCTTTAACTGGGATTATGAGTTTAAGGATATTATGGCTAATGGTGGTTTCGATATTGTAATAGGCAATCCGCCGTATGGTGCGGAATTTGATGAATACGATAGGAATTATATTAACGACTATTATCAGCACAGCAAAAATAATAAAAATAGTGCTATGGTTTTTATTGAAAGGGCATTACAGCTAATAAAACCAGGCGGTTATCTTGGTTTTATTATTCCTAAATCTCTTGCTTACAGCCAGAAATGGGTCACTGGACGTAAACTTATACTTGAAGACTTAGGAATAGCCGTTGATACAAGCAAAGCTTTTAGAGGTGTTTTGCTTGAGCAAATGGTCGTTGTTATTTCTAAGCAATTTGCCTCTGAACACTCATTTTATGCATTAAACTTAGATACAAATGGAATTACAAAACAAGTTTATGTAACCAAAGAAACGGCACAATCTACAGATACGATACCGATGGGAATAAATGAAAAAGAATTAAAAATCTTTAATAAGATGACATCTTCTAAATTATTTATGAAAGATATTAGTCAAACAACAAGAGGGATTCCTTTTCAAAAACACCTGACTAATAATGCTACTGGGATTCCTACCTATCGTGGAGACCACATCTCAAGATATTCTCTAAATAAAACTAAGGAATTTTTACCAGAGGCTATTTTATCAGGCGCAGATAAAAAAATATCTTTTCTTAGCCAACCTAAAATTCTATCGCAACAAATAATTGCTCACGTCATGAAACCATATGATCATATAGTTTTAATGTCAACTTATGACGGAAAAGGTATTTTAACCTTAGATACAATACAGAATACTATAATCACTAATAAAGCATTCTCTTATTATTTTATTACTGGTTTATTAAACTCCAAACTTTGGGCTTGGTATGCCTACAATTTTATATTCAGTAAAGCTATAAGGACAATGCACTTTGACGAATATTATCTTACCAAATTCCCGTTGGCAGCTATCGACTTCGATAATCCTTCCGAAAAGGCAATGCACGATAAGCTGGTATCGCTAGTCGAAAAGATGCTGGAGCTAAATAAAAAACTGGCGCCGATTCGCGATGTTTTCTCCAATGAAAAGGATGAACTGGTAAAAGAAATCGAAAAAACCGATAGGGAAATCGATGAGCTGGTCTATAAACTTTACGGGCTGACACCGGAAGAGATTGCGATAGTGGAAGGGAAGGCTAAATAAATATAAATGTCTTTGCGAGGAATCCCGACAAGTCGGGATGACGCGGCAATCTCTACCGATGAATAAACAATACTATGTGTATATGATAACCAACGATAATAATACCGTAATCTATACAGGCATAACCAATGACCTGAGAATAAGGGTTTACCAACATAAAGAAAAACTGGTTAAAGGGTTCACAAAGAGGTATAACGTACATAAGCTGGTATATTATGAAATCGCTTACGACCCGATAAGTGCAATATCCAGAGAAAAACAGATTAAAGCCGGTTCGAGATTAAAAAAAGTAGCCTTGATAGAAACAATGAATAGAAATTGGCAGGACTTATACTACAAGATATAGAGATTGCTTCATCCCGACAAGTCGGGATTCGCAATGACAGTGGCTATGCGAATGGTTGCCCCTTTCCTCTATAAATTCCCAATTATGCTAAAATAGAAGAATCAATTCTTGAGGAGAAGGCTATGCCATACTGCAATCAATGCGGAAATGAGTTGAAAGGAAACGAGCAGTTCTGCGGAGTGTGCGGAGCAAAGCGGGGGCAGAAACCGGCGGAGGAGCCGGCAACGGTAAAACAGGCTTCAGCTTCTGCTATGCCTCCACCCGCAACCCCGGTTTCCGTTAATCAGCACCCCCCGCAAAAGAGCGGCGGCACAGGCGTCTGGAAGATGATTGTTATGGCAGTGCTGGCAACCGGGCTTATCGCTGTCGGAGTTCTTTACGGTATTGAAAACAACTATTTAAATAAGGCAAAAGCGAATATAGCAGACCTCGAAAATAACATAGCTGCAATGCAAACACAGCTGGCGGCAGAACAGGCCAACGCCGCTGCCCTGCAGGCTCAATTGACAGCCACAATCAGTGATTTGAATGCCTCCCGCGCCGAGGTCGCTCAATTGGAAGTGAATCTGGCTGATTCCGAGCTGAGGATTATAAACCTTGAAACCGAACTGGAAGAAGCGAATACGGAACTGGCACAGGCTTATGCCGAAATTGACGGCTTGACAGCTTCAAATACTGCCCTTTCCACAGAACTCGATTCGATAAAAGACCCGAGGCATTTCGATTCGCTTGAGGAACTGGAAACATGGCTTGAAAACGACGACACCGATACCAATGACGCTTATTCTGCGCTGACACCCCAGGCTAAAGCCTATGTTTTGCAGGTCAAAGCCTTGAGAGACGGCTATCTTCTTTCAGCCTGTATCGATTGGGATTCAAATTATATTTATTCATGGAATATAGCCATTATAGGAAAAGCCATATATTCGATAAATGCGGAAACTGACGCCATAAACGCCGGGCCTTCCTTTTACGATGAAATGCCGCTCCATCCGCTACCTCTGTCCTGATTCGGATAACATTAGAGGGGGCTTTTCAGCCCCCTCTTTTTAATACTTTCTAACTCTTAATTTCCCTACCAGATAGCCGGAACAGCATCCTTCGGATTATTATGACCCGATATCCCGGGCAATGTATCAATCCCCCTTTGCACCGCACCCAGGTAATCCGGTTCAACAGTCCACCAGTACGAATTATAACCGCCGTCGGAATCGGCATCGTCATAATCATTGTACATCGATACCCGGAATAAACCATCGGGCCTGCCATCATTTACGCCCCAGCTGTTCAGCATAATCCAGTAGTGATTTGCCGGGTCGGGGTCGCTGTCGTCATATCCCACGCACAGTACCGCATGCCCGCCGCCTTCCTCGTTATTCCACTCTTTCCCATCGGAAAATCCCTGATTCCAGATGGAAGATTCCGGTTCATATTTCCAGAAATCGTAAAATTGGCGCCAATCCTCATCATCCGCCAGATAAAAAGCAAAAAATATACCCTTGTCTTGATTCAAAATATTCTTGATTCTCGTTATAGCGGTGTCTTCACCGACCCTGTGTGTTCTTATCAATCCGTAATCCACACTGTCGATGAGATAGCCCGAATTCTCGGCGATTTTCTCGGAAGATATGGTAGCGTTGTTTCCGGCGTTATAATCCTGGTAATAGGCATTTATATTCGACCAGGATATTATCATTTGATGCGCGTCATAAAAATCGGCAAACTGTGCGGCAGTACCGCCGTTGCCTGCCCAATCATCCCCAAAACCGTCATTGTAGAGTGAATCGAAGTATTGAATAGACAACCTGTCGGTAATGCCCAGTTGTACGTTCAGCGCAATTTCCATGCAACCCGTTCCAGCCCAGACCCAGCAGTTGCCGATACGTCCCTGGTTGCGTTCTTCCGGAACGTAATATAAATGTGAAAGCAGGTTGAAACTATTCCCAGTCTCATATGACTGCAATTCTTTTTGGATTTGCCGGTCGATGATAGCTTCGGGTACAGATAAAAACAGCTCGCTTTGCAGGGCTTTCTCCTGCTGTGTAATCGGCATTATAGGATAGCTGTTAACAGACGCCGCATCGATGGCAACAGAAGAGGAAAAAACGGAGCATAATACGAAAAGGAAGGACAGAAAAACGGCCAAGAGACGATTATGTAAAGGAAGATTTGACTGCCCCTTCAGTTGATTCCAGCGATGTGATGCTTTATCTGCGGGAAATATTCTCATAACTGTTCTCCTCAATCCTTCCGTTTATTATACGTCCAGTCCATATAGTATCACCGTTATTATGCTCGGCTTTTATATTATAGATTCTTTCAGGTGTTACCGAACGCCCGATGCTGATATTCCAGCCGCTTCCGCTGTAAACACTTCTGCTATATCCGGGAGCTCTTTTACCTTCGGAACTTACAGTAAAACAGCTGTAATCCTCTAAAGGCACTGCGGCTTCGGGATGATTTTCCCTTATGTAGTCCAATACTGTTTTTAATACATCCATTATTAGAGTATAATGTGCGCTTGTGCAATCAATCAATATAATATTTAATTATAGCATGACATTCCGGTTTTTATAGTATATGTTGTTACAGCCTGGCGACAAATCCTGCAATAATTAACGGATTATTATAAAGCCATCTAAAAATACGGATTGTGGTACAATAGAATTAATTTAATTAAAGGGAAATACGTTTAAGATGAAAGATACCGGTTTTAGCTTACTGCCAACTATGATAGGAAGTATGCCGTATAAAGACGCCGGAGAAGCCTGCTCTGTAATCGCGCGCTTTTTAAAGGATATCCCCTGCTGGCCGCAATTGCCGAACCGCTCCCCCAAAGAAGGGATGGCAGTACAGGTCGGTGACGGTTTTCCGGGCATTGTTGAAAAAGGCAACGACCTGCTTATAGATGAAACGACAGACCACAGCGGCGCTCTCGAACAGCTGTATATGGCCTACCTTGAAAATGACAGCGATAAATTCCCTATTACCGAGGAATATGCTTCCGGGCTATATGAACTTTTAAAGCAGCCGGATTTATCCCCGCTTGCCGTTAAAGGGCAGTTAATCGGCCCGATAAGCTGGGGACTGAGCGTCAAGGATAACAGCGGAAAAGTAATCCTCTACAACGAGATTCTTTCCGATGCCGCCGCCAAGCTGATAAGGCTCAAAGCGGGATGGCAGGAAAAGATACTGTCGCAGATTTCTAAAAATACGATTATATTCATCGACGAGCCGGCTATGACCTCGTATGGTTCGGCCTTCTTTTCACTGCCGAAAGAGAGGGTAATTGCCCTGCTGCAGGAGGTTCTGGACGGAATCAGCGGACTGAAAGGGATTCACTGCTGCGGCAATACCGACTGGTCGCTCATATTAAGCACCGGCATCGATATTCTCAATTTCGACGCCTATAACTTTGCCGAGAGCCTGACGCTCTATCCTTCGGAAGTGAAAGCCTTTTTAGACAGAAACGGCGCTATCGCCTGGGGAATAATACCGACAGACGAAACCAATATTCAAAAAGAAACCGTTGCCAGCTTGAAAGACCGGCTGGAAGAGGCAATGGCTACCTTTACGCGTAAAGGAATAGCCATTAAACAACTGGTAGAACACGGGCTGCTTACACCCAGCTGCGGATTGGCGGGAGTTAAGGAAGAAGTCGCCGTACTCGCGTTGGAGTTGTTAACAGGATTATCTCGCGAGATGAGAAGGGTTTACGGATAACAGGTTTATATGGATTGTAATATCAAGGCAAACATGGCAAGGTGCAACTGCACTTACGAACCCTGCCCGCGAAAAGGCAAATGCTGCGAATGCATAGCATATCACCGGCAGTTTAACGAACTGCCTGCCTGCTTTTTCCCGGCAAAAATAGAAAAGACAGGGGAACGCTCCTACCGGCGTTTTGCCGAATGGGTGTTGAAAGGAAAATGACTTATGCAGTTTGTGGCGGGATTCTCCATCGCCGTTATGGTTCGACAGGCTCACCACGAACGGCTATAAAAAACAAGGAATATCCTTTCCCGATGCATCGGGACTCAGGACGAACGGATTTATGATTTATAAAATAAAAGTCAAGATAGATGCTAACAGGAATAGCAATAAAAATTGTCATGCTGGAGTCCCGACGGGTCGGGACGAAGCATCTTGGGCGAGGGGGGAATAATAACCCCTCCCCCGGGATTCTTCGGTCGCGGAGTTTATACTGAGCAACGCGAATGCACTCCCTCCGGAAAGACAATTTAAAGAGCAGGCTGGTTTATCCAGCGTATTAAAAATTATATAAAAACCGGATTATTCACAAAATGTTTTTAAGTGGTACAATCAATAGATATACTCTTTAATCAGCGGAGAAAAACCGAAAGGATTTTTATTACAGATAGATGAATAATCTCCCCGAAATAGCACAGGCGCTTCTTAACCCCGAAATATACCCCGAGCCGACAAAAACAGTACGGCTGGAACAAACGCAGATGTCTTTCGTATTTATTACCGACAGGTATGTCTATAAGACAAAAAAAACTATTAATCTGGGTTATGTGGACTATACCTCTCTCGAACAGCGCAAGTTCTTCTGCGATAAGGAAGTCGAGTTAAATAAACGGCTTTCCCCCGACACTTATATCGGAGTTATCCCGATTACTAAAAATGATAACGGATATGCCCTGGGCGGTGACGATGAAATCGTGGAATATGCCGTCAAAATGAAAATACTCCCCTTCGAGCGCATGCTGGATGTGCTTTTGAAAGAAAACAGTGTTACCGACGATATGATGCCGAGAGTCGCTAAAAAGATGTCTGATTTCCACAGCCAGGCGGATACCGGCGGGGTTATCGATGATTTCGGGAAAATAGAGTTGATAAACCATAACAACGAGGAAAACCTGGCTCAGATGGCTCCTTATATAGGGAGAACGCTGACCGGTCTTGAACACAGAAAAATAGCAGATTTCACACGCAGTTTTATAAAAGAGAATGCCGCCCTGCTCAAAAAAAGAATCATCGATAATAAAATCAGGGACTGCCACGGCGATTTACATGCCGCCCATATCTGCTTCGAAGACGGATTGATAATCTACGACTGCATCGAGTTCAACGACCGCTTCAGATACTCCGATGTCGCCTCGGAAGTGGCTTTCCTGGCAATGGATTTGGACCACAACGGCCGGGCGGACCTGGCGCGCAGCTTCGTTAACAGCTATATCGAATACAGCGGCGATACTGATATTAAAAAACTGCTTAATTTCTACAAGTGCTACCGCGCTTGCGTCAGGGGCAAGGTTGCCTGCTTCAAGCTGGACGACCCGTATATCTCGGAGGAACACAAGCAAGAGGCGCACTACAACGCCGAAAGTTATTTCGACCTGGCGTGTGCCTATACCAACCCCGACCCTACACTTTTCATTACAAGCGGCCTGACCGGCTGCGGCAAATCGGCAGTGGCCGGAGAACTGGCAAAACGGCTGGGACTGGTTCTGCTTTCTTCCGATATTACCCGTAAAAAGCTGGCAAATATCAGCATAAAGGAACACTGCTTCAATTGCTTCGATAGCGGAATATATTCTCCGGAATTCACCAGGAAAACTTATGACGCCTTATTTAGCGAAACTGAAAAAATACTGAAGGACGGCGGTTCAGTCATCATAGATGCGACATTCGTCAGGGCTGACGACAGGAAAGAGGCAAAAAAGCTGGCGGAAGATGCCGGCGCCAGGTTCTTCGTTATCGAATGTACGCTGGATGAAGAAACAGCCCATAAAAGGCTCGATAACAGGCTAAGTGAATGCACGGCATCGGACGGACGCTGGGAAGTGTACCTGGCACAGAAAAAGAATATGGAACCCGTCGTGGAAATACCGCCGCAGAGCCATATTAAAATCGATACTTTAAAATCGATAGAAGATAACGTAAATACTATACTCGACGCGATAGGAAATATCTAATATAATATACAGGTTTATATATCTGAATTAATAATAAAAAAAGCGAATTGTAACAACACAAAGGACGGCTTGTAAATGAACAAAGATAAATATGATATTAAGGATATCTCACTTGCCGAAGACGGCAGGCAGAGAATCGAATGGGCGGCGCGCGAGATGCCGGTATTGGCCCTTATTAAAGAGAGATTCGAAAAGGAAAAACCCTTCGACGGGGTGCGAATTTCGGCCTGTCTACATATCACTACCGAAACCGCCAACCTCGCCCTGGCGCTTCAGGCGGGAGGCGCTGACCTGATGATGTGCGCATCGAATCCTCTAAGCACGCAGGATACCACCGCCGCAGCGCTGGTGGAATTCGGCATCCCCACCAATGCCATCAAGGGAGAGGATGATAAAACATATTACAAGCATATCAATACCGCCCTCAATCACAAACCCCACCTCACTGTGGATGATGGCGCCGATCTGGTAAGCATTATGCACAAGGAACAAAGCGACCTGATTAAAAATATCATCGGAGGCACGGAAGAGACCACCACCGGAGTAATCCGGCTGCGCAGCATGGAAAGGGACGGCAAACTGAAATACCCGATAGTTGCCGTTAACGATGCGCAGACCAAGTATCTCTTCGATAACCGCTACGGCACCGGGCAGAGCACCATTGACGGAGTTATCCGCGCTACCAATGTACTCTTTGCCGGCAAGAACGTGGTGATTCTCGGTTACGGATGGTGTGGGCATGGCGCTGCTATGAGAGCCAATGGCTTGGGCGCTCAGGTTATCGTTACCGAAGTAAAGCCGCTGCGTGCACTGGAAGCTGTGATGGACGGCTTTAAAGTAATGCCCATGAACGACGCGGCGAAAATCGGCGATATTTTCATCACCGTTACCGGCGACAAGCACGTCATTGCCAAAGAACACTTCGATATGATGAAGGACGGAGCAATCGTCTGCAACAGCGGACACTTCAATGTCGAAATAGATATCCCCAGCCTTGAGAAAATGGCTGTGGCCAAGAGGCGTATCAGGACATTCGTCGATGAATATACCATGAAAGACAAACGCCGGATATTCCTGCTCGGAGAGGGAAGACTGATTAACCTGGCGGCAGCTGAAGGTCATCCCTCCAGCGTCATGGATATGAGCTTTGCCAATCAGGCTCTATGCCTGGAATATCTGGTAAAAAACAGCGGCAAGTTGCAACCTAAAGTCTATATTGCACCAGAAGAAATAGACCTGGAGGTCGCTCGCCTGAAGCTTGAATCGATGGGCGTAAAAATCGATAAATTAACCCCTGAGCAGGAAAGATACCTGAACAGCTGGGAAGAAGGGACTTAAAGAAGGAGAAATTAATGAGCAACTGTTTCGAAAGTTCACCGAAATTCATGTTTACATCCGAATCCGTGACCGAGGGGCACCCGGATAAACTCTGCGACCAGATATCGGATGCCATACTGGACGACATTATGGCTAAAGACCCCAACGGCAGGGTTGCCTGCGAGGTAGCCACGACTACCGGACTGGTTGTGGTCATGGGTGAAATCACCACTAAATGTTATGTCGATATGCCTACAATAGTAAGAAACGTCGTCAGGGATATCGGCTATACCAAACCCGAATACGGTTTCGACAGCAATTCAATCGGCGTCATTGTCTCTGTCAAGGAGCAGTCTACCGATATAGATATGGGCGTCAGCAAATCCGCCGAAGCTAAAAGCAGCTCCGCCGATGATTTCGATAAAACCGGCGCCGGCGATCAGGGTATGATGGTAGGTTATGCCTGCAATGAAACCCCGGAGCTGATGCCGTTCCCGATTCTTTTAGCGCATAACCTCTGCCGCAGGCTGGCTAAAGTCAGGAAAGACGGTATTCTGCCCTACCTCCGCCCGGACGGCAAGTCGCAGGTTACCGTGGAATATGCCAACGGCAAAGCAAAAAGAATCGACAGCGTCGTTATCGGCGCTCAGCATGATGATAATGTTAGCCAGCAGCAAATCAGAGAAGACATCATCAAAAATGTTATTAACGAGGTTGTTCCGGCAAAACTGATCGACAGCGATACTAAATATTATGTAAACGCCACCGGTCGTTTCGTCATCGGCGGACCGGTATCGGACACCGGATTTACCGGCCGCAAGATTATTGTCGATACCTACGGCGGCTTCGGACGCCACGGCGGCGGCGCATTCTCCGGCAAGGACCCCACCAAGGTCGACCGCTCCGCCAGCTATATGGCACGCTATATCGCCAAGAACCTGGTTGCCGCAGGTGTTGCCGACAGAATCGAAATACAGGTATCCTATGTCATCGGCGTCGCCAGACCGTTATCCGTTTGCATAGAAACATACGGCACTGAAAAAATTGAGCGTCAAAAAATCAAGGAACTGGTTGACAAACATTTCGACTTAAGGCCGGCAGCCATTATTAAATATCTCGACCTGCGCCGTCCGATTTACCGTCAGACGGCAGCTTACGGACACTTCGGCAGGACGGATATCGACCTGCCCTGGGAGAAAACGGATAAAGCAGAAATGTTAAGGAAAGAGGCGGGATTATAAGTAAGGATTATTATCAATCATGGTTGCTGTGGATAAAAATTCGATGCCGCTATGGATTCGACACGCTCACCACGAGCGGCTATGTTTTTCCTCTTCCACTCGCCCTGAGTCCCGACCTGTCGGGAAAGGGTCTAAGAGCGAAAGCAACTAGGATTGATAAAATATTAACTAAGTAATCGATATTTTACGACATAATACCTCTCCCGTAACCGGGGGATAAGAGAGGCTTATTTGGTTAACAATCCTATTAAATTCGGAACCGACGGCTGGCGCGGGATAATCGCCGAAGATTTCACCTTCGATAATGTACGCATCTGCGCTCAGGCGGTCGCCCTGTATCTTTACAAGACACAACTGGCAAAACGCGGGCTGGTTATCGGTTATGATACCCGTTTCGCTTCCAGAGAGTTCGCATCTGCCGCCGCTGAAGTAATTGCCGCAAACGGCATAAAGGTTTATCTCTGCAACAAGGCAGAGCCAACCCCTGTGATAAGCTACGGCGTTGTAGCAAAAAAAGCAGGTGGAGCAATTGTAATCACTGCCAGCCACAATCCGGGGAAATGGAACGGATTCAAAATCAAATCGGAAAACGGCGCCAGCGCGCCTACCGAAGTCATTTCCAAAATCGAGGAGAATGTCAGGACAGTCATCGAGTCCGGCAAAATAAACCGCCTGCCCCTGACTGAAGCCATCGACAAAGGGCTGGTAGAATATATCGACCTCTATCCTGCGTACCGGGCACAAATTGCCAAACTCGTCGACCTCGACGGGATGAAGAGCAGGAAGCTCAAAATCGCTGTCGATTCGATGTTCGGCTCAGGTGCCGGATACTTCAAGGCTCTGTTGAAGGATAGCGCTTTTGAGATTATTGAAATTAACGACCTCCCCAACCCGGCATTCCCGGGAATGAAACAGCCGGAGCCGATAGCAGTTAATCTGGCAGGACTTTCGGAGTTGATAAAAAACAGCAAATCCGACGCAGGACTGGCAACGGACGGCGATTCCGACCGCATCGGTGTTATGGATGAAAACGGCAATTTTTTGACCCAATTACAGATATACGCCCTCTTAGCACTATACCTGCTGGAAGTGAGGAAAGAACGCGGGGCAATTATAAAGACGATTACGACTACCGCCATGCTGGATAAACTGGGAAAGATTTATGATGTACCCGTTTATGAAACGAAGGTTGGCTTTAAATACGTAGCACCCTTAATGCTTGAACATGACGCCATGATTGGCGGTGAGGAGAGTGGAGGATACGGTTTGAGAGGACACGTCCCCGAGCGCGACGCCCTGCTGGCAGGACTGTGCTTTTTGGATTTTATGGTTAAAACCGGCAAGAAACCTTCTCAGCTGTTGAAAGACCTGTACGACATGGTCGGAGAACATTATTACGACCGGTTGGATATCGAGTTCCCGGAAGACCGGCGGGATATTATCATCGAACGTGTTAGAAACAGCCATCCAAAGTCGATAGATAATACGGGAGTTGTCAAAGAGGACACCATCGACGGATTCAGGTATACTTTAGCAGACGGCACCTGGCTGTTAATCCGCTTTTCAGGAACGGAACCGCTGCTGCGGATTTATACCGAAAGCAACAGCCTCCAGAGAGTCAAAAGACTTTTGGAAATCGGTAAAAAAATAACCGGAGCATAACTCGATGATAGATTTAAACGATTTAAATGTCTACACTGAATACGACCTGCAAAAAATGATTAATCATCTTAATAACTTCCCCGAACTGTGCCGCGAAGCATGGCGTAAGGCGATGCTGCTGGAACTGCCGCAGGATTACAGCGATATCGACCGCGTCATGGTTCTGGGGATGGGCGGCTCGGCGATTGGCGGAGACCTGATTTCGCGTTTAATCGTTAACGAAGCTAAAATTCCGATAACGGTGAACCGCAGCTATAACCTGCCTGCCTATGTAGATAAAAGAACGCTTATTATCGCCTGCAGCTATTCGGGATATACCGAAGAAACGCTTTCAGCCCTAGCACAGGCTCTGGATGTCGATGCCAAGTGCATGGTTATTTCCACCGGCGGCAAACTGAAAGAAATTGCCGAAGAAAAGCATCTGCCCTTATTTACCTTCGATTACGATGCCCAACCCCGCGCCACCCTGCCCTTCAGCTTCATGGCGGTCTACTGTACGCTGCAAAGGCTCGGTATTATCTGCGACAAATCGGCGGACATTGCCGAAACTATAAAGATTCTGGAGCAGCTCTCGCAGCAACTGGATATTACAATTCCGTTGGAAAAGAACCAGGCCAAGCAAATGGCGGAAAAACTCTACGGTAAATTTATATTCATCTACGGTTCGGAAATTACTTCTGAAATTGCTTACCGCTGGAAAACCCAGTTCAACGAAAACAGCAAGAACTGGGCAGCCAACGAATCGTTTTCGGAGCTGAATCATAATACCATTGTCGGCTATCAATACCCGGCTGATTTTGCCCAAAATGCCTTGATTATCCTGTTGCGCTCGTCACTGATATCGAAACCCATCCTGGCGCGTTATCAGGCAACCTGCCGCATTCTGGAACAGGGTAAAATCAAGCACAGTATAGTAGACGTCGGCGGGGAGAATGCGCTGGCACAGATGCTGAGCCTGGTGCTTTTAGGAGACTATATCAGCTACTACCTGGCCATCTTAAACGAGGTCGACCCTACCCCCATCGAGACTATCGATAAGCTGAAGCACGAACTCAGGAAAGACCAAGCCTGAAAAACTCCTTAAATATTATTGATTTAAATTATTGTCCAATTTACGATATTTATAAGACGCCACTTTGATATATAAGGATGTAATCAAATGCTGATTGAGACCTTTAACCTGACAAGAAAATTCGGGGAACGGACTGCCGTCGATAACCTCAACATCACCGCCGAAGAAGGTAAAATACTGGGGTTTTTAGGACCCAACGGCGCCGGAAAAACCACTACCATGCGTATGCTGGCCGGGCTGATATCCCCTACTTCGGGATATGCCGTCGTCGACGGAATACGACCGGATAAAGAACCGGAACGCGTTCATGAAATCATCGGAATACTGACCGAATCTCCCGGCTTTTATAACAACATGAGCGCTCAGAGAAACCTGGAATATTTTGCCGGTTTTTATAATTTAAGCGATGCCTCCGCCCAGATTGAAAAATACCTCAGGCTGATGGGATTATGGGAACGCAGACAGGATAAAGTCGGCACCTACTCCAAGGGTATGAAACAGCGTCTGGCTATCACCAGGGCTTTGATTCACAAACCGAAGATTTTGTTTCTGGACGAACCGACCTCGGGGCTCGACCCCGAGGTCTCGCAGGAAGTGAGAGGATTGATTAAAAATCTCAGCCAGGAAGGTTATACCGTTATACTATCCACCCATAACCTCAGCGAAGCCGAGCAGTTATGCCAGCGTATCGCCGTCATCAGAACCGGATTGGTAGCGCTGGATGCTCCCGCCAACCTGAGACAGCGCCTCTTCCGCCACCAGACCATGATAAAACTGGAAGAAATAGATGAAAGGCTGATTGGCGCAATATCGAAGCTGGACTTTATAAAAAATCATAGCCGTGAAGAGAATACCCTGTTTATAGAGCTTGCAGACCCGTCGAAACACCAACCGGAATTGATAAAGAGCATCGTGGAGGCAGGCGGCAGAATAATCGAGGTTACCGATAAAAAACACTCTCTCGAAGATATTTATCTCAGCCTTTTAAACGAAGAGGAAAAGATATGACAAAGCAGCGCATCTACAATATACTGAAAAAAGAGTGGCAGGTAATGTTTACCGAAGTTAACAGCCTGATGCTGGTGACATTACTGCCGGTTATAATACTGGCGCAGGGGCTGTTATATGTCTGGCTGATTGATAAATTCGGCGGCGAATCTATGATAAGCAGCGCCTTTTTCCAGTCCGTGCTGCAAAAAATCAGTGAGATAATGCCGGCGGTCAGCGTATTGACAATCCCCGAACAATTGCAGGTTTTTCTGCTTTCACAATTCAATTTCTACCTGCTCCTGATTCCGGTAATGATAGCCGTCAGTTTTGCCACTTTCAGCATCGTCGATGAAAAACAAACGCGCAGCCTTGAGGCTCTATTGGCAACACCGGTCAGGACCTGGGAACTGCTGCTGGGGAAAGCCCTATCCGGAGCCATCCCTGCCATTATAGTAACCTGGATTTGCGGCTTGCTACTGCTTTTGGGGGTGCAAATACTGGGGTGGGGACATCTGCTGGAGTATTTCCTCAATCCGGCATGGTTTATCATACTTTTCCTGCTGACGCCTGCCATATCCATACTCAGTTTCCTGCTGGGTGTTATCGGTTCGGCCCGCGCTAAAGACTCCAAGAGCGCGCAAAACCTTGTATTATTGATTGTCTTACCCGTCCTGATGCTAATCGGAATACAGATTAGCGGCTTGGTCTGGTTTACCACAATTCTGACGCTTGTTCTGGCTATAGCCATAGTTGTTATTGATTTCTTTGTCTTAAAAGTGGCGGTACGACTATTTAGTAGGGAATCCATAATCATAAGCTGGCGGTAGACTACGCTATGCCTATTGCGAGAAGTGCCCCTATGCTGTCATCCTGGAGGGAGTAAAACGACCGAAGGATCTGGGGGGAGGATAAAAGGCTTCCCTTGGGGGAAGCTGTCGAACGGAGTGAGACTGATGAGGGATAGTGAAGGGGATTTCCACCCCGCTCAAGATGTTTCGTTTGACCGTCACGAACTCAGCATGACAAATGAGAACGTCGTTGCGAGGACGACGCAGGAGGACGAAGCAATCCCTACAATGCAACCTAATTACCCCACCCTACATATGATAAGAATATCGTTACCTGTAATAAATTAGTCGCATCAATGAAAGACTTCAATCGTTGAGATTGCTTCGCCTTCCCTTCGGGAATGGTCTCGCAAAGACATTTCCACCCCGCCCAAGATGCTTCATCCCGATTTATCGGGACTCCAGAATGACAGAAAGACTTAAATAAAAAAGGCCGCAAAGCTTGTAGCCTTGCAGCCTTCTCTCTTTTAAATTTAATCGCAGGAAATTAACGCTTGGTATACTGAGGCGCTTTGCGGGCACGCTTGAGACCCGGTTTCTTTCTCTCTTTGGCACGCGAATCACGCGTTAAAAGTCCGTCCCCTCTTAATGCCGCCTTAAATTTCTCGTCTTCTTTTAACAGGGCACGCGAAATACCCATCGATATGGCTCCGGCCTGTCCGGAAACACCGCCGCCGTCCACAATGACCGAAACATCGAATTTACCCATTGTCTCGGTAACCATAAAAGGTTGGACAATAGACTTGCGATGCTCGAAACTGGTGAACCGTTGTTCATAGGGCATCCCATTTATCAATATTTCTCCGCTACCCGGCATAATCCTTACCTGAGCGACGGCTGTTTTACGCCTGCCTGTTCCCTGCGAATAAGTCTTCTTTTTCAAAGTTACCCTCACACACTATTAACCGATTTATTTTTTGGCAGCCACCTGTGCTGCATGGGGATGGGTATCCCCGGCATATACCTTTAATTTTTTTATCATGCTGTTACCAAGACGGTTATGGGGCAACATCCCCTTAACAGCATGCTCTATTACAAATTCCGGCTTGTTTTTCAGCATTTCGTCAAGCGAGATCGTTCTGAAGCCGCCGGGGTAACCGGAATGCCGGTAGTAGAACTTGCCTGTTCCCTTGTTCCCGCTGGTGCGGATTTTCTCTGCATTGATGATAACCACATAATCACCAGTATCTATATTACGGGTGAACATTGCTTTGTTCTTACCCATAAGCAAACGGGCAACCTCCGTCGCCAAGCGACCCAGCACCTGGTCCGTAGCATCGATAACATGCCATTCCCGTTTAATATCCGAAGCTTTTGCACTATATGTTTTCACTATTTTCTTCCCCTAAGGATTTATTATAATCAACTTTCATCAGGCACAACCCTTTGGCAGGAGCCGCAGGACCGGCCAAACCAAGTTTTCTCGCTAACATTATACTATGAAACTCTTCCCCAGTCATCTTCCCCTGCCCCACCCTGACAAGAGCTCCAATGGTGTTACGCACCTGGTGCGGCAGGAAAGAGTTGGCTGTTATATTAAAGACGACCATTTCTCCGTCCCTGTCGAAACAGGCTTTGTAAACGCGGCGTATGGTACTTTTTAATTCCACTCCCAGGTTACTGGTAAACGAAGCGAAATCGTGCTCGCCGACAAGTTGCCCTGCCGAACTATTCATCGCTTCGATATCCAACTCTCCGTTGACAAGAAAGGAATAATCCTCCAACAGCGGAGACCTCACCAGGCTGTTCAATATGTAATATTTGTATTCGCGGCTTACAGCCTTTCTTCTAACGTTGAATGAATCTTCAACCCTGTAAACCGCCTTAACTGCTATATCAGCCGGCAGATAATAATTCAAACCGCTTACAAACCTGTCTGGCGCTATCGCCGATTTCGTTTTAAAGCTGACTACCTGCCCTTTAGCATGCACACCGCTATCGGTTCTGCTGGCCGATGCCACCCTTGTTTTATCACCGGTTAAGCGGTACAGCGCTCTTTCCAGTTCACCCTGTACGGTGGGAAGTTTCGCCTGTAACTGGAACCCGAAATAATTGCTTCCCTTATACTCGACAATCAGAACCAGCCTTCTGATTTCCTGATCTTTCGGAGAGGAATTCTCCCCCATTACTTATAACCCTTATTCAAATTTTAAAAAATTACTTGGCTTTCTCAACCAGTTCCAGCTGAACCATGCTTGCCCCGTCGCCCTGCCTCGGCCCCAATTTGGTAATGCGGGTATATCCGCCCGGACGCTCTGCAAACCTCGGTGCAATATCGGAAAACACCTTTTCTACTACCTTTTCATTGTAAACAAAGGTTAACATCTGTCGCCTGGCAACCAGGTCGTTGCGTTTTCCCAGCGTGATGGTTTTCTCAGCCAAGCCCTGGATTTCCTTGGCCTTGGCTTCGGTGGTGACGATTTTTTCATAATCCAGTAGATCGGTCACCAGGTTGCGGAACATGGCCATCCTGTGTGACGAATCCCTGTCGAACTTTCTTCCAGATACTTTATGCCTCATTTTTGCCTCTTCCTGCTTGATACCTATTCGGCAGATTCTTTCTTTTTATTCTTTTTGGGCGCGGAAACCTCTTCTTCTTCATCTTCTCCCCCATCCATGCTGATGGAGAAATTAAGACCGAGCGCCTTGAGACGGTCCTGTACTTCCTGACGCGACTTCTGCCCGAAATTACGTAAGCCTAAAAGCTCCTTCTCGCCGGTGCTGACCAGCTCTCCGACGGTGCTGATGCCGCTGCGGCGCAGACAGTTCATCGCCCTGACGGAAAGGTCAAGTTGCTCTACCGGCATGTTAAACAGATCCTGCGGAATCGATGCCCTTAAAGCCTTCTTTTCCTCTGCAATCTGCGAAATCTTGCTGTATTCGACAAACGGCGTTATCTGCTCAACCAGGATAGATGCAGCATTGCTCATAGCATCCGAAGGCGCAATAGTCCCGTCCGTCCATATTTCGAGCACCAAACGCTCACGGCTGGAGGTCTCACCCACATGCATCGGTTGTATATTGAAATTAACCCGGCGTACCGGTGTAAATATGGCATCTATAGGGATAGTGCCCACCGACAGATTATCAGTCGATTCGGCGGCTTTAAAACCCATACCGATTTCCACATCGAAATCCACATAGAAGCGTGCTTCCGGCGAATCTACGGTTGCCAGATATAAATCGGGATTCACAATCTCAAAATCCAGTGACGGATTGATATCACTGGCATAGATCGGACCTTCTTTCTGTTTCTCCAGCGATAACCTGGCCGGCCTGTCCGAGAGCGTCTTCAAACGCAGCGCCTTAACATTCAGTATGAACTCCAGCACATCCTCTTTTACATAGGGGATGGGAGCGAATTCATGCTGAACACCCTCTATTCTTATTTTAGTAACGGCAGCTCCGGGAAGGAATCCCAGAAGTACACGGCGCAAAGCATTGCCCACGGTAGTCCCGAACCCTTTTTCCAGCGGTTCGACTACGAAACGCCCGTAATTATCGTTACCTTCTACACATTCAATATTAGATATAGCTAAACCAAACAAACGCCACCTCCTTGCCAACCCGCCTATCTTGAGTAGTACTCAACTACAGACGCTATATTATATTTCGCCTCGATATCATCGGGCGTCGGCAAAGATAATACCTTACCAACGATTTTTTCCTTATCCAGGTTCAACCATCCCGGAACTGTCTTGCTGCCAAGAGCCTTTGACATCATCTTGTAATACTCGCTCTTGATGCTTTTACCATGCCAGCTGATTACGTCCCCTTCTTTTACAAAACAGGACGGAATATCGGTCTTTTTGCCGTTAAGGTCGAAATGACCGTGCTGTACCAGCTGGCGAGCCTGAGCCCTCGAATCGGCAAACCCGAGTCGATAGACTACATTATCGAGACGCCTCTCAAGCAATACCAGCAGATTTTCACCGGTGATACCGGTTTTCCTCTCAGCCTCTGCGAATATACGCTTGAACTGCCTTTCCAATACTCCATAGCTGTAACGTACCTTCTGCTTCTCACGTAACTGCTCACCGCGGTCGGAGAGACGGCGACGGCGCCCGAGCTGAGGCCCGGGAGCTTTGGGGCGCTTATCCAGTGTACACTTGGCAATACACCTGCTGCCTTTAAGCATTAACTTATCGCCACTGCGTCTGCACAAACGACATACTGCTTCTGTATATCTAGCCATTCTTTAGACTCTCCTCCTTTTAGGCGCACGGCAGCCGTTATGAGGTATGGGGGTTATATCCCTGATACTGGTGATATATAACCCCGAAGCCTGCAAGGCACGCACAGCCGCTTCGCGACCGCTGCCTGGTCCTTTAACATATACTTCCACCTGGCGCAAACCGTGCTCCATAGCCTTATGGGCAGCATTGGTAGCCGCCATCTGCGCTGCAAACGGCGTACCTTTGCGCGAACCCTTAAAACCGGCTGCTCCGGCGGAGGCCTGCGAAATAACGTTACCCGCAGGATCGGTTAAGGATATTATCGTATTGTTAAAAGTTGCCTGCACATAAGCCCTTCCGCTCGGAATAGACTTTCGGTCTTTTTTACTTACTTTTGTTTTTACTTTCTTATTAGGTGCCATATGTTTTGTTTCTCCCTTAATACTACGTCTTAGCCATGCCGCGCTTCTGTCCTCTGCCGGCTACTGTCTTCTTCTCGCCCTTCTTGGTACGCGCATTGGTGCGTGTTCTCTGTCCGTGCGCCGGAAGATTACGGCGATGCCTTAAGCCGCGGTAGCTACCGATATCTATAAGGCGTTTAACATTTAAAGTAACTTCTTTGCGAAGTTCTCCTTCGGTCCTGTACTCACGGTCGATTATTTCACGAAGGCGATTATTCTCCGCTTCCGTCAGGTCATCCGTTTTTGTCGTCGGATCGATTCCAGCCTTCTCCAATATCTTCATACTGTAGGTCGGACCTATACCGTGAATATACTGCAATGAATATTTAATCTGCTTATTTTTAGGGATATCAACCCCGGCTATACGTGCCATTCATTCCTCCTTATAGACACCCGTCTAACCCTGACGCTGCTTATGCTTGGGATTTGTGCAGATATTTCTGACCACGCCGCGTCTTTTAACTATCTTGCATTTTTCACACCGTGTTTTTATTGATGCTCTAACTTTCATTATAACCTCTTACTCACCTTGCCCGGATAAAACCGCCTATTTCAAACGGTAAGTTATCCTCCCGCGATTTAAATCGTAGGGCGATAACTCTATAAGCACCTTATCACCGGGTAATATTCTAATATAATGTACTCTTATTTTACCAGAAATATGGGCTAAAACTCTATGTCCGTTTGCCAGCTCTACATTGAACGTAGCATTCGGTAGAGCCTCAACGACCACACCTTCAACCTCAATCGCTTCTTTTTTACCCATAACATCCAGCCTTATAATACGGTGAGCACCTCGGGCTCACCGTCGGTAATAGCAATAGTATGTTCGAAATGAGCCGATAAACTGCCATCGGCAGTATATACAACCCATCCGTCCTTACCGGGTTTGGTACGCCAATCCCCGATATTAACCATCGGCTCGATAGCCAGCGTCATCCCTTTTTTCAATTCTATGCCGCTTCCCCGGGTACCGAAATTGGGGATCAGCGGGTCTTCGTGCATCTGTTTTCCGATACCGTGCCCGGTATATTCACGCACCACCGAAAAACCCCTTGCTTCGGCATATTCCTGTATGGCTGCCCCGATATCGCCTAATCTGGCTCCGTCACGGGCAGCAGATATACCGGCGCCAAGCGCACCTTCGGTAACCCTTAAAAGTTCAGCCGCTTTAGGGCTGATATCCCCGACTCCGACTGTTAAAGCCGCATCACCTTGGTAACCATCATATATCGAGCCGACATCCATAGAAACGATGTCGCCGTTTTTAATAATTTTATCGCCGGGAATACCGTGAACGATTTCTTCGTTTATCGAAACGCAAAGGCTGGCAGGGAACCTATTATTACCATAGGGAGGATAACCCTTAAAAGAGGGTATCGCTCCCAGCCTTTTCAATTCTCTTGCAGCTATCACATCCAGTTCCTTTGTTCTCATTCCCGGTTGCACGCTGTTTTTTAACACCGACAATACTTCAGCTACAATCCGTCCGGCTATTCGCATTGTGGCGATTTCCTTCTCGGATTTTAATCTTATACTCATTATTTATTTTCAGGCTTTCCTGCGAAGAGCCTCGATAATCCTCTTTGTTATTTCCCCGACTTCCCCTTCTCCGTCAACCTCGATTAACCTGCCTGAATCCCGATAGTATTCTATCAAGGGGGAGGTCTCGGTGAAATAGACCTTAAGCCGGTTTTTTATTGTTTCCAGGTTGTCATCCGGTCTCTGATAGAGCTCACCGCCGCATTTGGAACACTTTTTCTGTTCTTCGGTTAAAGTTCCTTCAATGCTGTAAGGTGACTGGCAACTGCGGCAAACCCAGCGACCACCCAGTCTCCGTATCAGTTCAGTCTCTTCAACTTTTATATATACAACGCTGTCTATATTCTTCTGTTGTTTCTTGAAAGCCTCATCAAGGGCTTCCGCCTGCCCCAGATTTCTGGGAAATCCATCGAGGATAACCCCGTTTCGGCATTCGGGTGCCGACAGTTTATTTAAAACCATCTGCACTGTTATCTCATTGGGGACCAAAGCCCCCTTTTCCATATATTCCTTGACCTTTTCCCCCAGGTCGTCTCCGCGCTCTACCGCCTGACGGAACAAATCCCCCGTTGCTATGGAGACCAAGCCAAATTCTTCAGCGACACCGCTAGCCTGAGTGCCTTTGCCGGCACCCGGGGCTCCAAGGAATATAATATACAACTTCTATTCCCCTTGCTTCCCTTTATTATTTTATAAACCCTTCATAACGTCTCATGGAAAGCTGTGCTTCCATCTGCTTCATGGTATCCAGCACGACACCGACAACAATCAGTAAACCGAAACTGGACAAAACCATGTTGCTGACAGTACTTACCAGGCTGACGATGAAAGGCATTATTGCTACAACAGCTAAAAAGAGCGCTCCGCCCCAGGTTATGCGTTCTATCACCCCGGTCAGATAAGTGGCCGTTTGCTTCCCCGGCCTGATGCCCGGCACAAAACCGCCCTGCCTCTGAAGAACACCCGGAAGGTCCTGCTGCTGGAATATTACCATGGTATAGAAGAACGCAAAAGCAAATACCAGTACAAAATACAACGCCCAGTATATAATTCCTAAAGGTAAAGCCGTATCGGCGCTGAATATCTGCGCTACCCAGTACCAGAAGTTCTGGGCTTCGACATCCTGAAAATAACTGGCAATAATTCCGGGGAACATCACCAGCGCCATAGCAAATATCAAGGGTATCATACCGGCGGTATTAACCCTCAAAGGAATATGGCTGGCGCCCGACTGCCGGTACATGCGCCCGCTCTTGAAGACGCTCTTGGCATATTGTACAGGAATACGCCTGTGAGCTTCAGTAAAGATAACAATAAGTATTGTCGTTGCCAGACCTACTACGAAGAAAGTAAGTAATCCGGCAAGCTGTCCCTGTTGCGCCGCCAAAACGGAATCTCCTACCATCTCCGGTAATCCGGCAACTATGCCGGCAAAAATTATAATGGAAATACCGTTACCGATACCGTATTCGGTGATTTGCTCACCCAGCCATACCAGGAACATCGTTCCGGCTATCATCGTCATAATCATGGCTACGGTTAACAGGGGCTCGGCAACAGCTACTGCCCCGGCATTCTGTAAAACAACCAGTTGTCCGTAACCGGCAAGCCCGGCCAGCGGAATTGTCAACCAGTGGGTTATACGACTTATTTTGTTTTTACCGGCTTCCCCTTCCTGGGATATAGCCTGCAATTTGGGAATAACCGGCGTCATTACCGTCATGATAATAGAAGCCGTAATATAAGGATAAACACCCATGGCAGCAACACTGAAATTCTTCATGGCCCCGCCGCTGAAGAGGTCCATCATTCCCAAAAGAGCATTATTTTCAAACAATGCCGAAAGAACAGCAGAATCTACTCCGGGGAGAGGAACATGCGCTATAAGTCGGAATACTACCAGTATACCGAACGTAACCAGAAGGCGCCGCCTCAAATCGGGCAGTCTGAAGGCATCGATAGCTGCCTGCAGAAGCCTCGGCTTAGCCATTCGCCACCTCTAGCGCCTTACCGCCTGCAGCTTCTATTTTGGCTTTGGCAGCTGCTGAGAATTTATCCGCTTTAACCGTCAGGGATTGATTTAAATCCCCGCGTGAAAGAATTTTTACCGGTTTTTTAGTATTCTTTATAATTCCGGCCTCTACCAGTTTATCTGATGTAATCTCGCTACCTGCCTCAAAAACATTGAGGCTGCTCAAGTTTACCACTTCATATTCAATTCGGAAAATATTGGTAAAACCGCGTTTTCGCGGAAGACGTTTAATTAAAGGCAACTGTCCGCCTTCAAAACCTGGCCTGACCTTGTTATTTCCGGCACGCGATTTCTGCCCTTTGCAGCCCTTGCCGGAATATGTGCCATGCCCGCTGCCGTTTCCACGGCCGACGCGTTTACGGTCCTTTTTTGACCCAGATGCCGGTGATAATAATTCCTGCCTCACTAGTTTGCTTCCTCCACTTTAACCAGGTGCCTTACTTTCTGAATCATACCCCTGACAGCATAGGAATCTTCAAGCACAACACTCTGATTTAATCTTTTAAAACCCAGAGCGGTTAAAGTTCTTTTCTGGTCTTCGGCATAACCGATACCGCTTTTAACCAGTGTAATACGCAACCTAGACATCGGCAACCTCCTGCGTATCTTTCGGTTCAGTAATAAATCCCTTGCGTCGGGAAACCTGCTCTCTGGTATTTTTAAGCTGACTGAGCCCCAAAAGAGTTGCTTTTGCCACATTGGTTTTATTGGCGCTTCCCAGGGATTTTGTCAGGATATCCTTAATTCCGGCAGCTTCCACAACAGCTCTGACACTGCCGCCTGCAATAATACCGGTACCGGGAGAAGCTGGTTTCAAGAGAACTTTTGCAGCTCCGTATTTAACAACAGTTTCGTAAGGAATGGTAGTACCCGATAATTTAATCTTAACCAGACTCTTTCTGGCAACAGCGCCGGCTTTATTGATGGCATCGGGAACTTCAGCCGATTTGCCCGTTCCGATCCCTACATGACCGTTGCCGTCACCGGCTACTACGAGCGCGCTGAAACTGAGCCGTTTGCCACCCTTAACAACCTTGGAGACACGGTTAAGATAAATCAGTTTATCGTTCAATACCATTTCCGACGGGTCTATTCTATTTTTTATTACAAGCTTCTTGGTCACTTCAATAACCCTTCCTTAGAATTTTATTCCGCCCTTGCGAGCTCCATCGGCCAGAGTCTTGACTCTGCCATGATATTTGTATCCACCGCGGTCAAACACTACCTGTGTTATTCCGGCTTCCAACGCCCGCCTGGCTACTAAAAGACCGACCATTTCAGCCTGATCTGTTTTTTTCTTTCCATCTGTATCCCTGGCAATTTCCGGGTCGACAGTGGAAGCTGAAACAAGAGTACACCCTTTAGTATCATCTATAACCTGTGCATAAATATGCTGCAGGCTGCGATATACACACAGGCGCGGTCTCTCGGTTGTACCGCTTATTTTAGCCCTGACCCTGGTATGCCTTTTTAAACGCCCAGCTCTAGCTACATCTTTGCTCACTACTTCTTACCCCCTCCGGCTTTACCAGTCTTACCGGCCTTAAGACGTACAACCTCTCCGGCATATCTAACGCCCTTTCCCTTGTAATGGTCAGGCGGATGCACTCCACGGATTTCAGCAGCCAGTTGTCCAACTTTTTCCTTGTCTATTCCCTGTACTTTTATCTTGGTTTGCCCATCCAGTACAATGGATAACCCGGCAGGCGGGACAACTTCAACGGCATGTGAAAAACCGATACGCATAACCAGTTTCTGCCCTGACATTTCCGCACGGTAACCGACGCCGACGATTTCCAGGTTTTTCTCGAAACCGTCACTGACGCCCTTTACCATGTTATCGAGCAGGGTCCTGGTCAATCCGTGCAGAGCACGATGCTGTCTGCCATCACTGGGACGGGTAACCTTCAGGAAACCATCCTCCATGTTGATAGACATATCCGGATTGAACGTGCGTTCCAGTGTCCCTTTCGGGCCTTTCACAACAACCCTGCCTTCATCTATTTTTACCTCTACGCCCTTCGGCATAGCTATTGGCATTTTACCTATCCTAGACATATATAATCATACCTCAAGATTTCTTTACCAGACATAGCACAAAAGCTCGCCGCCAATTCCCTGGTGCCATGCTTTTTTGCCTGTCATAACGCCCTTAGATGTGGAAATTATGGAAATCCCCAATCCGCCGTAAACGCGAGGAATTTCAGTATTCTGGACATAAACCCTCAAACCGGGTTTACTTACCCTCTTTAATCCGGAAATCATGGGCTGATTTTTCTCAGCATATTTCAGGATTATTTTTATTTGTCTCTGCGTACGGCTACCGACAACCTCATAGTCAGCAATAAAACCCTCCTGCTTGAGGATTTTAGTAATATACAGCTTCATCCTTGAGGATGGTATAGGGACCGAATCATGCCGCGCCATAACGGCGTTGCGTATTCGTGTTAACATATCTGCAATTGGATCTGTGACAGCCATCCCCTGTACTCCTTATTATTACATTTAACCAGTCTGTTTACCAGCTGGCTTTCTTAACTCCCGGAACCTGCCCTGCCAGGGCTAATTTTCTGAAACATATACGGCATACACCGAACATCCTGATATATGCATGCGGTCTGCCGCATAAACGGCAACGGTTGTGTTGCTGTACGCCGAACTTGGGAGTGCGCTTTGATTTTGCTATTTTAGATTTCTTTGCCACTTATTCTTCCTCTTTCGTAAAAGGCATACCCATCATTTCCAAAAGCTGCCTGCCTTCTTCGTCTGTTCTGGCCTTGGTTACTATGGTAATCTCCAAACCCCTCAACTTATCCACGGCATCAAAACTGATCTCAGGGAAAACCGTTTGCTCTTTAAATCCGAGTGAATAATTACCAAAACCGTCAAAGCCATACCGCGGCACACCGTTGAATTCCCTGATACGCGGCAGAACAACATTCATCAGTTTATCGAGGAAATGGTACATCCTTTCGCCGCGCAGCGTTACCTTCAAGCCTATCGGCATCCCCACCCTTAATTTAAAGGCGGCAATAGACCTCTTGGAACGGGTAATAACCGGGTGCTGTCCGCAGATAGCTACCAGATCTCTTTCGGCAGCTTCCATCGCCTTGGCATTGGCAATAGCTTCACCCATACCGATGTTTATAACGACTTTTTCAAGTCGCGGAACACGCATAATATTGGTATATCCGTAGCGTTCCATTAATCCGGGAACGACCTCATTCTTATATTTCTCTTTCAGTACCGCCATTTAATCAATCACCTCCTGGCAGGATTTACAGTAACGTACCCTCTTGCCATCCTCCAGGGTTTTAAAACCGACACGCACCGGGTTATGACATTTCTCGCAAAGCAGCATGACATTTGAAATATCGATGGATTCTTCACGTTCAATGATTCCGGCCTGTCTTGCCTGACCGGTCGGACGGGCATGTCTTTTAATGAAGTTTACACTCTCTACAATAATACGTTTTTTCTTGGGAAAGACAAATCTTACCTTTCCTTTTTTACCCCTGTCTTTTCCGGCAATTACCAGAACAGTATCGTTTTTTCTGATATTCATTTCTACAAATAACTCCCTATAATACCTCTGGTGCCAGCGAGATAATCTTGGTAAAATTCTTATCTCTCAGTTCCCGGGCTACCGGGCCAAAGATTCTGGTCCCTTTGGGATTGCTTTCATCAGCAAGTATAACTGCCGCATTTTCATCGAACTTTATATATGAACCATCCGGACGCCTGTAGGGACATGCACAGCGCACAACTACCGCCTTTACCACTTCCCCTGCTTTTACCTGGGCTTCGGGAATAGATTTTTTGACCGCTGCGACGATTATATCTCCAGCTACGGCATACTTTCTTCCCGTACCACCCAACACATTAATGCACATCAATTGTCTGGCGCCGGTATTATCTGCAACTTTAAGTCTGGTATAGGTTTGAATCATTTAAGTATATCCCTTTTAGATAATTTCTTGAGGTTTAACCTCGGCCACTTCTTTCCTGGTTATTATTTCCGACACCCTCCACCTTTTCTCTTTGGAAAGAGGACGCGTCTCGATTATTTTAACCTTGTCACCCAATTTACAGGTATTGTTCTCGTCGTGGACCTTGTATTTGACCACTTTCTTTATTGTCTTGTTATATAACGGATGATGTTTCAATGTCTCGATTGCAACAATCACCGTTTTATCCATCTTAACGCCAACTACGTGGCCAACCCTGACTTTCTTGTTAGTTTCCATAGGTCTTTCCTACCTTATCCCCAGTTCCCTTTCACGTATAATTGTTTTTAACAGAGCGATCTCTTTCTTAGCCCTGGGGGGCTCGCGATGATTCTTCAACTGCTTGGTCGCAGCCTGAAAACGCAGGGTAAAGAACTCTTTGTAAGCTTCATCCAGCTTCTTTTTTAATTCCTCATCCCCGAGAGCTCGTAATTCCTTAGCTTTCAACTTGAGTTAACTCCTTTTGTTCCGAGTCGGTAACAGTTTCGATACCGCTGTCTTTAACCAGGAACTTGGTATGAATCGGCAGTTTATGTGCTGCAAGGCGCATTGCCTCCTTGGCTAAATCCTCGGGAACCCCACCCAGTTCGAATAATATTCTCCCCGGTTTAACAACGGCTACCCAATGGTCGGGAGAGCCCTTACCGCCCCCCTGCCTGGTTTCGGCCGGTTTGGCAGTAACGGGATGATCAGGGAAAATACGTATCCACACCTTACCACCACGACGAATGTATCGAACCATGGCACGCCTGGCAGCTTCAATCTGCCTGCTGGTGATCCATGCCGGCTCCACCGCCTGTAATCCAAAATCTCCAAATAATATCGTCGCTCCAGCATGCGCTCTGCCACGACGGTGTCCTTTATGACTTTTGCGGTATTTCACCCGTTTCGGTTGTAACATTGGTCTCCCCTCTATCTATCAAATTCGGAGGCTAAGCCTCTTCATTTGCTTCCTTTTTCTTTGCTCTTGTCTTGACCGGTTTTTCGATTGTTTCTTCAGCAGTATCCTTTTTCTTTTCTTTCTTTACCGGTTTTTCGACTACTTCTTCAACATTTTCCTCAGTCTTGGTTTTCCGCTTCGCTTTCGGTTTGTCGGCCTCTACCGTATCCGCGACAGGCGCTTCTTCGGTCACCTTTTCTCCGGACTCTTCTGTCTTTTCAACTGCCTTGGCTTTTACAGCCCTTTTAGCCTTCGGTTTTTCCTCTGTCTCCGCTGCAGCTACGGTCTCTTCACCTGCTTTTGAAACGACTTCCTCCTCATTCATATCCGGCTCACCGATTATACCGAACGGAGATTCTTCAATTACATCGCTGGGGATTTCAGGAAGAACATCTCCCCTGTATATCCATACTTTTATACCAATGCGCCCCATCGTTGTATGAGCTTCGGTAAAGCCGTAATCCACATCAGCTCTCAATGTATGCAGGGGAACTCTTCCCTGGTGCATCATCTGGCTGCGAGCAATTTCAGCGCCCGCCAGCCTGCCCGAGCATTTTATTTTCATACCGAGAGCACCGGCCTGTAAGGTACGAAAGATTGCCTGTTTCATAGCTCTGCGATAAGCGATACGACGCTCAATTTGTTCAGCTATGGACCTGGCTACCAGATAAGCATCCAGTTCGGGTTGCCTGATTTCCTGTATATTCAATTGTATCTTTTTATCGATAAGTGATTCCAGAAACCGCCTGACTTCATCAACTCTCTGTCCGCCGCGCCCGATAACAATACCGGGACGTGCCGTGTATATCGTTACCGCTACCTTGCTCGCCTGACGTTCAATCTCTACCAGCGAAACCCCGGCTTCGGAGTATCTGTCACGAACAGCCTGGCGGATTTTAACATCTTCCTGCAAGAAATCCGCATAGTGTTTATCGGCATACCATTTAGCCTGCCAATCACGAGTGGTACCAATTCTAAACCCGAATGGATGAACCTTACGTCCCATTAAGCCTCCTGCTCCGCAACAATAACGGTAATGTGGCTAGATCTTTTCTTAAAGCGAGCTGCTCTTCCTCTAGCCGATGCGCGAAATCTTCGTATACTCTTTGCTTCGTCCGCGTATATAGTTACGACCTTTAATTCCGCAGGGTCCAGATGGAAATTGTTTTCAGCATTGGCCGCCGCTGACTTTACAGCCTTAGCCACTATAACTGCCTGCGGTGTCGGTGCGAACTTCAATATGTTAAGGGCATCCTCAACCTTCTTCCCTCGCACCATATCGATAAGCAGCCTCACTTTACGAGGCGATAATCCTGTATTTCTGGATACTGCTTTAATTCTCATAATTAAACCCTGTTTAAAACCTTAAATCATTTATTTTTTAGCAGATTTATCTGCTTTAGATACATGTCCCCTGAAAGTTCTTGTGGGAGCAAATTCACCCAGTTTATGCCCGACCATATTTTCCGTAACAAAGATAGGCACATGCCTTCGCCCGTCGTATACTCCTATATTCAGCCCTACCATCTCAGGCAGTATAGTGGAACTGCGCGCCCATGTTTTTATCAGTACCTTTTGTTTCGAGGCATTTGCCGCTTCAACCTTCTTCATTAGTTTGGCATTAACGGCAGGCCCCTTTTTTATTGATCTAGACATATTTCTTATTTACCTCGACGTTTAACAATCATCTTATCAGAAGACTTGGATTTTCTGGTCTTGTAACCCAGAGCCGGTTTCCCCCAAGGAGTCTTGGGACCGGGCATGCCGATAGGCGACCTGCCTTCACCGCCTCCATGCGGATGGTCACGAGGAGTCATTGCCGAACCCCTGACAGTCGGGCGCCAGCCCATAAGCCGTTTTCTGCCCGCTTTACCCAGTTTGATGTTCTGATGGTCTACATTACCCACCTGTCCGATGGTTGCCATACAATCACTGCTGACGCGGCGCATCTCACCGGAAGGCAAGCGCAGCAAAGTATAATCGCCTTCTTTTGCCATAAGCTGTGCCGCAGCACCTGCGCTGCGAACCATTTTTGCTCCGCCGCCGGCAACCAGTTCTATATTGTGAATCATTGTACCACCAGGCATAAATCTCAATGACATAGCATTCCCCGGTTTGAACTCGGCTCCTTCACCGGTGTTGATGACATCGTTAACCCCAAGTCCGATGGGAGACAATATATATCTTTTTTCGCCATCTGCATAAAATATAAGCGCCAGATAAGCGGAACGACCCGGATCATATTCTATGGCTGCCACCCTGCCGGGAACACCGATTTTATCTCTTTTAAAATCTACAATACGAATACGGTGCTTCATACCGCCGCCGCGATGTCTGACCGTTAACTTTCCCTGGTTATTTCTTCCTCCACTCTTCTTTACGGACAACAGCAGCGATTTTTCGGGCTTGCTCTTGGTTATTTCCTCAAAGCTTGCTCCGGTCATGTTGCGTCTGCCCGGGGAAGTTGGATTATATGATTTAAGTGCCACTTCTATATAATCTCCTTAAACACCTTCGAATAGTTCTATCTTATCACCGGGTTGAAGAGTAACGATAGCTTTCTTCCAGGCAGATTCCGTTACTGTACGATTGCCCATTCTTCTCTGCCTGCCGGATACCCTGATTATGTTTACAGATAATACTTTAACCTTGAAGGCGGCTTCGACAGCCTGCTTTATCTGCGGTTTCGTCGCTTTATCGGCTACTTTAAAAACATACTTGCCTTCGGCCTGTAATATAGTACCTTTTTCCGTTATCGCTGGTTCGCGTAACACTTCATACAAATGCATTTCTAGTCGCCCTCCTTGCCCCATAACTGCTCTACCTGGCGAACCGCCGCTTCGGTCAGTAGCAGTACTTTATGGGAAGTCATATCGACTACATTCAACAGATTGGCGGGCACCATTTTTACATCAGGTATATTACGCGCCGACTTGATTACGTTCAATTTCATTTCGCCGGTGGCAACAAGCGCCGATTTATCGATATTTAAAGCCGATAATACCTTTGCCATCTCTTTTGTTTTAGGCTCGGAAAAATCAAGGTCTTCAAGAATTATCAGTTCATTATCCTTAAGCTTTGCCGAGAGGACGCTCCTGATAGCCAGGCGGCGCATCTTCTTCGGCATCGACTGTTGATAGCTCCTCGGTTTCGGACCGAATATTACGCCGCCTCCGCGACGTAGCGGAGATTTAGCATTGCCGGCGCGTGCATTGCCGGTATGTTTCTGACGATAGAGTTTCCGGTTGCTTCCGGCTACTTCACCGCGAGTCTTGGTGCATGCCGTTCCCTGGCGCGCATTCGCTAACTGCCTGACGACAGCCTGATGAACTACTGCCTCATTAAAAGGTACAGTAAAGACATCATCGCTGACATCAATTTGTTTAATTACTTCCCCTGCCATACTGTAAACTGGAATCTGCATATCTTATTTACCTGATTTCCCTATAAGTATTATTCCGTTATTTGCACCGGGAACAGCTCCTCTTACCACGAGGATATTGCGTTCGGCATCAGCTTTGACGACCACCAGGTTGCGAGCCGTAACCCTCTGGTTTCCCATTCGTCCTGCCATGCGCATACCTTTTTTAACTCTTCCCGGAGTAGTACCCGAACCGATTGAACCGGGTGCTCTGTGCCTATCGGACTGACCGTGCGTCTTGGGACCGCCCGCGAAGCCATGGCGCTTTACCACGCCGGCAAACCCCTTGCCCTTCGATATCCCGATAACATCTACGGTATCTCCCGGTTGGAACATGCTGACATCAGCTTTATCGCCGATATTGATGCCCTCGATTTCATCCATTCTGAATTCCCTCAGACAGCTAAATTCACCAGTTCCCTTAAGGTGCCCCTTCACAGGGGAACTCAGTTTCTTAGCTTTTCCGTAACCGAGCTGAACGGCATTATAGCCTTCCTTCCCGACGGTTTTTACCTGTACCACCGCACACGGGCTGGCATCGATAACGGTAACCGCCTCAGCTACGCCGTCTTCTCTGAATAGTTGGGTCATCCCTAATTTGCGTCCGATAATTCCCTGTATCATAATTTATTACTCTTCTATAACTTAATATCTATGGAAACGCCCGACGGTAAATTTAAATTTGTCAGGGCATCTATGGTCTTGGAAGTGGTTTCGACTATGTCTATAAGTCTCTTGTGAGTTCTCATTTCGAAGGCTTCCTGTGAATCCTTGTCGATAAAGGAAGAGCGTATGACGCTGAACCTTCTTATGCGGGTAGGCAGAGGAACCGGACCGACGGTAACCGCTCCGGTTCTTTCCAGAGCGCCGACTATCTGTTGCGCTGCCTGATCCAGTATTTTATGATCGAAACCCTTCAGCTTAATTCTTATTTTCTGTTTTGCCATTTATATTTTGCTCCAGATCTAGCTAACTTTCCCCGGCGAGCTTAGATTTTAACTCGCTGGCTAATTGAGCCGGCATCTCTTGATACCGGAAGAATTCCATAGAATGTGTCGCCCTGCCCTGTGTCATTGACCTGAGGCTGGTAGTATAACCGAATACCTCTGACAGAGGAACGTGGCAACGAATCGTCATAGTATCCCCGAAAGTTTCTATATTGTCAACGTTACCCCTGCGGGAACTGATATCCCCGATTATATCACCGAGGAACTGCCCCGGAGTAACCACTTCCAACTTCATTAAAGGTTCCAGTATTATAGGCTTGCCCTTCTTTACACCGTCCTTGAAAGCCATCGAACCAGCCATTTTGAACGCCATTTCCGAAGAGTCCACCTCGTGGTAACTGCCGTCATATAAACTTACCTTAATATCAACAACCGGATACCCGGCTACCCCGCCCGTCTCGACGGCCTCACGAATGCCCTGTTCGGCAGCCACAATATACGCCTTGGATAATACGCCGCCTTTTATGGTATCCACAAACTGGAAACCGCCGCCGCAGTCAAGGGGCTCCATTTCAATACGGACGTGACCGTATTGACCGTGACCGCCGGACTGTCTGACAAACTTGCCTTCAGCCTTAACGGGGACAGTAATGGTTTCTTTGTAGGCGACTCTCGGCTGCCCGACCTGGGCTTCAACCTTATATTCGCTTAGTAAACGGCTTACGATAACTTCGAGATGGAGTTCACCCATGCCGGAAATTACCGTTTGCCCGGTTTCGTCATCAAATTTAACTTTAAAAGTAGGATCTTCCTCGGTCATTTTTTGCAGCGCTTCGCCCAATTTATCTCTGTCAGCCCTTGTTTTCGGCTCAATAGCTACCGAGATTACCGGTACAGGGAACTTGATGGATTCCAGTAAAACCTGGTTTGACATATCGCATAAAGTATCCCCTGTAAAAGTATCCTTGAGACCCATAGCTGCTACAATCGAACCGGTATCGGTCTCATCTATTTCTTCATGGCGATTGGCATGCATTAAAAGTAAGCGTCCGATACGCTCTTTCCTGCCACGCGTTGAATTGTAAACCTGTGCCCCTGCCTTTATCTTTCCGGAATAAACCCTCAGGTAAACCAGACGCCCGACAAAGGGGTCGGCTACGACTTTAAAAGCCAGAGCCGCAAAGGGGGCATCATCCTGAACAGGGCAAACAATCTCTTCGCCGGTGGATGGTTTCTTTCCCTCTACCGGAGGCATATCCAGAGGCGAGGGCAAATAAGCCTTCACCGCATCCAAAAGCAAGGTAACCCCTTTATTCTTCAGAGCGCTGCCGCATAAAATCGGAATAGCTTTATTTGCCAGCGTAACTCTTCTGATAGCAGACCCGATATCGGAAGCAGAGATTTCAACTCCGTCCAAGTATAAATTCATTATATTATCGTCAAATTCCGATAGACTTTCAATAAGTTCATGCCTGTATTCTTCCAGTCGGGCTTTCTCATTCTCGGGAATATCCACTTCCTGGGGCTGGTCATCCGGTTTTCCGCTCATAAACCAGGCTTTCTTCTCGATGATATCAATGATACCTTTATATGTATCCTCTTTTCCCATCGGAAGCTGTATTACAAGGGGTTTAGCTTTCAGCCGGTCTTTAATCATGGAGACACAACGCTCAAAGTTAGCCCCTATTCTGTCCATTTTATTAACGAAACAGACTCTGGGAACCTGATACCTGTCTGCCTGTCTCCAAACCGTCTCGGATTGTGCCTCAACACCGGCTACTCCATCAAAAACAACCACTCCACCATCGAGCACCCTGAGACTGCGCTCGACCTCGGCAGTAAAATCCACATGCCCCGGAGTATCGATGATATTAATGCGGATATCCTTCCAATGGCATGTAGTGGCAGCCGAAGTTATGGTAATACCCCTGGCGCGTTCCTGTTCCATCCAATCCATTACCGCGGTACCCTCATGGGTTTCGCCTATTTTATAAGTTCTGCCCGTGAAATAGAGTATCCTCTCGGTGACGGTGGTTTTACCAGCATCGATATGGGCTATAATCCCTATATTACGTATTTTATCTAAAGGAAAACTTCTGGAAGACATACTTGTGGTTCCTTTTTTTAACTCCGCTGCTGTCTGCTCTTTATTTATTTCTTCTTTAATATTTAATGTGGTTGTAATCCCCAAATCATCACCATCTATAGTGTGCAAAAGCTCTGTTGGCTTCCGCCATCTTATGAGTATCTTCTCTTTTCTTTACCGCGGCACCCTGCCCCTTGGAAGCATCGATAAGTTCCGCTGCCAGTTTTTCCGCCATCGATTTACCCGACCGTGCCCTGGCTGATTTTAATATCCACCTGATGGCAAGAGCCGTATTTCTGCCCGGTCTGACTTCCACGGGAACCTGGTAAGTGGCACCGCCTACACGGCGAGGTTTTACCTCGAGTAACGGAGTAGCATTGCGCAAACCCATCTCCATAACAGCGACAGGTTCT
Source organism: Dehalococcoidales bacterium (assembly GCA_028707255.1). Taxonomy (GTDB): domain Bacteria; phylum Chloroflexota; class Dehalococcoidia; order Dehalococcoidales; family UBA5627; genus UBA5627. The sequence goes on from JAQTUQ010000008.1 coordinate 47,495, forward strand.
TTGTCCTCTCGTTCGCCTATAATATCAAGCGCATCATAGACCACACGCTCAGCGGTAGTCTTTTTGCCGCCGATCATTACCTTATTTACCAACCTGCTGATCATTACGTTATTAAATTTGGAATCAGGTTGAACTTCTTTTCTCTTAACAACTGCCCGCCTTGGCATGCTTCCTCCTAACTAGGCTCCCTTAGCTTTCTTTTCCCGTTTGCTGCCGTATTTACTGCGGCCCTGCTTACGGTTAGCTACGCCACTGGTATCCAGTGTCCCTCTTACAATATGATAGCGGACACCGGGTAAATCCGGAACACGTCCGCCACGAATAAGTACTACAGAATGCTCTTGCAGTTCATGACCCTCGCCGGGGATATAAGCTGTAACTTCCATATGATTGGTAAGCTTGACTCTGGCAATTTTACGTAAAGCAGAATTAGGCTTTTTCGGGGTAGTGGTCTTTACCTGCAAGCAAACACCGCGTTTCTGAGGAGAACCGGCCCCTTTAACCATCCTGTTTTTCAATGAATTATAGGTAAACCTAAGAGCCGGTGTCCTGGTCTTCTTAGTACCCTTTGCGCGTCCTTTTCTTACTAACTGATTTACTGTGGGCAACTTATCCCCCTTAGCCAAACAATTTCAAAGGATGAGCTTTTGGCTCATCCTTTACTCGCCAATCTAATCGGCCAGAAAATTATCCAGCCAATTACAAATGCTGAGGTGGCTAGCAACAGCATTTTAGTCTAACACAGGGACGAACCCTGTGTCAATAACCTTGAGCTCGTAAATATTTAAATAATCAAGAGATATGATAGCAGAAAATACCCTTCCTTGACAAATGTTTTTTACAGTGATATATTCCCCGTATATAAGTGTAGAAGAGAAGCAGGAACAATAATGTTAAATAGGAATACCTCCGCTTATTATACATATTACGTGTTTACCTGGTGCCGTAACGGCACCCGGGGGGTATTTGATTGATCTGCTAAAGTATGAATTTATAAGTAAATCTTTAAAATCCTCCCGGTGGGAGGATTTTTTATTTTATGATATGGATTTTATCCGTGTATAGATATACAATAAAAATGAAGCGGGAGGAACAATCAATATGATAATAATGGAAAAAGGCGCTACCAAAGAACAGATTAATGATGTAATTGCTGAAATCAAAAAGCACGGATTAAGAGTCGATGTCTCTCAGGGCGAATTCAGGACGATCATCGGACTTATTGGAGATGAGAGTAAAATATCTTTCGCCAATCTGGCACTGATGCCCGGGGTAAAAGAAGCCAGGATGGTGGAAACACCGTATAAACTCATTAGCCGCGATTACAGCGAGCCGTTCATCGGGAAAGAAGAAAGCCGCATCGTTAAAGTGGGGGATGTTTGCATCGGAGGAAATGAACCGGTGATAATGGCTGGACCCTGCGCCGTAGAAAGCAAGGAGCAGGTTTTCCGCATCGCCAAAGAGGTCAGGGCTGCCGGAGCCCGGATATTGAGAGGCGGTATATATAAACCGAGGAGTTCGGTGCATTCATTCCAGGGACTTGGTTCGCGCGGTGAAGCCGAGGCCAGGGAAGCCCTCGAATGGTTACGCGCCGCCGGGCGTGAGTACGGAATGCCGGTTATGACTGAGGTCAGAGGAGAATCTCAAACAGAGCTCATAGCCGAATATGTGGATATACTTCAAATCGGCGCCAGAAATATGTACGACCAGGACCTTTTGAGCAGGGTCGGCAAGACCGGGAAAGCGGTTCTTTTGAAAAGACATTTCGGCGCCAGCGTCGAGGAATTCCTCTCTTTTTCCGAATATATAGTTGCCGAGGGTAATAAGGATGTCATTCTCTGCGAACGCGGCATTGTGCCGGTAGGCAAGGGAAACAGTTATACCAGGTATACTCTGGACCTGGGAGCGGTTCCGGTTATCAAACGGGAAACCTATCTCCCAATTATTATCGACCCCAGCCATGCCGCAGGGCGCCGCGATCTGATATTCGATTTGAGCTGCGCCGCCATTGCCGGGGGTGCTCACGGACTGGTCATAGAAACGCATTACAATCCGAAAGAAGCTATAGTGGACGCCAAGCAGATGATAACGCCGGATGAACTGAAAGATGTCATCGATGCCTCGCTCCGCATAAGTAAAGTAATTAATGATTATAAAAAGAAAAACAGTTAAATGAAATCATTAAATGTAGAATTGGGAAACAAAAGCTACGATATCCTGATAGGCAGCGGTTTGCTCGACCGTACGGCCGACCTGTTATGTGAAGCTGTATTCGCAAAAAAATACATCATCGTTACCAATCCGACCGTTGATAAATTATTCGGGAATAAAGTAAAAGAAAACCTGTCCACCAGGAATTTGCCTCTCGACCTGCTGACAGTCCCCGACGGAGAAAAATATAAGTCGCTGGATAGCGCCGGCAGCTTATATGAGGGGCTTACAGCGTGTTTTGCCGAACGCGGCACGCCGATATTAGCCCTTGGTGGTGGAGTTATCGGAGACCTGGCAGGTTTTGTGGCAGCGACCTATATGCGCGGGGTGCCGTTAATACAAATCCCTACTACCCTGCTGGCGCAGGTCGACAGCAGCATCGGCGGCAAGGTGGCGGTAGACCATGGTAAATTAAAAAATAAAATAGGTGCATTCTATCAGCCGCACCTGGTGATATCCGACACGGATACCTTGCGCACTCTTCCGCAGAAAGAGTTTGCCAACGGCATGGCCGAAGTTATAAAGAGCGCCGTTATCAGAGACATCTCTTTCTTCATTTTTATTAAAGAGAATCTGACTGCCATTATGAAGCAGGGCGGCGACATTATTGAGGACATGGTTTTCCGGGCAGCCGCTATAAAAGCATCCATAGTAATGCAGGATGAGAGGGATACGGGTTTAAGAAATATACTGAATTTCGGGCACACCATTGGACATGCCATCGAATCCGTATCCAAATTCAAAATATCCCACGGACAGGCAGTCGCCATCGGTATGATAGCAGAAGCAAAAATCGCCAGAAGTATGGGAACATTTGAAAAGTATGAACTGGAAGAGCTTGAGAAATTGATATCGCATTGCGGGTTACCGACAAGGATGCCGGAAATAGATAGAAGTAGCATCCTGCGGGCAATGCAACACGACAAAAAGATTGCAAGTGGCAAAATCAGATTCGCCCTGCCCCGCAATATAGGGGATGTTTATCTAACCGATACAGTAGAACCTGATATCGTCAGGGAGGCAATGGAAGATTAGATGGGAAGCAACCGCATCTGCGCAGCTATTACAAACAGTAACACTGACATTTCGCAAATTGCCGCAATGGCGGATTTGTTCGAAGTGCGCATAGACTTGATTGGCAACGGCTGGCATGAAACGGCATCGGGACTCCCGAAACCCTGGATTGCCTGCAACCGCCGAAAAGAAGAAGGCGGCAACTGGCAGGGCAGCGAAGAGCACAGGATTGAAGAGATGTTAAAGGCACTTCCGCTGGGAGCAAAAATAATAGATGTCGAACTGGCAACCCCCGGACTGGATAAAATCGTGCCGGCTATAAAACAAAAAGCGGCATGCCTGATATCATACCATAACCTGACTAAGACACCGGAGCTCGACGAATTAAAAGACATCGTATCCAGACAGATTGCCGCCGGAGCCGATATCTGCAAAGTAGTTGTCTTTGCCAATAAAGCTGAAGATAATTTGACCGTATTAAGACTGATTTCTGAATTTACGTTAAAAAGGGTTATTGCTTTCGCTATGGGAGATAAGGGATTACCCAGTCGCATACTTTGCCCGTTGGTAGGCGGCGATTTTACCTATGCTTCATTGGAAAGAGGGGCGGAATCGGCCGCAGGGCAGATAACGGTAAAAGAAATGTATGAAATATACCGGATGGTGGAAACGTGATATCGAAGATTTCCGCCGCTACCAGAATCTGCGGTCTGATCGGTGACCCTGTAGAACACAGCATATCGCCGGCAATGCATAATGCCGCCTTTAAAAAAGCGGGCTTGGACTATGTTTACCTGCCGTTTCGAGTAACCGCCAAAAACCTACCCGGAGCCATAGCCGGATTAAAGAGCCTTGATTTACGCGGGATTAACGTTACCATCCCGCACAAGGTTGCCGTTATCCCTCTCCTCGATGAAATGGAACCTATTGCGGAAAAAATCGGGGCGGTTAACACAATTGTAAACGACAACGGGCATCTAAAGGGGTACAATACCGATGCCGCCGGATTCCTTAAATCACTATCCGCAAAAGACATAGACCCATCTGGTAAAAGGATAGTCATACTCGGTGCAGGAGGCGTTTCCAGAGCCGTTTCTTTCATGCTGGCAGAACAGGGAGCGGAAATAGAAATTCTCAATCGCAGCCAGGAGATGGAATGGGCGCAGAAACTGGCTGCAAATATATCACGATATTCAAAAAATAAAACCCGGGCGATGGAGCTGAACGAAACCAACCTTCAACAGGCATTGAAGCATGCCGATATTCTGGTTAATGCCACCAGCGTCGGTATGAGCCCTGATACAGATAGGACTCTCGTGCCACAGGAGCTGCTAGATCCCGGAATGGTGGTTTTCGATGTTATCTACAACCCGGAAAAGACAAAGCTGCTTGAGGATGCCGGGAAAGCAGGAGCGATAGTAATCGGCGGGCTGGATATGCTGGTATGGCAGGGCGCTTTGGCTTTTGAACTTTGGACCGGGGTCAAAGCTCCGGTAGATACCATGAAGAATACGGTAGTTCAATTGTTAAAAAAGGCTGCTTTAATATAACCATTGTATTATATTATAGTAACAACTTGGTAATAAATAATTCCCAAGTTGCCTTACCAGCCCGACAAGTTTGTGAAACAGAGGCTATGTTATTATAATATGTATATATTATCTGGATTGAAAGCATGAAGACAAACATAGCGTTAATAGGCTTTATGGGGACAGGCAAGACCACCATCGCAAAAGCGATTGCCAGAAAACTGGGCAAGACGCTCGTTGAAATGGATGTTCTTATCGAACAAAAAGCAGGCAAGAGTGTTGCTGATATCTTTAAAGACGACGGGGAAATCGCTTTCAGACAACTTGAAATAGATATTACCCGGGAAATCGCAGAGCGGGATAATCAGGTGATTGCCTGCGGCGGCGGTATAGTATTGAACAGGATTAATATCGACAGGCTGAAGAAAAATACCGTTGTTGTTTTACTTACGGTATCATTCGATGTCATCGAAAAAAGGGTTTCTGCAGATGCGGGTGTCAGGCCTTTACTTGCGGGTAGCAAAGACAAAGCGCAGACAATCAGAGAGCTCATGACGTTCAGGCAACCGTTTTATGAAAGGTCGGCGGATATAACTGTAGATTCGTCGAATCTCGGGATCGAAGCTACAGCGGATTTAATAATAGATAAGGTCAAAAATTATGAGAGTAAGAATTAATAAAAGTGAATTACGGGGGAGGGCGGCTGTTCCCCCTTCTAAAAGTTATACCATCCGCAGCCTGATGTGCGCTGCCCTGGCTAAAGGCAAGAGCCGGATTATCAATCCGCTGATATGCGACGATACGGAGGCTGCCAGTGAAGCTCTTGGAAAAGTCGGCATCAAGATAGAGAAAAACGAAGGCTGCTGGGAAGTAACCGGCAGTCGTTTTCACGCTCCCGAAGGCGATATTTATTGCCGGGATTCCGCGGCAACTTTGAGATTTATGACAACCCTTGCCTCGATTATCCCCGGGAAATGCCGCATGGTTCCGAGCCCGTCGCTTGCCAAACGTCCTATCGAACCACTGATTACAGCTCTTAATAAACTTAAAATTAAATGCTATCTGGAAGATTCGGCAATTGTGGTCGATGAAGGCAGGTTTTTGGGGGGAAATGTAAGCATGACCGGAGATGTCAGTTCCCAATTCGTTTCCGCTCTCTTGTTTTTATGTCCGCTGGCGGAAGCTGGACTGAACATCCGACTCACCACCACGCCCGAATCCGGCCCTTATATCGAAATGACGCTCGCTTGTATGAAAGAATTCGGCGTAGATATAATAGCTTCTCCTACGCTTCAGTTTTTCTCCAGTGATTTCCGCCAATACAAAACAGCCGACTATACGGTTGAGGGGGACTGGTCTACAGCTTCATATTTACTTGCCGCAGGAGCGATGACGGGAAGTACCGAAGTGACCGGACTCAACCTTAACAGTATCCAGGGAGACCGGGTAATCTTGAACCTGCTAAGTAAAATGGGAGCTTCAATATCAGCTAAAAAAGACATTATTACTTCAAGCCGTTCCAATTTTAAAGCCTTTAAGGCAGACCTGACCGACTGTATCGACCTGCTGCCGACTATGGCTGCAGTTGCCGCTTTAGCAAACGGACAAAGCCGGCTATATGGAATTCGTCGCGCCAGGTTCAAGGAATCCAACCGTGTCAGCGCCATCAGAGAGGGACTGGAAAGAATGAATATTCAGGTAATCGAAGAGGAAGATACCCTCATCATTAACGGAGGGAAACCGTCCGGTGCAACTATAGACAGTTTCGGAGACCACCGTATAGCCATGGCATTCAGCCTGTTGGGAGCGGCTGTCGGTAATACCGTTATCGAGGGTGCGGAATGCGTTTCCAAGACATTCACTAACTTCTGGCAAACCCTCGAAAGCCTCGGCGCAAAGGTAGAAAGCAATGTCTGACAGCCTCGGCAAACTTTTCACCGTAACCAGTTTCGGTGAAAGCCACGGCAAACTGATCGGTATCGTTATCGGCGGCTGTCCCGCCGGACTGAAAATCGACACGGACTGTATACAACAAGAACTGGATAAACGCAAACCCGGCAACAATGCAGCCTCAACCCCGCGCCTGGAAGATGATAAAGCAGAAATCCTTTCCGGGGTTTTAAACGGATATACCACCGGCGCCCCGATATGCCTGTCGATCCGGAACAAAGACGCTCATTCGGAAGATTATGACGGGATAAAATTTTTGGCAAGGCCGGGGCATGCCGACTATACATCTTATGTTAAATACGGCGGATTCGGCGACTACCGCGGCGGCGGACGTTTTTCCGGCAGGATTACAGCCGGATTCGTTGCAGCCGGCGCTGTCGCCCGTGCATTATTAAAAACAATCGAAGTCAATATCGTTGCACATACCATCGAGATAGGCGGAATAGCCGCCATGCCGCAGAATATGGATGCTATAAGACGAAACATAGATGACAATCCCCTGCGCTGCGCCGATTTCGCCGCCGCAGCCCGCATGACGGCAGCCATTGAAGATGCCAGAGCTGGTGGAGACAGCCTCGGAGGAATTATCGAGGGAATAGCCATAGGGGTACCGGCAGGGCTGGGCGAACCCGTTTTCGACAACCTCGACGGGGAAATGGCGAAGGCATTGTTCGCCATTCCGTCGGTGAAAGGCGTGGAATTCGGCGCCGGTTTCGCCGCCGCCCGCCTGAAAGGCTCCGAGAACAACGACCCGTTCGATATAAAAGACGGAAAGGTAATTACCAAAACCAACAATGCCGGAGGCATACTGGGCGGAATCAGCAGCGGAATGCCGATAGTTTTAAAGGTAGCCGTAAAACCGACGCCATCCATAGCTAAGAAACAGCATTCGGTCGATTTGAAAAAAATGACCGTAGCAGAACTGGAAATAAAAGGCCGGCATGACGCCTGTATCGTTCCCAGGGCGGTTCCGGTTGTCGAAGCGATGATGGCAATAACGCTATGCGACTTTGCTCTAAGGGCAGGATTACTGCCGGGGGTAATAAAATGAATCTGGATGAACTCAGGCTGCGGGTCGATAAGATAGACAAGGAAATCGTTGAGTTGATTGCGGATAGAATCAGGCTGGCCGAACAAATAGGCGAACTTAAAAAGAGTCAAGGTCGCCAGATTGAAGACAAGCAGCGCGAAGAGGCAATCATCGATAAAATCAAGGCTATGGCTCTCCAAAAAGGACTGAAACAGGCGGATATCGAGCGCATCTACCGCCAGATATTCATCGCTTCCAAAAGCATACAAGGAGCCTTTGTCGCTTTTCAGGGAGAAATCGGCGCTTACAGCGAGGAAGCAGCCGTTAACTTTTTCGGAGCAGGCATACAGGTCAAACCCTACGAGACACTGGAAGACGTCTTCAAAGCCGTCGAGCAGGGGGAATCGGGGTTCGGTATTATACCGGTCGAAAATTCGATCGAGGGCAGTATCAGCAAGTCCTACGACCTGCTGCTGGATTCTCCTTTAAAAGTCTGCGGGGAAATCGAGCTGAGGGTATCGCATTGTCTGATAGCCAACCCCGGGGTAACGCTGGATATGATAAAAGAAATTTATTCGCATCCGCAAGCTCTGGGACAATGCCAGGCATTTATAAAGCACTTGAAGTGCGAACTGGTGCCCTCTTATGATACCGCCGGCAGCGTCAAGATGATAAAAGAAAAGAAAATCATGGACGGAGCCGCCATCGCCGGCAGCCGCGCCGCCGCTATATATAATATGAATATCATCAATTCCGGTATCGAGGATAACCCCAATAATTTCACGCGTTTCTTCGTGCTGGCAAAAGAAGATGCACCGCCTTCGCGAA
>JAQTUQ010000062.1 GCA_028707255.1 Dehalococcoidales bacterium
CCCCTGACCTCAAATAAAGAACCCCTCCCGCAACATTCAGATTCCCGGTCAATGTTCTGTCTGTGTATACATCAAGTGTTCCGGCGTTAACGGTTGTGTCACCCGTATAAGTGGTTGCGCCGGCAAGAATCGTAGTTCCATCGCCGTTGTGGTTAACATCGAGAGTCCCCGCAATATCAGGCGCGAAGATGTAAGAGTTTTCATTATGGTTAAAATTAATTGTTGCCGTACCGTCATTCCCAAAAATATCATCAGCATTGACAACGCCCGCTGATAACCCTTCGCCTATGTTAAGAGTGCCGACTGAACCTGCATCCTCAGCGAGAGTAAGTGTTCCTGCCCCGTTGTTTACACTTACAGAGCCGTTATCAGAAACATTCAGAGTGCCGGTACCGGTGTAACCTACATAAAGGTTGGCGCTGTTATTCCAGATAGACCCGGCTCCTGTTACAGTAACAGTTCCTTCAGAGTCGGCTTCATAACCTATAACTCCATTGGTATCGCTCACGTCACCGCTGTTAGAAATCGTCATAGTCCCTACGCCGGGATCAGTGTATCCGACATAAAGCTCGGCGGTGCCATCCACTGTGCCGCCTGAAACTGTCAGGGTTCCCGTTCCAACGCGGCCGACATAAATGTTTTGGGTGCTGGCCCAGGTCGACCCGGCGCCGGTTACATTCAATGTACCTTCGGAATCCGCTTCAAAACCAATATAGCCCCGCCCCGCATTACTTACTGAGCCGCCTGCGGATATAGTCAGTGTCCCGGTTCCCGTATACCCAACAAGAAGATGGTTACTGTTAGCCCATGTGGATCCAACACCTGTTACAGTAGCAGTTCCTTCAGCGCCGGCTTCATAACCTATAACCCCGTTAGTATTTTCTACGCCCCCGCCGTCGGATACCGTCATCGTGCCCGTGCCGGTATAGCCTATATACAATTCATCGCTGTTTACCCAGCTTGAACCCGCGTCTGTTATAGCAACTGTTCCCTCACTCGCCAAATTATAACCGATTACTCCGGTGGTATTATTTACTTCACCTCCATCGGAAACTGTCATATTCCCATTGCCTGTAGAACCGACATAAAGTTCGGCGCTGTTATCCACGGTGGAACCGGAAACGGTCAATGTTCCTGTCCCAAACCGGCCGACATATAAATTACCGGTATTAGTCCATGTTGAACCCGCGCCGGCCATTGTCACGGTTCCTTCAGAGCCAACTTCGGAACCGATATACCCGAAACCTGTGCTGCTTACAGAGCCGCCGTCAGAAATATTCAACGCGCCTGTGCCAGAGTATCCGACGCTAAGGCCTGTATTGCTTATCCATGTTGAACCCGCGCCGGTCACAGTAACGGTCCCGTCAGAACCTGCTTCATTCCCGATGGTTCCGGATGGATTAAGCACCATTCCGGCGTCAGAGATGGTCAATGTTCCGGTGCCGGTGTAACCTACATAAAATTCGACGCTGGCGGTCCAGACGGAACCTGCACCCGTCACAACAGCCGCGCCCTCCGAACCGACATTATACCCGATAACCCCGTAATCACTGTCTACCAGGCCGCCGCCGGATACGGCAAAGTCTCCAACTCCTGAATGTCCGACATAAAGGTCGTTGCTGTTAGTCCAGGTCGAACCGGCTCCTACGGTAAAAACACCTGTCCCCGCCGCGCCGTTATCCACTTTAAAGGAATCGGCGGTGCTGCTTCCGCTGTTAGCCTCGATAGTAACATTGTAATCGGCAAGGTCAAAAGTCGTTTTGACAACCAAAGCGGGCAGTGCGGAAGCCAGGGTAATTGTTCCTTCTGTCTGAAATTCGATTGTGGCATCGACACCGCTCGCATTGCCATCGGTTATAGCCTGCCGGAGCGAACCGGCGCCGCTGTCATCGGTATTTGTAACATAGAATGTATCCGCGGGAGCTAATCCGGACAGAACAAACAGGATTGTGCCAAATTTAAAAAACACACCTGATAATCTGAAAAAAAGAAATAAACTTTTCTTATGAGTTCGCATGGCAGGTTAATCTTAAAGAATCCCTGAATAATTTTTGTCTATTAACAAACCTTACAGTCCGTATTTATTATCCTCCGTTTTTCCCCTATATTCAAGGATGTTCTCCAAAAAGCCGATTAAAAACAGCTGTGATTTCTTTCCATGAAGATTTTTTCCTCTGTCCGAAGTTTCGCTTCGGAGGCTTCGAAGTAATGTTTTGTCAGGAAGGGGGAACAAGATGTTTTTTATTTAAGGAAGTGTTTTCCTGTTGGCTGTTATTTATTCAGGCAAGTAAAAAATAGAAACGTTCCCTTTTTCTGAAATAGACGCCTGTTGCCGGTTGTTACTTTTCCGCTACCACCAACATTTCAAAGTCTTTAGTCGTTAAAGCGTCATTCCGGCTGAAAGCTCCGAGTTTTGAACCAAAGATATCGATTTTTTTATATCCTAGCGTCTTTAAAAGCCACGTTATCTCGCTGGGCACATAATAACGTTCGTTGCACTTAAGCTCCCTTTTTCTGCCAGAATCGTCCTCAAGAACAACGGTGTTATAATCACGGAAAGTCATCAGATCAAAAGAGCACCCCTTACACTGGGACTGGCCTTCTTTCTGCTCCGACTCATAGAATTCATTGACAGAATGAAACAGCGGGAACAATCCGTTTAATGTTGTGAATATCAACTTCCCGTTGTCTTTTAACGCCCTTGCGGCGTTTTGCAGGATTTGGAAGTTCATCTCGTCTGTTTCCATAAGAGAAAACCCGCCTTCGCACAACATAATCGCTAAATCAAAGGCATTTGAAAAATGCGGGGCTCTTGCGTCATGCTTTTGAAAATCGATTTTAAGCGACTGCCCGGACGCTTTTAATCTGGCGCGCTGTAACTGTGATTCGGATAAATCGATTCCGGTAACAGCGTAGCCTCTTTTGGACAGCTCTATCGAATGCCGTCCTGTTCCGCATCCGATATCAAGTATTTTCGCTGTTTTGTCATAGTTGACTTCCCTCTCAATAAAATCGCATTCTCCGACTGTCCCTCTGGTGAACACTTCTTTATCATACTTTTCAGCATAATTCTCAAATAATTCTTCATACCATTGTTTCATTTTTCCCGTTCCCCAATATTATTTAATCAGGTGTCTGTTGCCGGTTATTTAAGCTTTATTTTATTCCCTATTTGACGGTTTGTCGCGCATTTCTTTCGCTTCAACCC
>JAQTUQ010000063.1 GCA_028707255.1 Dehalococcoidales bacterium
CTCTTTCATATTGCGCTTTCACCATTGTCAGGTCGTTGGGGTGTATAAAATAAATAAAACTCTTGCCCGTCATTTGTTCCCGGGATAACCCTATAACCCGGCAGACCGTTTCATTGGCAAACTGTATATCGCCCAGTAAGTCCAGTGTAATTATAGCCAGCTGGCTGTTCTCGACAAGGCTGCGGTACATCGCCTCGGAACGCTCCAGGGCATCCCTCAACATTTTTTGTTCGGAAATGTCTCTTACCGAGCTAACTGTTATTGTTTCTCCTTCCAAGTTAATGGCAACAGTAGAAAGGTCTATAGTAATTTCCCTGCCGTCCTGGCGTGTCAGGCAAAATTCCTGCCGCAATTCCTGTTTGCCGTTATTTCCTAATCCCTTCAGACTCTGTTTTATATCTTCGTAGGGAAGCAAGTTCATAGTAAACAGATTACGACTAACCAGGTCTTCGCTGGAATAGCCGGTAATCTCCGCAATCTTCTTGTTACCCCAGATGAATGCCCCCGTTTCGTCGCTAACAAGTATGCCGTCCGGCGCGTTTTCCAGGTAAGCATTCAGCCGGGTTCTGGCTTCGTTCAGGGTGTTTAGCATTTCATTTCTTTTTGTTATGTCGCGAACCAGGGCCTGCATTCCATATTTTTTTGTTTCGTCTCGTATCACACTGGTGGTTAATTCCACAGAAATCATTTTCCCCGTTTTATCCCGAAGCTCGACTTCGTATGATGCGGGCGTCTCGACACCTTCCATAAGAACCTGCTGGTGTTCCAGGGATAGTTTTAAATTATCAACCGGCAGGACCCGTTTAATATCCAGTTGCCCGAGTTCTTCACGGCTGTAACCGGTCAATGTCAAAGCCCGGTCATTTACCTCGACGATTTTACCCCTGGTGTCGTAGATAAATATAGCGTCGCTCGAGCTATTGAAAATGCTCTCATACCGTCTAACCGAGTTGTTGAGTAATGCCGCGCCATTTTTTAGGTCATCGAGGGCTTTTTGCAAAGCGCCGACAGCTTCTTTATGTTTTTCTTTATTCACCCGGGCGAGTGCAAGCGTGAATGCCGCAAAACCACAGATTGCCCAGAATGCCGGCATAAAACTGACGATTTCTTCCGCTGATAACAGTAACTTCGGGAAGATTATGAAAGCCGCCGCGATTATACCCCTAAAAGCACCTTTAAAACTGAAAAAGTAGGCAGCAATTACCATCGCTGCCAGGCATAATAAATAATTCAGGTAAATAGTGAGGAAGTTCGTGTAACCGGGTACTAACAGTTCCAGGTTATAATTAACGGCGAATAAAAAGAACGCGCAGACGGTATATAACAACCGCCCGTTGCGTGCAACCTTATAGGCAACACCTTTTTCCGATGACATCTATTTTTATTTAACCGCAACCCCACCCTGACAAACACCACCTATTAATTGTTTTCGTTCGCGGGTAAATCGTCGAGCGTAATCCAGCCTTCCCGCAGTGCGCGAAGAACGGCTTCAGTCCGCGAACTAACCCCCAACTTCTTGAAAATACTCACCAGGTGCGTCTGCACGGTGCGTTCGGTAATTTCCAGCGAACCGGCAATCTCCTTATTGCTCATACCCCTGGCGGCTAACTTCAACACCTCTAGCTGCCTGTTTTGCAGTTCATCAATCCCGCTCTTAACTTTGCCGTTTTCCATGCGGCGCAGCAAGGTACCGACTGTTTTAAAATCAAAAACCCCTTCTCCCACATGGACCAAGCGGATAGCTCCGACCAGTTGGGATACAGGAGTAGTCTTTAATAAATATCCGGCGGCTCCGGCGCGTAAAGAATTCAATACATAAGATTGATAGCCAAAGGCGGTAACTACGAGCACTGCCGTTTTGGGACATTCCTGCTTAATCAGGCGGGTTGCTTCGAGCCCGTTCAGCTTGGGCATGGTTACATCCAGAACCACCACATCAGGCTTGTGCTCCCGCACCAGTTTCAGTGCTTCTTCGCCGTCGGAAGCGACACCAATCACTTCCAGGTCCTGTTCATGCTTTAAACTGCTCACCAATCCCTCACGAAACCCGGGATGGTCGTCAGCGATAACTACGGTTATTTTTGTCACGATATGTAAATACTAATTTACCATATAAATCGTGTCAAGCTTTAACATGTTACATTTTCATTACATATCAGCTACGCCGAATAGTCCTTTGGCATGCTGCCGATTACTACTTTGGTAGGGTTACCCTCTCTGGTTTCCGGGATAAAATTATAGCTGATAGGGGGCTACTATGGTTATTTCTTGCGAATCTAAAATAGTAACCAAAACCAGGCAGCGTTTCTTTTTTCTGGGTAAAGATGGCCCGCTTCTTGATTTCGTAAAAGACAGCCTGACACCTTTGGGTTTTTACCTGGCTGCGTCCTTATGTGATTGCTCTGAGCTGAAAACTGCACTGAAGGAATTGCAGCCTGATTTTGTAATCCTCGATATCGAGCCCCCAGCCATGAATGGCATAGATATCGCCTTGCGCCTGCGGCGCAGTTGCGATATTCCCATTATTCTGCTTACCTGCTGGAAAACTGATGAAAACGAAGTCAGGGGGCTTGATGCGCACCGCCCTGATTATTTAACCGAGCCGTTCGGCAAAGAAACGCTAATCGAATGGGTTAACAGCGCATTTCCGGACTACCGCGCCGGGTTCTGAGGTGGTTTCACGCCGGTGGATTTCGGCTCCTCTTTTTTCTTTTCCGGCGTCTCTTCTTTCCCTCTCCCGGAGGGAAGATTAACAGCCGTTCAGGGGCTACATTTTCTTAACCAATCAAAAAATCCCATGTTTCCTCCTTTTTTATGATAGCACATAGCCTCATTAACAAATAATCCTCATGCTATATTGAGGTTGAAGCTATCTTTTTAGGAGGTTATCATGCCTACATATATTATGTTAACCAAACTCACCGACGAAGGCCGCAAAACAATCAAAACGAAACCCGAGCGCATTCTCGAAGTCAACCGCGAAGTCGAAGCTATGGGAGTCAAAATTAAAACGCAATACGCTCTGCTCGGCAATTACGACTTCCTCAACATCATCGAGGCTGCGAGCAACGAAGCCGTGGCAAAGCTTGCCGTAGAGTTGGGCTCACGGGGCACGCTAAGAAGCACAACTATGGT
>JAQTUQ010000037.1 GCA_028707255.1 Dehalococcoidales bacterium
AAAAATAAAGTCCATGACTCGAGAAAACAATCCATCGCTTGATTTCGATGTCGCCTGTTGCCCCGAAAATCTCCGGCTGGGAAAAGCCATCGCTTATTTTAAAAAACCGGACCGCATAGTCATCGGAGCCGATTCGGATGTTACCTTGGACAAAATAGAGAAGCTATTCAGCGTCATTCCGGCCCCGGTTATGAGGATGGACTTAAAAAGCGCCGAGATGACCAAGCACGCCTTGAACGCTTTTTTAGCTACCTCGATTAGCTTCGGCAGTGAAATCGCCAATATTTGTGACGTAGTGGGTGCCGACGCTTTAAAAGTTGCAATGGCATTGCTCTTGGAAAGCCGCATCGGCAACGGCATTCCGTTATTGCCCGGGCTTGGATTTGCCGGCGGTACGCTGGCGCGCGACTTGAAAATACTTAAAAAGGCAGGCAAAGAAAATAATTATGAAACCCTGCTGATTGACAGCGTATTTACCGTCAATCAAAGACAAAACGGTATCGTCATCCGTAAGCTGGAATGCATTTTCGGCTCTGTGGAAGGTTTGAATATCGGTGTCCTGGGAATCACCTATAAACCGGGTACCAGCACTCTGCGCCGTTCATCATCATTGGAGATAATCACCGAACTGGTAAAGAGAGGCGCAACAGTGAAAGCCTTCGACCCGAAGGCGGATATGAAAGAAGTCAAACAGCACATCGAGTTCGAATTTTGTACTGATGCTTACGCCGTCGCCGAAAACAGCGATGCGCTGTTGTTAATCACCGAATGGACGGAATTCAAGTCGCTGGATTATGACAGGATAAGAAAAATAATGAAGAAACCCATCTTTATCGACGCAAAGAATATGCTCGATATGCAACAGATGGAAACACTGGGGTTTTCATATCTGGGTATCGGAAGGGGGAAATAGCATGCAATTTAAGGGCAAAGTAGCAATCATAACAGGCGGCAGCCTGGGTATCGGACTGGCAATGTCGAAAGCATTTGCCGCCGAAGGCGCCAATCTTGTAGTGGTTTCAAACGATAAAACGCAGTTTGAAAATGTCAAAGAGATAACCGGAGTGCGTATCGAAACCTTTCAGGCGGATGTCTCCAAGCCGGAAGAAGTAGACAATATGGTTAAATTCACGCTGGAAAAGTTCGGCACGGTGGATATACTGGTAAACTGTGCCGGCATATACGGACCCATCGGTTTGATGACGGATAATGACGTCAGGCATTGGCTGGCGACCATCAACATCAACCTCTGCGGAACGTTTTTATGTATGCGGGCGGTACTGCCGGTAATGATGAAGAAAAACCGGGGCAAAATCGTCAATATGTCGGGCGGAGGCGGAGCCTCCCCCTTGCCGCGATTCAGCGCCTACGGCACCTCCAAGGCCGGTGTCATCAGGCTTACCGAAACCATCGCCAACGAGGTCAAGGATTATAAGATAGATATAAACGCCATTGCTCCCGGGCCGGTCAATACCAGATTGCTGGACGAAGCGCTGACAGCCGGCGATGCCGTCGGTGCGGATTTCAAGGCTAAAATTCTGAAACAAAAAGAGGAAGGCGGCGTGCCTCCGGAAAATGTTGCCGAACTGGCGGTATATCTGGCATCATCCGAAGCGGATGGTTTATCAGGCAAGCTTGTCAGTTTATTATGGGATAACTGGAGAGATAGCAAAAAGCATCTAGAAGATATTAAAAAATCGGATGTTTATACCATGCGCCGGATTATACCCAAAGACAGGGGTTTCAAATGGTAGATAAGAATGACAAGATGAAAATAGGTATCATCGGCACCGGACTGATGGGCAGGCGCAGAGCGGAAGCGTTGCGCAGTTTTAAAGATGTCGAACTGGTAAGCGTCTCCTCCGATTTGTGCGAGCAGGCAAACTGCCTGGCTAATGATATGAAATGCGAACAGACGGATACCTGGCAGCAAATGATCTGCCGAAAGGATTTCGATGTCATTATCGTGTGCACACCGCCCGATTGCCATCTTCCGATGTGCGCCGCCGCTCTGGAAAACGGCAAGCATGTATTATGTGAAAAACCGCTGGCGCGCAACCCCGGAGAAGCTGAAATTATCGTTAAACTGGCGCGCCAAAAAGGGCTAAAACTGAAATGCGGATTTAATCACCGCCATCATCCCGCCATTCAGCAGGCAAAAAAATGGGTTGAGGGTGGAGTTATCGGCGAACTGTTATTTATCCGTTCCGCCTACGGTATCGGCGGCAGACCGGATTACGATAAAGACTGGCGGGCGAACAAAGATGTCGGCGGAGGCGGTCAGTTGATGGACCAGGGGATGCATGTCATCGACCTGGCACGCTGGTTTCTGGGCGATTTTACCGAGGTTAGCGGTTTTCTGCAAACCGGGTACTGGAATATTGCTCCGCTTGAAGACAATGCCTTCTGCCTTTTACGCACGGCAAAAGGGCAGGTGGCTTCCATAAACGCCAGCTGGATACAGTGGAAGAATCTCTTCCGCTTCGAGATATTCGGCAAAGACGGCTATATAACAGTAGAAGGACTGGGCGGCAGTTACGGCACCGAGAGAGTCATACTCGGCAAAAGGGCTTTTCTGGAACCGTTTAAAGAAGAGATTATAGAATACCGCGGACGTGATGTTTCCTGGGAAGACGAATGGCGCGAGTTTGCAAATGCCATACGCCAAAACCGTGAGCCAATGGCAAACGGAGAGGACGGTTTGGCAGCAGTCAAAATTGCCTATCAGCTGTATGAATCGGAACGGAAAAAGAAGTATTGACAATATTGTTAAGATTGACAGGTAAAGGGGGAGTTAATGGCAGAAGTACAGGATAAAGCAACCGAGATGCTGGTCGGCAGCGGTACGCCGGAAGACGATTGGCTGGAGGATACACGCGGATATCGTGTACGGCTTTCACATCTCGAGTTATTGGGATTGGCGTCTGTCAGCAGTAAGAAAATCCTCGATGCCGGCTGCGGTCCCGGCACCTACGGTATTATGCTGGCAAAGCAGGGAAATGAAGTTCACGGAGTTGAGATTTCGCCTGCCGCCGTCGAAGTAGCCAATAATCGAGCTGAAGAGAAGGGTGTTAATTTTACGGCACAGCAGGGAGACCTGGAAAATCTGCCTTTTGCCGATAATACCTTCGATATCTGTTACTGCGGATGGGTTTTGCATCACTTTCCCGATGTTAACAGGGCTGTTTCCGAACTGGTGCGCGTTTTAAAACCGGGGGGCAAAATCGCTCTGGCAGAACCCAACGAATCCTGTGCGGCAGTGCGCTTCAGTCGCTGGGTGGAAGATTTACCGCTTATGCGAAGCTGGGTTTTAAAAGAAGGTTGGGATACCCCCAACCGCACCATCAACAAACACCATGTTTATCTTTCCGCACTTGAGCAATATGGTATTACCGATATTTCTTTATCTTCCTGTTATACCGGCGGTATGCCGCCCCTGCCCCCAAAATCCAAAAACAGCATTAAAGCATTCCTGAGTTTGATTGCCATCAAATCGCTGGTTTGGGCTAGATGCCGGGTCTTCTCAATCGGTAATAAGTTTTTAAAGAAACCCTTCAACGGTTCGGATTTACTGATTACGGGGATAAAAGAGAAATAATGAATATAATACTTGTTAGCGGCGGCTGGGTACGCATTCCCCCTCAAGAGGGCGGCGGAGCCGAGGCATTTATTCTGAATCTGGCCGGACAGTGTTCCAGTATGAGGCATAATGTCACCATTATCGACCGCAAATACACTGCCGATGATGCCGAAGTGGAGTATATCGACGGATTAAAAATCGTCAGGCTGGAATCTCCGCGTTTTAAAAAATTTAATTTCACTGTTAACTTTGTGCTGTCGCAAATCTGCTTCGGGCTGAGCGTAAATAAATACCTGAAAAAAAACACTGATATCGACGTTGTTCACCTGTACATCACAATCCTCGGTCTTGTGCTGGCATTTTTAAACAGGAGCATAAGAGAAAAACTGTTCTATACAAGTGTCGGGCTGCGCAGGGATAAGAAATTACCCGGAATTACGGACAGGATTGCCCTATGGTTGGAAAATCAGCTCATAAAGAGAGTAAATAAAACAACCATCGCCAATGAAGTCATGGCAGAAAAACTGGTCGGGCAGGCAAAGGTCGCAGCAAACATGGTTTGTGTAGTTCCCATCGGTGTCGATACCAAGCAGTACAACCCGAAACACAATACCAAAGAAATCAGGAGAAAATATAATCCCGGGAACGATAATATCGTGCTTTTCGTAGGCAGGATATGCGCCGATAAGGGAGTGGAATATCTTATAAAAGCGGCTGATATCGTGGTAAATCGCTACGGCAAGGGTAATGTACGCTTTTTGATTGTGGGGCCGTCGGAGCAATTCGATACACATAACGACACCTTCGGCAATTACACAGAAAAAGCAAAAAGACATGTCGATGATTACGCATTACGGGGAAAAGTCACTTTTACCGGAATTGTGTCCATCGATGACAAGATAAAATTGTATGCCGCCTGCGATATGGTGGTGATTCCTTCGGTAGTTGACCTCGACCCGCAGGTGCAGATCGAAGCGATGGCAAGCGGCAAGCCGGTTATCGGCACGAATGTCGGCACAATGCCGCGCCGCATCAAGGACGGGCAGAGCGGATTTATCGTCGACCCGGCCAATGAAAAACAGCTTGCCGATAAAATTAATTACCTGCTGGATAATCCCGATGAGCGTGATATTATGGGCGCAAACGCCAGGCAAATTGTCGTCGAAAACTATTCCGCAGAGAAAATGGCTGTAAGGATGCTGGAAGTTTTTAAAGGCACGGCATGAGGATAGCAATTTGAATATGAAATACCCGGTGTGCAAAATACGAAAGAAGGATAAATCAGCAACAAGATGAATAACGACTCGGTATCAAAATCCTTCCATCTGCCGGGGGCTATCTGCCTGCTGTTTTGGATAGTTTTACTGCTGCTTACTTCGGCAATACTGCTCTTTCCGGTAAACCTTGAATTTGAATATCATGCCGTAGAATCACTGTATATCTTCGGTGATAACCTGTGGCTTTTCGGTATTATATTTGTATTATGGATGGCGGTGCTGCTCCTGTTGCTGCTTGGCCGAATCAGCGAATGGCAAAGGGTTGTGCTGGTGGGTATATTTGCCGTTGTCGTCTTCGGATTTTGGGTAATCGCGGCTCCGTACGGAGGTTATGCCGACGGATTGGTAAATATGGGGCATGTTCAATACCTGTCTCAAACAGGCAGTATATCATTCGACCATATCAACCTGGCTTATTTCCAGTACCCCGGCCTTCACCTGACGGGATTTGCCCTTTCCGAAATATCGGGGCTGGAGATAATGGAAATCCGCTCTTTTTTCCTTATTTTCTGCCGTGTCCTGCTGGCAATCCTGCTGTATTTGCTGTTTGCCCGCTCGATAAAAAATCCGCAGATGGCATCGCTGGCTGTACTGGTTCTCGTGTCCGGTGCCATGCTTATCACAAGGACGATGTTCCATGCAGGCATCACGGCGATAATTTTCCTTGTAATACTGCTCTATTTTTTGGTAAAAGGCGGCGTGCTTGCAAAACCGGCTATAATCAGCCTGTTTATCATTTGTTTTATCGCGCTTACGATAAGCTATGTCCCCATACCGATATTCTTTATCTTTATTCTAGGCGGAATATATATAACAAGCATGATAAACAAACAAAAAACAGTCAATCTGGCTCTCCTGATACTTTGTGCCGTTATATTTATTATCTGGCAAATGTTCTGGGCTACACGCATGTTTGAAGGGTTAACAGGTCACATAGAGGATTTTCTTGCCGCCTTTAATAATCCGCTGGAAAGATTATTTCCTATGTTTAGCACTGCTTCCCAATCTCTTGGTGAAGCCACTCCCCTGTGGGCAAGCCTGACAAGATACTTCTGGCTGCTGGCCGTCTATCTTTTCGGGGTTATTCTGGCAATGATAAACCTTTTCAGAATTAAAAAACTCGATTCAATCGAAGTCATCGAAACAGGCGGGCTCTGGGGGGTATTGATTGCTTCCGCCGTCGCAATTTTTGCTTTCGAAGAAGGAACCCAGTGGGGCAGGACGCTTATGTACGTCCCGTTTTTAGCAGTGCCGATTATTATAAAATTTATATCCGCCAGTAGGCGGGACAAAATATACATGCAGCTCACGAATACGGTTCTTACAGAAAGGAAAGCCAATAATTTTTCACTGGTTTTAGTTCCGCTGGTATTACTGATTTTATCTTTTCCCACATTTCTCGTTAACCATTCGGATATCAATACGCAATCGGTTTATGAATATGAGCTTTCGGCCGGCGAATACCTTGAGGAATACTACGACGATGAATCTTTATTGCTTGTTTCTGATGTTATCACTGATTATACATACGTTTATTTTATTCCGGAGGCAGAATTATCAGCTCCACCGCATTTATGGGCTATTGCTGACGAAGAGGATTTATGGCTTTCTTTCCAAAAACAGATTGAAAAGTTTGAATCTTTCCCGAAAACAGCTGTTTTTGCCATTACTGAACGATACTCCCAGCCATATCGTTCAAGGTATCCCTTAAATGAATCAGACCCCAGGTGGATTGAATTTATCGATAAACTTCTGCCGTACGATATGATTTACAACGACGGTCATACCCGAATTTATCTTAATCAACCTTAAATATGGAGATATTTATGGATAAGCTTCCAATTTCGATCGTTGTGACTACCAGGAACTCGGAAAAAACAATCGGACAATGCCTGGAATCCGTAAAAAACAATAATCCTGCCGAAATAATACTGGTCGACGGCAATTCAAACGACGATACGCTTGAAATCGCCCGCAGGTATACATCGCTGATATTTTCCGACGAAGGGCGGGAGTACAATTACGCACAACAACTGGGAGCCGAAAAAGCCGCTAACGACTATATTGCATTCGTGGATTCCGATATCGTATTACCCGAAGGAACACTGGCTAAATTACTGGACGAATTAAAAGCGCTGGATTGCGCTACTATGGCGGCTACGGTACTGCCCATCAGTTCTACCACTTATTGGGAGCGCACTACGGATTGGAACGCCAGACTGCTAAGGAAACGACGCGGGGTCGGCGGGCTTCAGGCAACTATCGTCTTGAGAGATGTCGTGATGAATCACAAACTCGATTCGTCTTTGAAAGGCGCCAGCGACCTTGATTTTACTATCAGGATGAAAGAGGCGGGGCTAAAACAGGGAGTCTCTTCCGTCTTTGTCTATCATCATCATCGTACGAGCTTTACCGCTTTTTTTCGACAGAGATTCCGTTATGGATGGGTGGCGGCTCGTTACGTTCGTAAATACGGGCCGTTTCATGCCAGATTCTGGCCACCTTTAGTTACTGCATACTGGACCGGCATTTGTATCGTAAAGGGCAAGCCGAATTATATTCCCTACTTTGTTGTCGATGGCTTTGCACAAAGTTGCGGGATGGCGAAGGGGTTTTATCAACTGGCTTTGGAGTTTATTAAAAGAAAATAACCCCCCGCTGGACTTATCACGCTGGTTTAAATTATAGATGCTTTGGAGGATGACGAGTAAGGAAAACATTGACCTTTTATTATCGTCAATATATGTTATAATCCATATTTATCATGATAAGAGAGCATCCTGTAGGTTTTAGTCTTATAGGGTTCTCTCTCAATTTTTTGTCTTGTTATACCGATCAAAGTACTCATCAATTTCATCCCTCATTTCAATACCCACTCGCTCAAAACAATCTAATAAATCATGATAAGTGCCTTCTCCGCCAAGAAAATCCCAAAATTCACTTCCAACCTTTAATTCATTATTTAAATCTAGCATACCACGCATTGTCCATCTGTTATAGGGCTGTGGCTCATATGGATTATACGGAATAGCTATCATAGTACTTACATTAGCTCCGGGATTAAACGCTAGTGCTGCTGCTACCCATTCAAGTAAAGTCCTTTTAAATTCACGAAAACCACCAGCATTCGGTTTAGCCGTCTTTAAATCGAATAAATAAATATTGCCATCATAATCTTCAATATAAATATCGGCTAAAGTTAATTTTACATTCCGTTTAATCCCATCTTGACAGACTTTTCGAATGGCTTTTATCTCCTCAACTTTATTTGGCATACTTGTAGCAGTCGTTAAGGAATCAATTATTTTCTGAATTTCAAATAATGATTTTTCATGAATATAATCGCCTACTTCAGTATGAGCCTTTGCTATTTTATATTTATTTTTTGCAATCGCTATTGCGACAGGTTCAAAAATAGCTGTTCCAAAATTTGTACTTAACGAATGAATAAAAGAGTAAAGCGCTAGACGATCGCTTCCAAGCAATCTAGTATGAAAAGGCATTGAAGCCGGTTCAGGATTATAACTTTGGAATTTCTTTCTTAGACTCGTCTTTAGTATACCTTCAATTTCTTCACATTGTTTCTTATTCAAACTCATACTTTTATCCCTTCTTACAATGAAATATTATTTCCGAATAAGCTCCTTTGTCTCTTTCAGTCCTATCAAGCACAGGCCTTTTATATTGATTAACAATTTTCATTCCCGCACTTTGAACAATAGTGGGATAAAGATGATATTTGTCATTCGCCACTATAAAGACATTATAGTCATCAACTAGATACTGACTACAGTTAGTAAGAGCAGATGAAACAGATTCAATATACAATTTCCTTGCTTTTGGCCCTTGCCCCAATGCCATTTTACCAATTTCAAGTTCATCATTTCTTTCAAAATTAAAAATATCATAAGCATAAGCATGCTGATCATGATAGTCTATTAAACCAACATAAGGTGGACTTGTAAATATCCCTTTTATACCTTGGTCTTTAATCTTTTCTGATAAAGGGCTATTACAATTACTTAGAGAATTATAAATATCGATATTCCTAGAATCTCCAGTTAAACACAATTGCGTTGTATTTGTACGTAACTTATTAAACTCATTTATTCGTACAATGGTCTCACGACTATATCTTTTCCACCATGATTCAATTGAAAATAAAGGATGGCATATCTTTCCATGTTTATGGCAATAATATGTTGAATAAACTGGTTCTTTAAGAGTAGCTAAATCAAAATGTGTAGTAGCTCTACACGAACGTACGGTCCTACTAAGAATAATCATTAAAATATTTTTAATATTTTCGTCCTCAATGCTTTCAATCAATTTATTAACAAAATCGATTTCCTGCCTAACTGATTTAAAATACCACTTTTCAATAAATGTGGTAGTTATTTGCGGTTCTAAATCAATATTGAACAATTTAATAAGATAACTATAAGGAGTCTCAAATTCCTTGGCTTTGCTATTCCCATATATACTTTCATCTATTTCCCCTTTTATCACTTTTACTTTATAGTCAGGAGAAGGGAAATAGGTTTTGTTAAAATTATTCAATAATTCATCTAATTTATTCTGAAATGCATTTATACCTGATTCATTAATGAATTGATGTAATTTCATCGTTATATCGGATATTTCACGAGATAACTTCCCCATATTATAACTACTGACTTTTACGTTACCAATTAAAGTATTAAATGGAGAAATATCTATTCCGATTGCATGCATCCCCAACTCATTAGCTTGCACCAAAGTAGTACCACTACCACTAAATGGATCTAGGACAATATCACCATGATTAAAATATATTTCCTTTTTAAACTCATCTACGTGACTATCAAGAAAATATTCTACTAATTGAGGTATGAATTTACCCTTATACGGATGCAATCTATGAACATGTTTAGTTCTTTCTGATTCTCTTAGGTTACTAAAAGATAGATGCCAATTAAGGTCATTACCAAGTTTCTTAGTCCATTCAAATTTCAGGAAATCATTTGCTTCATAATATTTTAATAACTCGTTTTTATCTACGAGTGTTTCTCCATTTTCTCCAATTTTCCTTATCCGTCCGTATTGAATTAAATATGAAATGTTTGATGGAGTAATTTCTCTATTACAATATTCACTCGCCCAATTGCTAGCCTCTTTGACCGTAATTAATTCCATCTAAATACCTTCGTTTTATTTTATATTACTCTATATAATATTCTATCAAAACATGTTACTTAATTAATAGTTTATAATCGATTTAAATCAAGCCTCATCCCCTCACTTCCTGCCCCACAATACCGGCCAGAAAAGCATATCCAGAATTGCCGTATGGAAGGTAAAGTAGCCGCTTCCGGCAACTGCCAGCCAGTAAATCACGCCGGTGTTCCCTTCCTGAATACTTAGCAGCGCCCAGTAGAGCGCGGCGGAGAACAACGCCACCATCACCAGCACCATCCGCACCCAAATCCATGTCGATTTCTTCGGTTCATTTGCCATCTTATTGGTTAAAGGCATCCAGAGAGCCGAAAAACCCAGCATCCCGACGAAGATTATGTAAAATATCCAGTAGCCGAAAGTATCGGCAATGAGTACGCTATCGGGATTGACCTTAAAGAGCAGGAAATAAATGAACAGGAAATAGCCGATTGCCGAGAGCAGCATCGAGATGTAATAGACAGGACGGACTTTTTGAGGCATCCCGCCCCATAATCTATCCGCCGAGCCGGACTTGCCGCGTACTCCCAGCACGTAGCTGCCGAGGACGGCAGCCCCGCCGATAATGTTGATGATTAGAAGGATAACTTGCTCGATTTCCATTGCATTAAACCTCCCGCATTATTTTTAACTGTCGTTGCGAGAAATGAGTATTACCGAATGACCCGTTCGCTCTGAGCTTGTCGAAGGGTCTGAACGGGCTTTTATACTGCACGTCGCCGCTATGGATTCGACAGGCTCACCACGAGCGGCTTTTTATTCGCTCCTCGCAAAGATTTTTCTATTATATTCCCCCACCCCGGATGCTTCGTTCGTCCCTCACGAACTCAGCATGACAGTCAGTAGACCTCACCCCTTTTATATTCCCCTCTCCGCAAGCGGAGAGGGGTTAGAGGAGATGTTGATATCGTATAAATTATCTTACCACAGTCGGGGCACCAGTGCCCGTCTTTCCTCGGGATAATCTTCGAATTTCTCACGGTACCAGCGGTGATGGGAGCGGGCGCGGGGAGCTAAATTGGCTACCGTCCACAGGGCAAATGCCAAAGCCACCGGCGACCAGGCGGCAATCGCCCATCCGAACCAGATCAGCATCTCACCCAGGTAGTTGGGGCAGGAAACCCACTTGAAGAGGCCTCCCTGCGGTATCTCGTAGGTATTCTTGTTCTTCTTGCGGATGTTGTAGAGAATATAATCGGAATGACGGTTGATAACGAACCCGGCAATAAAGATTGCCAGCCCGGTAATAAAACGCGGGTCTGTCAACCAACCGACGGGATACTGCTGAGGATTCATAGTGGTATAACAACCATTCAGGTAGGCATTTATCAGATTGAAAACAAAGCCGCTTAAAAGTATCCAGATGGCTAACGGCTTTTCTGAACTGCGCATAGTAAAGGGATAGATAAAAGCGCGGTGGGCATAGTGTATTTGCCATACGACCAGAAGGACAATTTGGGTAACAGTAAAAACACCGGATACTGTCAAAAAACAGGCAGCAAATACCAGAGAAGCCGGCATCTCCATTAAAACCCAGCCGGCAGGACCTTTTACAGACGGAGTTAAGGGTTTTCCGGAGTGGCGGCCGTACGGAGCCGTATAGAAAAAGAGGCAGACGAAGACGATTACCGCCAGCATCACCCACAGGACGACCATGTGTTCGAAAATAAATTCAGCCATAGCTATTTCCGCTTATGATTATAACTCAGGTAACCGTTGTTATGAAACCATTCTATGGTGTCTTTTATAGTTTCGCTTAAACGATGGGGATTATATCCCAGCTCGGCAGCCGCTCTGGCATGGCTGACGTTGTGATTGCTGCCCAGCGCCTTTAAAGATATTCCGGTAAACAGGGCGCGTCCGCCGCTTGCCCGGCTGTAGATTTCGGAAAATGGAGCGCCGGCTTTTGCCAGCCACATCGGAGAGGTAAAAAACGGGGCGGGGTTGCCGGTAATCTGCGAAATCTGTTTAGCAATATCCTTCAAACTGACCCATTCGCCCGATAGCAGGTATTTTTCGGACGGTTTTTCGATTTCCGCCGCTTTTATCATTCCGTCGGCAACATCGCGCGCATCCACCCAGTCCAGCCCGGCATCGACGATAGCCGGCTGTCTGCCTTTGCCCAGCGATACCAGTATCGCGCCGAAGTGCGAAGGTTGATAATCGTACGGCCCAATAATTCCGGTCGGAGAGACTACCACTGCATCAACTCCTTCCGCTCTTGCCATGCGTACCAGCTTTTCGCCGCAGGCCTTGGAATAATCATAGGGGATGGCATTTCTGTCTTCGACCAGTGAGCGTGTTTCGTCGAGGGGGAGGGTGCGGGGTTCCTGATTGCAGGCATGGAAGGAGCTGACGTGGATTAAACGCCCGACGTTGCATTTTCTACAGGCGGCAATGACGTTTTCCGGTCCCTTGATGTTAAGAGCTTCTACTTCCGACCTGTTCCAGCTAACGACAGACACTTTTGCGGCAAGATTGAAAACCACATCGG
>JAQTUQ010000038.1 GCA_028707255.1 Dehalococcoidales bacterium
ATTATGGTAGTAAGTGTTATCATAATATTCAATGAAGGGCCTGATGTATCCTTCATCGGGTCGCCTACCGTATCACCGACGACAGCTGCTTTGTGAGCATCGGAACCCTTGCCGCCGTAAGCTCCGGTTTCCACCCATTTCTTGGCGTTATCCCACGAGCCGCCGGCATTGGCAAAGCTAATGGCCAGTATAAGGCCGGTGATGATGGCGCCGATTAAGAAACCGCCGAGGGCTATCGGGCCTAAAAGAAGGCCTACTACAACCGGTGAAAGAATGGTGACAACACCCGGAAGAATCATCTGCTTGAGGGAGTCCTTGGTACATATATCTACGCATTTAGCGTAATCCGGTTTTTCGGTGTTATCCATAATACCCGGCATTTCCTTGAACTGGCGGCGTACCTCGTTAACGATGGAGAAACTGGATTTTCCGACCGCTTTCAAGGTCATGGCACAGAAGACTGCCGGCAGCAAACCACCGAGGAAGAGACCGGCAACCACATGCGGGTCTAGCAGGCTGATGTCCGAAGCGCTGATGCCTACTGCCTGAGTATAGGAGAAGAGCAATGCCAGTGCTGTTAAACCGGCAGCGCCGATAGCAAAACCCTTGCCTGTGGCGGCGGTTGTATTACCCAGTGAATCCAGCGCATCGGTTCTGTTTCTGATCTCTTCAGGTAAACCCGACATTTCGACGATACCGCCGGCGTTATCGGCAACCGGGCCGTAAGCATCAGTGGCATCCTGTATGCCGAGAATTGCCAGCATACCGACACCGGCTATGGCAATACCATAAATATCGCCCAGGTTATAAGCCAGTACAATAGCTACAACAATGATGATAACAGGAGGGAGAGTGCTCATTAAACCATTAGCAAAACCACTGACGATATTGGTTCCGGCTCCGGTCTGTGAAGCCTTTGCAATCTCTAAAGTCGGTTTATAAACATAAGAGGTATAGTAGTTGGTGCTTTCACCGATAAGCACACCGGCAACGATACCTGTAAGTATTGCCCAGAAGACATTCAGGTCGACTCCCATCAACTGGACGATGATAAAAGAGAAGATGGCAGTCAGGATAGCTGCCCCGAATGTACCGCGCCGCAGTGCATTTAACAGGGCTTTCATCTGGAGCTTTTCGCCGACTCTTATCATGAAAATGCCCAGGATAGATGCCAGAATACCGCCGGCAGCTATCATTAATGGCAGAAACCATGCCGTTTCCATGTCGGGAACCAGCGATTTACCGAGTGACGCAGAAAAAACGGCAATCATGCCGAGTGTCATGGTGGCTATAATTGAATCTACGTATGATTCAAATAGGTCGGCTCCCATGCCGGCAACATCACCGACATTATCACCGACAAAGTCAGCTATGACTGCAGCGTTGCGATGGTCGTCTTCGGGGATTCCTTTTTCAACTTTGCCGACAATATCGGCTCCGGTATCGGCGGCCTTGGTAAAGATACCGCCGCCGACTCTGGCAAATATGGCTACAGAAGAGGCTCCGAAACCGTAACCCGGAATGATGGACAAGAAATTGGCATTCTCACCGAAGATAAGAAACAGAATGCTTAAACCGAGAATGCCGATACCGACTACCGATAACCCCATGACGGCGCCGCTGCGGAAAGAAACACGTAAGCCGTGATTCAGGCTTTGCTGCGCCGCTGCCGCTGTTCTCGAGTTAGCCCTGATGGCAATACTCATACCGACAAAGCCGGCCAGGCCTGAACAAACAGCGCCGAAGACGAATGAGAAGGCCACCGACCAACCGAGAGCGGGAACCACTCCCAGTATTACCGCTACCACGACAACGAATATTGCCAGTATGCGATATTCCCTTCCTAAAAATGCCAGCGCACCTTCTTTGATGGCGGCTGAAATTTCCTGTACCTGCTTGTTTCCCTGAGGCTGTTTAAGCACGTATCTGGCAAACAAACCGGCTACGGCTAATCCCAGCACACCCGCTAGAATCGAGACAAAAATTAGACTCAATACTATGTTCTCCTTTCGTAATATTTTTCCAGTTTATTTTCGAGACTTTTTTGTTGAATCATCAGAGTTAAATCGCTGCGCGTTTTTTCGAGCACACCGCGGAAATTGTCGGTGGTACGCCTTAGTCCGCCGGTGATGGCATCGGGGAAATCGATAGTCACCAGCGTATTGTAGATATCGTCCATAGCTTCCAGCAGTTCTTCACCGCGCGACTGGTCGCCTTTTCTGAGTCCGTCAAGAAGGTATCTTCTCAATTCGCCGACGGCCTCGCCGAGACCATTAAGATATGCGGCATAATCCACACCCAGTTCATCGGGAGCGGGGAGCGATTCTTTGTTTATAAGAGCGTAGGTGGCATAACCCTCTGCCAGTTCTTTTTGTGCATCGTGGAGGAAGCCGGTGTTGCGCAGTTCGCTGCAATTGCTGATAGCATTTCCGGCATTCGCCAGCAGTGTTTTGGCAGTTTGCAGCATCTCTTTTGCTTTGTCGAATTCCTGACGGTGTATGGCTCGGATGGCGTTGCCGCAATAGCGGATAGCTTCGCGGCAGAGAGGGAGGGATTTCTCACGGGCAGCGTCTTTTTCTGAAAAGTCTTTTCTTATTATTCCGGCAATCGTATCCAGTTTATCTGCAAGTTCACTCATTCGTTAGACCCATCTTTTTTATTATCTGTTCGGTGGCTTCGTTCGGAGAGCGAGCTCCCAGTATGGCGCTTATCAGGGCGACAGAGTCGGCCCCGCAAGAAATTGCTTCTGATATATTATCATAATTTATACCGCCTAATCCAACTACGGGAACTATTGCCTTGTCTTTTATACGGCGCAGGCCTTCCAATCCGATGACATTTACGTCTGTCTTGGAGCCGGTAGGGTAGATGGCGGCAGCGGCGATATAATCAGCTCCGTCTTGCTGTGCGGCAACGGCTTCTTCTTGATTGTCCACAGAACAACCGATGATTTTATCCAGCGGCATCAGTTTCCGGGCAACGGATACAGGTATATCATCCTGCCCGATGTGCACTCCGTCGGCATCGGAAGCAATGGCGATATCAATATAGTCGTTTACTATAAACAGGGCATTGTATTCAGTGCATAAGTTTTTTAATTCGATGGATATTGATAATAAGTCCTTTTTAGGGGTGGTTTTATCGCGTAACTGGATGATTTTTGCCCCGCCCTCGAGTATCTGTTTTGCAACATCCGTATGGCTGCGGCCTTTTAGCGAATCCGTATCGATGATGGCATACAACCCTCTTATCCTGTCTGTCTTGTTTTTCCTGAGCAGCCTCGATACCAGTTCTTTTTCTATTGTGTAGAGCGCAAAGCGCGCTTTTTCAAATTTTTGGGAATCCAGCACAATCCCGGGTGTTTTTGCCAGTTCCTCGATAACCCTCAGCGATTGCTCGATTCGGCGGCTGTTGGCTATGACCGCCGTATGCAATTCTCGTTTTTCCAGTTGCTGCTCCACCTTGATATCGGCGCCGACATCGGAATCCGCTTGCCTCGCCTGCAATAGCTGTTTTTTGAAAGGGAAATCGATGTCTTCTAAATTATGCCTGATTGTTTTTAGCTGCTTTGACACGGTTGCGTTATTCAGCATCAACCTGGCGATATCTTCCAGCAGACGCAGGCTTTCACCGATGCGGTTCAAGTTGGCATCGACGATGCGCAGGGTTTGATTCGGTATTCCTTCGGGTAAAGTCATTTTCAAAACTCCGCAATCATATTAGGTCTGAAAAATACGTTTAATTTTAACATAAGAGGGGAGGCGAAGGAAATGGGTGCAAGATTTAGAAATTATTTCAAAAAACTGTAAAAATTAGGCCATTGCAATAATTTGTTAATTATTTAGTGGTATAATAAATAGTATGGTATATCGCAGAGGATAAATGCTATGAAAAAGATATTAACAATCATTTTAAGTCTATTGCTCATATCCAGTCTGATGTTGGCGGGGTGTGATACCAAATATAACAAAGGCAGTTCCGTAATAAAATGGGGAACGGAAATCGTCTTGAATATCGACCTGCCGGATTTTCCCGATAAATTAAGTTACTATACAACGGTTCAACCTGAAGTTACAGCCGAATGGGTTCAAAGCATAGGCGATAAAATGGGTATATTAGATGAAGTCGGATTTACCGAAAGCGGAAACAGGTTCATTATGTCCGAGGGTGATGAATGGCTCGAGGTAAATGGAGATAACGGAGCAGTTACAGTTCGCGGAATACATATCCCTCATGAAATGGATAGCATTCTTTCTTCATCCGAAAATGCGGGGGTAATCGCTACAGAATTTGTAAAATATCTCGGTTTGTGGGATGAAAATATTACATTGAATAAGGTAAGTCTCCGTTACGAGGATATCTTGAGTAAACAGGAATGGGGAGTATATTTCAACCAAGATGTAGAGAGCTATCCTTTAGTTGGGGTAGGTAAGCTTTTTCATGTAATAGTAAATCCGTATGGAACTATATTAAGCGCCGGATTTTATAATCCCGAGTTGGAACATGCAGGAGAAGTCGATTGCATAACTGTTCAGGAAGCGTACGATCTGTTTCTTGACGGAGAGTCTCTTGGTTTTAATTTCTCGCCGAGTTTTAATAAGGTTTCGGTTAACGATGTTTACATTGGATATTATAACGAATCCCAAACGGAATTGCAGGAGTATTTTATGCCTGTTTATGTATTTGAAGGTGAACTCTTTACCACCACCGGTGATACGGAAATATTCCGGGCTTATGTTCTGGCTGCTAATTCCTGAGGGGAGAATCAGATGAAAAAGGTATTGTATTTAATATTTAGTCTCTTGCTTGTGACCAGTATGATGTTAGCCGGATGCACCGACATAGATGATAAAAACTTAACGCATACTACAACCGTAACGACTACTACTTATCAGACTACAACTGTGTTTAATGAGACGGTTACTGCTACTAAGACACTGATTGTTTTTCCTCCTACCACTGTAACTTATAAGAAAGGCGATAGCGTTACAAGGTGGGGAACAGAAATCATCTTGAATACGGATCTGCCTGAATTTCCGGATACATTGAACTACTATGCTACAGTTGAACCTGAAGTGACTATCGAATTGGTTGAAGAACTTGGTGCAAAATTAGGGTTTTATGGCGAAGCAGGTTTATTAAGTGACTCGATAGGTATGTCAAATAACGATGAAACACTTAATGTTTATACCAGTACGGGGGCAATCGTTTTATGGGAAATAAATAAGCATTTTGAATTGGATGCTCAGCTTACTTCTTTTGAGAATGCTAAAGAAATAGCTATTGAGTTTGTGAAATATATCGGATGCTGGGACGATAATATAGAATTTAATGAGATAAGGGTTGGCGGCACTGTTAACACAACGCCATCTCACCTGGTAGCAAGTTTTAATCAATATATAGACGGTTATCCGTTAGTTGGCGGGGCAAAAAATTTCTGGGTCAGGATGGGTATGTATGGTACGGTAATCAGTGCCATGATATGGAATCCCGAGTTGGAATATGCGGGAGAAGTCGATTGCATAACTGTTCAGGAAGCATATAATATTTTACTTTCAGGCAATGCTCTTGAGTTTATGGTTTCATCCGAGTCTCAGATACTGATAAATGAGGTATCAATAGGTTATTATCTTGAAGATATGACTGAATTACAGGATTACATAATGCCGGTATATGTTTTTGAGGGAGAGAGGGTTTACCCTGATAGTGATGGCGAGGTTTTCAGGTGTTATGTATTAGCTACGAAATAATGATAGGTTAGAAAAAACTAATATAACGCCATTCGCCGCCGTTATGGTTCGGTCGCGTCTAGTCTGGACTGAGGAATGACAGTTTAATCGTTAACACCGTAGGGACGGGCATTGCCCGTCCGCCAGGTGCGGAAACATAAATGCGGACGACCATTGGTCGTCCCTACGTTTTTATTTGCCATTTTGGGAGCAATGAAGAATCTGTATGCCGTTATGGTTCGACAGGCTCACCACGAACGGCTTTTTACTATTTATTATATATCTGAAACGGGATAATTAAACGGCGGCAAAGGGATTGCTTCATCCCGACAAGTCGGGATTCGCAACGACGATTTTTATTTGTCATGCTGAACGTAGTGAAGTATCTCAATGCAATTCGATGTTCGCCGCCGTTTCCTTCGTCAAGCTCAAGACGCGCGGATTTATTGGGGCTACTCGCAATACCATTTGTAAATAAAGTAAGGGAATAGTACTCAGCGATTCTCTTCCTTTCGAAAAGGGAGATTAAGAGGGATTTTACAGGTTACCGGAATCGATGGAGCAATCCGCAGCAAAGCTCCCTCACTCCCTCTTTTCCAAAGAGGGCAGATACCATGGCTTGTGTGCCATATCTGATAACTGCAAACGGCTTTGGTATTATCCCTCCACCGCATCCCGATAGTGCTCGATGCGCGAGGGTTTGTTGTTGCGGTCTAATTCCACCGCTATAAAGTCGATGCGCCAGTCCGCTTGCATTTTATCTTTCTCGCCAAGGTATATATAGGCGGTTTTTATCAGATGCTTCTTCTTGGTATTGGTTACCGATTCTTCCGGCGTACCGAATCCGGAGCTTGTCTTGGTGCGCACTTCCGCAAATACAATGCAATCCTCTTCCTGTGCGATGATATCGATTTCTCCAAAGTGGCAGCGGTAGTTGGTTTCGATGATATTAAACCCGTTTTTCTTGAGGTATTCAGCAACAAGTGTTTCTCCCAGCCTGCCGATTTCTTTGCGTGACAGCTTCAACGCAGGTACATTCCTTTTATCGGCTGGAAGGTGCGGCGGTGGATGGGGCAGGGTCCTAATTTATTAAGGCAGGAAATATGCTCGGCAGTCCAGTAGCCCTTATGTTTACATAATCCGTAGCCCGGATATAATTCATCCATTTCATTCATCAATCTGTCCCGGTGTACTTTAGCTATTATAGAGGCACAGGCAATCGAGAAGCACAAACCGTCTCCGTGGGGGATGCCTTTCTGATGAATAGAAATATCCGGTAACTTTATAAAGTCTATCAGCAGGGTGTCCGGTTGTGGATTTAATTGTTCGACAGCCTGTTTCATTGCCAGTTTTGTCGCTTTTAAGATATCCGTAACA
The DNA here is from genome assembly GCA_028707255.1 of Dehalococcoidales bacterium. Taxonomy (GTDB): domain Bacteria; phylum Chloroflexota; class Dehalococcoidia; order Dehalococcoidales; family UBA5627; genus UBA5627. The sequence goes on from JAQTUQ010000038.1 coordinate 7,107, forward strand.
TCTATAATCTCGTTTGATACGATACCTACTCCGCAGGAAACGGCTTCTTCGCGGATATGTGAATAAAGGTATTCGCGCTTTTCGGCTGGCAGCAGCTTGCTGTCCATTACCTGTTTTATCCAGTCTCCTTTGATTTTTAACGGAAGTATCACCGCTGCTGCCACTACCGGCCCTGCCAGGCAACCGCGTCCGGCTTCATCGACGCCGGCAATACGGCAAAAGCCCTGCCTTGATAGGCTCTTTTCCTCATCGAATGTGGGTTTACAGACGGCTTTCAATAAAGATCCTTTCGGGAGATTGCGGTCTTTCTATTATACATTTTCCTGCGATTAATTGCCTGTTTAATGCGATGCTAATTAAATGAAGCAGTATCGATGTGCATAATAGAAAATCTGAATAACATCTGGCTGCTCCAGCGCTCTAAAAGCTTTATAGTATCCAGGGGATTATCTGTTCTTGCCTGTTCATCGGCATCCCAGTTTTCATAGTGTTTCAAAACAAGTCTGTCTTCTGCCGTGATATGTCTTCTGAGCAGTTCTCTTCTTCTGGAAACGTAATTGCCGTATTTCAAAAAATACCAGCACTGTATTACGAAGAAGGTGGCTTTATACAAATCCTTCATGGCATTGGCCGATTGCAGGAAGTCTTTATCATATATCAGGGAATGCCGGCTTGTGTGATTAATATTTGAGAGTATCACCATGGCATTATCACGGATGTCCAGCGCTGTTATAGGGCCGATAACGTCATTGACATTTCCGTGCAAAATACGGCAACCGTAATGAAACGCCACTAGGTCGTATCGTGGCCATATACTGATTTCCTTAAGTCCACCCAGGTATCCGCAGGCATAGTGACCATTCGGCATACTGTTAATGATATCACGATATAAAATAATATCTTCCGGCATAACTTTATCCAAAATGACGTTAACATCGACATCGCTTTGCGGATTCGAATCGTCTCTTGCCCTGCTGCCGACAAGTACAACCAGCAGTAGCCTTTCTCCGAAGCTTGTTTTAAGATTATCCAGCAGAGTTTTAAGCCACTTATCCAGTTCAAAATTATCCGACATATTCAATACCCGATTCCTTTATCCCGTAACAGCGGTGTTATTTTCGGTACTTATATCAACTCATCGATGAGTCCGGGGTTTCGATAATGCCGCCACCCAGCACCTCATCCCCTCTGTAAAAAACAACGGATTGTCCGGGGGTGATTGCCCACTGGGGTTGTTCGAATTCGATATCACAAAAACCGTCAATAAATCTCATTTTAACCGGCGATTCGGGGGCTCTATAACGGATTCTGGCTGCTATTTGTTCCATACAGAAAGGAACGTTCCCGGATATCCATGTTAACTTGCCGGCACGCAACTTTGTTAAAAAGAGCTGCTCGCGTTCACCAAGTATAACCGTATTATTCGCAGGGTCGAGCCTGACAATATATCTTCTGCCACTGGAAGATAATCCCAGCCCTTGTCTCTGACCGATAGTATAATAAGCCAATCCCCTGTGCCGTCCGATTAATGCTCCGTCAATGTCAAGGATATCGCCGCATTTTGTGTCAACATTTTCGCTGATGAACTCATCATAACCGTTATTCGGTATAAAACAGATATCCTGGCTTTCATGCTCAATAAGAGTGTCGATTCCCAATTCGCAGGCAATATTTTTTACCTCTGTTTTGGTTAATCCGCCCAGCGGCATCAGTAAATGCTTTAATTGTTCCTGCTTTAACATGTAAAGGAAATACGACTGGTCTTTGGCGAAGTCGATTCCTTTGAAAAGTTTTAATCCTTCCTGTGTTTCTAAAATACGCGCATAGTGGCCGGTGGCAAACAGATTCGCCCCCAGTTCTCTTGCTTTATCAAATAAAAGGTTGAATTTAATATGACGGTTGCACAGGATACAGGGGTTGGGGGTTCTTCCGAGTCCGTATTCATGGCAGAATGGCTTGATTACTCTTTCATTAAATTCTGTTTTCAGGTCCACCACATAATGGGAAATATCTAATTTATCAGCAACCTGTGCGGCAGTTTCGATTGTTTTTTCGCTATATTCGGAAAGCGACATGGTAATACCGAAAACATTATAACCCCTGTCTTTCAAGAGCAGGGCGGCAACGGATGAATCGACTCCGCCACTTATGGCAACAGCTACGCTATTCATTACACCGCTTTTTCTCCCGTGTTTTTATCCGCTTCCGGTATATTATCTGTTGCGGTAACTCCTTCACCTGAAAATTCATCGGCTATTTCAATATCCCCATCCGCTTTTTGTTTCAACAACTCTCGCACTCTATGCCAGATTTGGCGAGCAATATCCTCCTTGCTTTTTCCGGCATCGATTACCAGCCATCTTTCCGGCTCTTTAGCCGCCAGTTCGAGATACCCCCTGCGTATCCTGTTATGGAATGTCAGGCTTTCTTTCTCGAAGCGGTCCCGTTTTTGCCCGCGTTTGCGAGCCAGTCCGATTCCGGGCAGAATATCCATCAATATCGTCAGGTCTGGTTTTAAGTCTCCCGTTGCCAGACTATTTACTTTTTCGATAGTTTCCATGTCCAGCTGTCGCCCAAAGCCCTGGTAAACAACTGTGGAATCCGTAAAACGGTCGCAGATGACCACTTTGCCTTCTTTTAACGCCGGATTGATAACGGTTTCAACCAGGTGGCTGCGCGAGGCGTTGAATAACAGCAGTTCGGCAAGCGGGGAAATAGGGGAAACCTGCCATTTAAGGCATTTCGTTATCTCTTCTCCCAGTGGTGTTCCGCCCGGTTCCCTGGTGTGAATTGCCGGGATTACATCGCGCGAAAGCAGCTTAAAGAGGACGTTGGATTGGAAGCTCTTTCCGCTTCCTTCACCGCCCTCGAAAGTAATGAATAAAGACATAATCAGGATTCCTTAAAGATGCTTACCCTTCTGTAGGGTTCTCTGCCGGTGCTTTTTGATAACAGGTTGTTTCTCTCCGCCACAATATGTTGCAGGCGGCGGATATAGGCGCTTTGCGGGCTTAACTCGATGGCTTCATCGCTTTCCCTGGCTATATCGACCGCCTTTTCAGCTTCTTTGATAGCCGAACCGAGGGCATCTCCCCTGCCTTCGCTTTTGCTGATGATAGCAGCCGGATGAATAGTTGCCAGCATTTGCTTTAGTTGAATCGGGGTATGCTTGCGCAGCACATAGACCGGCAGATTTGCCGCTTCCGCATCGCGTATCTTCTGCGGTTTGTTGCGGTAGTAGGTCTTGGAGGTTATCATCATATCCGCTTCGCTCAGATTGTCGACCACATTTAAAGTTATATGCAGGTCTTTGGCTGCCTGCTCCAGCCGGATGCGGTTAATACCGAAAGGATAGAGCTTCGGTGACGGCTGCCTTTTAACGGGAACTCCTTCTTTTTCTTTCGGATGCTTTTCTTTTATATTTACAGGCTCTTCTTTTTTGATAATGACATCGCCGTTTCCATCAAGCGAACGTATTTCCATAGCTACCGGAAGCCCGCGCAGCAGCGCATCGATAGATAAGCCGACATCCGGATGTACGGCAACCTGATATCTGTCCTGTATCTCGACTACAATATTGAAGGTCGGAGGTGATTTGCGCTCCAGTATTGTCTTCTGGGTACCGCGCCGTTTAGCTTCATCGTCGCCCAGTGTTACCGCCTGTATGCCGCCCACCAGGTCGGAAAGCGTCGGGTTAAGCATCAGGTTCTCGAGCGTATTGCCGTGTGCCGTGCCGATAAGCTGTACACCGCGCTCGGCAATTGTCCTTGCTGCCTGCGCTTCGAGCTCAGTGCCGATTTCATCGATGATAATCACTTCTGGCATGTGATTTTCCACCGCTTCAATCATTACGGCATGCTGCATGGTGGGTGTAATTACCTGCATACGGCGTGAACGTCCGATGGCGGGATGAGGAATGTCTCCATCGCCGGCGATTTCATTCGAAGTATCTACAATTACAACGCGTTTTTTCATATCGCTGGAAAGTACACGCGCCGCTTCGCGCAGCATGGTGGTCTTTCCGATGCCTGGGCGTCCCAGAAGTAATACGCTTTTACCTGATTGCACCAGGTCTTCTATTATTTTTATAGTACCGAAAACCGCGCGTCCGGCGCGGCAGCTTAAACCTACTATTTTGCTCTTGCGGTTGCGGATGGCTGAGATACGGTGCAAAGTGCGCTCGATACCTGCCCGGTTATCGTCGCCGAAACTGCCTATTCTCGAGGTAACATAATCGATATCTTCCTGAGTTACTTCCTGTGTGCTGAGGCAGACATCACGATTGAGGAAACGCGCCTCGGGGCAACGTCCGAGGTCCAATACGATTTCAAGCAGGGTATTTACATCTTCCTGCTGTTGCAATGGCTGTCGAATATGCGGAGGAAGAATCTCCAGAAGAGCGCCAAGTTCTTCATCAGTTACCTTCGGCAAATCTAACCTCCCGCAATTTTACCATCCTCTTGAAGCTAACAACTGGTCTTCGGGAATTTGCTTGATTTCGATACCGGGCATCGCCTCTCCGAGGTTTTTGCTCACTTCGGCAATGACCTTGTAATCCTGATAATGGGTAGTGGCC
>JAQTUQ010000064.1 GCA_028707255.1 Dehalococcoidales bacterium
GCCGGTAACCAGGTTTCTTCCCGCCTGGTAAGCCTTTTTCATCTCCTCGGGATAGCGGCTGATTACGCCCTTCTCTTCTTCATCGAGACCACTGAGCAGACCTGCGAAACCGCATGCCGAAATCGCCTCAACAACCAGGTAGTGGAAGGTATTCAAGCGGTTGATGACGACCTCGACGATATTATCATATCCCTGGATATCGAGGGTGCCCCAGGTACCGATGACCATGGCACGCCGCCCTTCGCCGACACGGTCGGTTATAACGCAGCCGGTATAGCGCTGCCAGCGCTCCTGGAAAGAGGTGACGACTTCACCTTCCCAGCCGTTTATGATGGGGAAACCGATGATTATGGCATCAGCCTCTTTAATTTTCTCATAGACGCGGGGCATATCGTCGTCAAGCGTGCACGAACCGCGGTCTTTCATGCTCTTAAAACCGCTTGAATATTCGCAGTAGTTGAATTTCATATCCGGGTCCATCTCCCAGGCACCCACGATGTCACGCTGCATATAGACGTTGGCGCACCGCTTGATGTTGATATCACAGAGATATATTTTATCCATAATCTGAGCGCCGACCTCAGCGGCGCCGCGCAGCGCCTCGCTGATAAGCAGATCGCTGTTACCCCCCCGGCGCTCACTGGCGCAGAAAGCGAGCACTTTCATCTCCCTCGGCGGTTTCTCCGGTTTGACGGCTATCGGCGGCCAGCGCTTGACCAGCCTGGGACGGTTATAATAACCATCCAGGCTCTGGTAGCCCGTTTTAACAACCTCCCGCGCTTCACCGATGCCCATCATCTTGTCATAACGGGCTTTCGAACTGGGCCGGGAGATAAACCTGGCCGCGGTGACCACCATCTCCTTGTCGCCCTCAGCGACTCCTTTTTCCGCCATCATCAAGCCGACCAGCCAATCGATGCGGCCCGCCTTCTCCGGCTGCAAAATGGCGGGGAAAGATTCCACTATTTCCTTATAAGCCTGACTGCCTTCTGGCGTAAGTCGGGGTGTCATAAAATTCCAAACCTCCTCCTGTAGTTAAATGCCTCATGAAAGGGTCTTTTTCCCAAAGAACCATTATAGCGCAGACCGCCGCTTGAAGACAAAAAGACGCTCCCCGTTACCGATGGACGCAGCCTGAAATACCAGCCGGGTTATACCGGTTTAGACCCCGGTTCCGGGAACATCCGCACCAGTTAGAACTTTAAAATACTAATCCAAAGCAGGTCATTTACAAAAGAGAAATCGACCACCTGATTGATTTTGCGCAGCAGATGGTCCTGGGGCACGATTCTATCGTATAAGTAAGCGCCATAAAATGAAGCTTGTGGTGATTTGGGTTTTAGCATCTTTTCCTCCTTGAGTCTGTTAGCTTCATTTTAGTTTGAAAGAGACTACAAGGTAAAACTATTCAAGTATTTCAAACGTTTCTAGAATATGTTCGAAGTACGCTTTGTCAGCATCTGATGTTGATAACGGAGATGTTATATATATTGTCCAAACGAACCCATTAGCATCAAAGTCTACTCTTCTCATCACTTCTATTCCGGGACTACCATCGTTAGCGATAACTGGAAGAATATCCATGTTTTGATAGTCCAATCGATAGGCAGATATGCCATCGATCATTATTTCACCTTTGTAAATTAATTCGTAATATTTCCATGATTCCGCTTTTGCTTCTGACCTTTCGTGTAAACTTTTTGCATCGGGTGCCAGTCTGTCTGGAGGAATTGCAAAAACGCTAATTCTGGTATAATCATTTACATGTCTATCTTTTGGACCCATTATGAAGAAATAAGCTGAACTCCGAGATTTATCTGACGAACTTTCTGCGTATTCAACATAATCAACTATGTAATTAGCGGGATACTCAAGGGAAAAGTGAACAAGCCCTTGATCCATAACATATTTTTTATATAAATTTATATCGGTATTATTACAGCCATTAAATATCAAATAGCTTGCGAATATAATCATAATAATGAATATGGCAAGATTTTTCGTTTTCACTTTCTCCTGATAACTAATTAATCGTCCCGGAACCTTTAACAATGCTCCGGCAACCGGAAAGAGGCAGCGAGAGTATAAGCAACGCCGCTAACACTGTGATAATTCTCTTATTCACTTTCGTTACCTCTTCCCCTTTACGATTTCATTAAGTACAGGCGGATTACAAGAATTTTATTTAGAAATCTGAGAGATGTTAATAATAGAGACTGAAATACCTTTTTTGTTATTCCTGAAATTTAAAGGTTTTTAATAAATGATTAAAATATACCTCTGTTTCCTCGGTGTTTTCACCCCAAGCTGACATGCTTAATATCCAATCATAGCCTGCGTGATTAAAAAACGCATGTCTGACAGTAGCCTCACGCGGAGCAGGTAATTCAGTACCAAATTTTATCCACTGATATGAATATGCAGTATATAGTCCTGATATGCCATCGACTATGACCTCACGATTTTCCACTAAACGGACATCTTCAATTTGCGTATTATTATCATCGGGTGAAGTAATGTTTTCAGCAACCCTGTCATAAAGATAGGCTGTTGAGTCAGCACGTCCTGAATAACTGGGTTTCTGAACTATTATTTCTATCATTTCTGGGAAAAGCCCCTCTGGATAATCCCTGATGAACATTACAGAACAGGCGCTCTTAGAACTGTTTGCTAGCATCATTGTATAAACAATCGGATATTCGAGAGTAAATTTTAACTCATAAACTAGGTCACCTGGAACGAGATAGCTTACATCATCTTTGTTCAAAGTATATTTTTCATAGCTCGAATCACAGCTAACTGACAAAATCATCATAATACCCACAGCAGCCAGGATTACAAGCAGTTTTAGAAAAGTCCGGTTCTTATTAAAGCGATTTCGTGGTCTTGATAATAATGTACTCACTTTACTATTCCAAAATTATCTCCA
>JAQTUQ010000009.1 GCA_028707255.1 Dehalococcoidales bacterium
TTCGACGGTATCGATGATATTACTTTGGGCATCATACAGAACGACGCTGAAAACAGCCTTGCCGATGTCCTTGCCGGCATTATTTTTCAGGTTAAGCACCACTCCGCTGCCTTGTGCTTCTTCGCCTTCTTGTATGAGCAGGTTGTGGCTGATAATTTCAAGGTGCTGGTTACCGGAAACTGCGGGTTCGGGTGGAGTGCAGGGCTGAACAGTTTCGTCAGCCGTTTCTCCGGTTGAAACTTCTTCTTTTATTTCTTCGTTCTCAGACAATCCAGTATCCTCCCGTGTATATTTTAATCTATTCAAAACAGGTCATCTCATAATACCTGTCTTGGAATTGTTATATTCATTTCAGGCTGCGGCGACTGCCTCAGCTTCTGCCAGTTCACCGATGTCGATATCGCGTTTTTTAACTGCCAGTCCTTCGGGACATGTGAACTCCAGCGCAAATTTTTGTACGGTTCCGGGGTTGATGTCTCTTACTTCCAGAGTACGAACACCGATGGGTTCTTCATTGGCATCCAGATATGTTACCACCACTACGGCGTCGGTTTTCACGCTGCTGACATTCTTGAGCAAACCGCTCAGCTCTTCGCGTCCGTTGGGCAGCCTCTTCACTTCATTCCGGCGCAGCTGTACTTTTTCCAGCTCGGCGGTTACCGTTTTAATCAGCTTGACGTTATAACTCCTGATGATGTCATCTTTAACGCTGGTAGTTTGGATTAAAAAGGCGCGGCTGGTATCGCGCTGGATATCGGGTTCGGTGTGTTTCAATGTAGATATATAATTGCCTTCCGCATCGAAGAGGTCGACAGCGAATATGGCAGAAGCAATGCTCTGTCCGGAAACGTTTCTTATGGCAAGTTCAATACCTCTCTTTATTTCGGTGATACCAACATCCAGCAGTCCGGTATCCTGAAAGCTGTGTCTTATAATTACTATCATCTGGTCGCCTTCCGCTTGTGGAACCGGAGTGACAACCATTTCTTTTATATGTACATCGTAGCTTACAATATCGACTGAATCAGCTTTGCCGGTCATAATTCGCAGACTATAGGTCTTGTCTGCTTCGAAATCATTAATACCGCGCTCGATTGTATCGATGATATTCCCCTTAGCATCGAATAATACCGCTTCGAATACCAGCTTCCCGATGCTGGCTCCGGCGTTATTTTTAAAAGTGAAGGCTACACCTTTGCCCACTCCTTCCACGGTTGCTTTTTTGAGTATAAGAGAGTGAGATAATATTTCCACTTGTTCGTTACCTGTAACGATTGGGTCGGGCGCTTTGCGCGCCATTTCGGCAAGCTTTTCGGGGGAAGGTTCCCCCTCTCCGCAGGACTCGTTAAAATTTACTAAAACCGAATCCAAATCTTCTTCGTTTTGCCGAAGTGGTGTCGGATTAACTTCCTGTAAGTTTTCTTTTTCGGACAACTCAATCCTCCCGATAGAATATTTTTAAAAACGACTATGCGATATTAATCGCGTGTATCAATAATACTAACCTGTAACTTCAGCCATTTCTCCGACATCTACGGTATAAGTCTTCACGCTCTCTCCGGTTGGTGGATGGAAGATAATGCTGAAATTCTTTATCGTGCCCGGCTCGATATCTTTTACCGGTAAAACCATGGTGCCCAGTTCTTCTTTTTTGGCATCCCGAAAAGTAACGGCTACCGAGGCATCTGTCTTACAGGCGTGAACATTTTTTATAATCCCGGAAATGTTTATATCGCCGTTTGGCAGAGTTTTTCTTTCATCCCTGCGCAAAAGTACCTTTTGCGTATCGGCGGTTATTGTCTTAAATATTGAGACTTTGTAACTCCTGGCAGAATTGTATCTTAGAATACTATCGATTTGTATTATAACGGCGCGGCTGATGCCGGGCTTAATATCGGATTCAATATGTCTAACCTCTCCCAGAGAATTACCCTCGGCATCGAATATTTCAGCATTGAAGATGGTTATAGCAACGGTTTCGGGGGAAGTATTTCTTATAGCAATTTCTATCTCTCGTTTGAATTCCTCTGTATCCGCATCTATATTATCATGGAAATTATGATTTAATATGACAATTCTGCCATCTCCCATAGCTATAGGGGCAGGAGTGGCAGCGGTGTAGGTGATTTTCACCTCATAACTCTTTACATCGGCTTTTTCGGCAGGAGTGACTATGCGTAAAATGCGTGTTTTGCCGGCTTCAAAATCGGCCACCGTTTTTTCGATGGTGTCGATGATATATCCTTTGGTATCGAACAATACGGCTACCAAGGCGAGCTTCCCGATAGCGACTGAGGCAATGTTTTTTATCTCTAAGTAAACACCCTTCCCTGGGCTTTCCTCGCCGCTTTTCGGCAGTATTTTATGCGATAATATCTCTACATGTTCATTGCCGATAGCCAGTGGTTCGGGTGCCTTACGTGCCATTTCCGCCAGTTTTTCTGGGGAAGGCAATCCCTCACCGCAGGTTTTATCAAAATTTTGCAGTAGGGTATCCAGGTCTTCTGTGTCGTTTGCAGGAATATTCTGCATACTTTCTTTTTCAGACAAAACAACATCCTCCCGCTAAAGACTCTGATTCCAAAAGGCTATATTATACAATTAGTTATTTAATATGTCATATAATTGCAGTCACGCCTTTAAATGGAATATGGAAAATTGACGCGGCGGTTTTGCATAATTATAATTCCTCATTGGATAAAACACAAACGCAGTTTACATTTTATTCGCATTCACGGCAGGTCATATAACATGGTATAATTAGAGATGGCAATAAAGACAATAGCTACCAATCGAAAAGCCTATCACGATTATCATATTCTGGATAAATACGAAGCGGGGATAGTATTAACCGGAACCGAGATTAAATCGATCCGCTCGGGGAGGGTAAATTTGGGTCAGGCTTTTGTCAAACCGGAGAGCGGCGAAATCTGGCTGATAAATGCTCATATCGCCCGCTACGAAGCCGGAAGCTATATGAGCCATGAGCCGACGCGCACCAGAAAGCTGCTTTTGAATCGTAAAGAGATTCGAACCCTTGTCAGCAAAACAAGCGAAAAAGGTTCTACTCTGGTACCGTTGAGCCTTTACATTAAAGGGCATGTGGCTAAAGTGCAAATTGCGCTGGCAAAGGGCAAAAAGCAATATGATAAAAGGGATGCCATCATGCAGCGCGACGCCGAGAGAGAAATGGACCGCACCATTAAAAGTCGTAGAAGATAAGCAGTTTTAACAATCGAATATGGGGACGCAAGGTTTCGACAGTAAAGGTTTGTTACTGGATTGCAGGTTGAGGTTGTCGCAGCCCTCATAAAAAAGGCGGCAAAAACATAAATGGCGAACCTGAAATGGTTCTCGCTGGCTAAAAACAGCTAGCGCATCCAACCCTGCCTCACCCCGGCGGGTGGGGATTGGGTGACGAAATGTCGGGGTGCCTTTATCCGAATACCGATACGGATAGCGAAAGATTTATCGGCTGGCTTGGCTGAACTCGGTTGGCAGAGGTCAGCTTGGCGAGATTAAAATGCCGACTAAACCTGTAGGATATTCAGGGCAGCCTTTATTGGACGGGGAGTTCGATTCTCCCCCGTCTCCACCAGAAAATCAAAACGGGGCTTCTTATCAAAAAACAGAGCCCCTTTTTATATTTGACCCGTAATAAAGCTAACTTTAAGCAGAAGAAGCCGGCAGATTGAACTGTTGCATCAATCTTTCAACATCCCCGAAATCGGCCGGTTTATCGATATCGGCCGAGAAAGCCACGGACCTAGACTTGATTAGACCAACTTTGATATTCAGAGACCGGTATAACGCCTGCTGCATCAAAGGCTGAGTCAGCTTTCCTGATAGCCAACCGCAGGCAAGCCTGAGGGTTAAGCCGATACCTCCTTTGCGAATCAGTCTCTTGATTAAAAATCCGCTAATAAACACCAAGAGGCTGAATATAGTGTGGCGGCTGTTTCTGAAATCGTTTATTATTTCAGATAATCCGGAGAGCTTCTGTTTATCATGACCGTATACCGCTATATTTTTAAAGCCATCTTTATCGCCGTCGAAGCTGAAAAGCCTGCCGTTTACGACATTGATGCCTTGCTGGCTGAAATGTCCTCCGATGTCACGGAAATACATGGAACGGAAACGTCGTTTCGGTAAGAAAACACGCAGTAATTTTCTTTCGATAAAGGCAGTATAAAAATCTGTGTCGTTATCAGTTATCTGTGAAATCAGCGCGTCAAAATCTTTCGGGTTTACTGCCGGAATATCGCACGGCACGAACATGATATATTTGCTATGCAGATTGTCCTCTCCGTAGTAATCCAGTAATCCCCTGATTGCACAATACAGGCTGTCAGCCAGTGAAGGATACCCTTTGTCGCAAAAAATGTATGTAATTTTATTACGGTTTCTAAGGTTTTTTTCCAGTTCAGCCTCACGGCATTGAATCACGAATACCTTTTCAATCTTTGAATTGCAGAGCGCTTCTGCCACATAATCGACAACCGGACGGCCGTTAAGAGGCAGTAAGGCTTTATATTTCGTATCGGATGCAAAAGGGAAACGCTCTGCCCCGCCGCAGGTAAGCAGTACGGATACAACGGACTTTTGCATTTTTATATATATTATTAATACGAACGATACATGTCAATAACTTTTTCATAAAAATCAGGAAGATTTCTTTTAGACTGCCAGTTCTTTTTTAATGATATTGGCAAATCTCGTGCCGCTGACGGGGTGATGGGCAACCACTTTTCCGTTGAACAGTACACAGAATATGCCGAAAGGGCAGGGGCTGTTTTGGGCTTCAATGCAATCTTTCCCCATGACAAATAGCCATTCTAAAAACACGAAATTACAGAGAAATGATAAGAAATGTCCTAAAATGTATACTAAAGTCATAAAAAGTGTGGTAAAATAGTTCGTCGATTTTTTGTATCACATATGATACTGGTGATACCGGTAAATAAATTATTAAGGTTCTCCCCGGGTGCTTGCGTCTCAGGGTATAGATGAAAAAACATGGGTAAAAATAACGGATTAAGCGGGCTTGAAGAGAGTTTTGTCAGGCACGGCATAAATGAATTAAACAATAAACAGATTATCGAACTGATAGTCTGCCGCACGGTCAATAAAAATGAATGCCGGAGAATAATCGCCGAGATTATGGCGAGATATAAAACCCTGCGTGAATTTATTAACGCTCCGGTAGAAGAACTGAGAACAATTCCCTGTATAAACGAGCACTGTATCATTTCGATAAAGATGATGCAGGATATCCCCTCCAGATATCTGAAGGAAGAAATTATTCAGAAACCTTTCTGTGCGTCATCTCAGGAAATATTCGATTACCTCTACTATTCCATGCGCGATTTAAAGAAAGAAATATTCAGAATAATTTATCTTGACAATCAGAGCAGGATTATAGACACCGAAATACTCTTCGAAGGCACTCTGAATGAAATTCATATCTATCCGAGAGAGGTGCAGGAAAAGGCCATCAGGCATAATGCGCATCAGATTATTTTCGTTCACAATCATCCTTCGGGCGATCCGATGCCCAGTCATAACGACGAAAAAATCACCAGGGACATGGTTTTTATAGGGAAGGTTCTCCAGATAGGAGTGTTGGACCATATCATTATCGGCGAGAACAGGTATTTCAGTTTTGCCGGTGCCGGATTGATAGAGAAATACGAGGATGAGTTTTTGAACATGCGTCTGAAATTGGATATGAAACGGGGGTGCTCCTCAAAAGTCGAGTATATCTAAACAGGCATTAAAGAGTCTGTGCGGGAGGCCTTTTGTATTCTTGGCATTAAAACGGATTTTGAAATACGGTACAGGAAATGTAGATGACAGATGATAAAAATCTGGAGGGACACCGAAAAAGGCTGCGCGAAAGATTCATTGAATCCGGGCTGACAGGTTTTGCGGATTACGAAATCATCGAACTGTTATTGACTCTCGGTTCTCCCAGGAGAGATTGCAAGCAGCAGGCGAAAGAAGCCATAAAAAAATTCAAGACACTGAGGGGCGTACTGGAAGCCGTTCCCGATGAGTTGCAGCAGATAAGCGGCATCGGCCCGCATAATTCGTTTGGCATCAGCCTGGTACAGGAGGTCGCCAGAGAGTATCTGAAGGAACGCATTATCGAAAAACAGGCGCTTTCTTCTTCGCAGGAAGTATTCGATTATCTCTATCATTCGATGCGGGGTCTGAAAAAGGAAATCTTTAAAGTGATCTACTTGAACAGCCAGAACCATGTTATCGAAATCGAGGATTTATTCCAGGGAACGGTCGACAGCAGCGTGGTGCATATCCGTGAGGTAATCGAAAGCGCCATTAAACATAAAGCCGTCTCCATGATATTCGTCCACAATCATCCCTCCGGGAATCCGGCTCCGAGCCAGAGTGATAAAGATTTGACGCGCGGCCTTATTATGGCGGCGGAGGCAGTCGGTTTAAAGGTATTGGACCATATTGTAATCGGGGATAATAAGTATTATAGTTTTAGCGGTGAGGGCTTGACGCTGCGCTATGAGACGGATCTTCTCGGGGAGAAGATAAAAAAGCATAACGAGCGGTAGACCCTTAAAATATCACCGGAATTCAATTGCAGTTAAATCCGCGGAGGATGGTATGAAGAAAATTGTGGCACTGCTTGTTCTTGTCCTTATGGTTTCCATTATGACAGCCGGTTGCGGCGGAGGTGACGTGAAAACGTACAGCGATGTCGGCGATACGATAGAAGTAAAAGCGAACGGTGAATTTATTATCGCCCTTGATTCCAATCCGACTACCGGTTACTCCTGGAAGGCCGTTTATGAAGAATCGCAGTTCGAGTTGATTTCCGACAACTACGAACAGGATGAAACGGAAGGCATGGTCGTAGGCGCCGGCGGAACTCAGTATTTACGCTTTAAAGCTTTGAAAACCGGCGATTTCGAGATTACCCTGGATTACAAGAGAGCCTGGGAAGGCGAACCTGTAGAACGGATGGTCTTCAGCGTCGAAGTTAAATAACTATTCCTTCAATTCCGAGTAGTTGTCTCTTTACATCAAGCCCGCCGCTGAAACCGGTGATCCTGCCGGTACTGCCGATTACCCTGTGGCAGGGAATAATCACCGGCAACGGGTTTTTACCCAACGCTTGCCCTACCGCTCTTGCCGCATACGGTTTACCAATCTTTTCAGCGAGCCATTGATAACTTCTCGTTTCACCGTAAGGAATCATTCTTGCGGTTTCCCAGACATTCCTCTGAAATGGAGTGGCCGATGAAATATCCAGCCTGTCAGCGAAAGCTGTCTTCTTTCCGTCGAAGTAATCATTGAAGCGTCGGGATAAATCCGAAAATCTGTTTGGTGAAGGGGAGAATAAGCCGTTATACTTAGCGATATGAAGTGAATTCAGCGCATTTTCTTTGGAAATCCCGGGAAAAGAGTTTTCAAGCAGACCCTTTGCGGATGCAAGAACTGCAATCCATCCGGCGGCGGTTTTAAAAGAAGTATAATATAATTCCATATATCGCACTCCGATTCCTTTTATTTTAAGCTACGGCGGCTCTGGTAGCGGTCTGACGGGAGAGTCAGGACTGTTTCTATCCCCTCTAATTCAACGGATATCTCTTGCCAGCGTCAATCCCCAAACCGAGGCGGCTCCGGCTGATTTTAAGGCTTTCGCGCAGGCATCCAGCGTGGCGCCCGATGTTGCCACGTCGTCAATCAGCAACACCTTTTTCCCCCGAACAGTATCATTTTTACATATAAAAGCGTCCGCAAGATTGCTGTGTCTCTCCTGTATCGATTTTGTCATAGCCTGTGCAGGGGTGTGTCTATGGCGCATCAGGCAGTTTTTATCAACCCGGGCACAGGTCGACTTCCCGATTTCTTTAGCCAGCAGTTCCGATTGGTTGTAACCGCGTTCCCTCAATCTTTTATTATGCAGGGGTACCGGAATGATTATGTCATAGGGTAGCGGGTTATCGCCTAGATAATCAGCCATCATGCTGGCAAGGGGTGCGGCTATGGCTCTCAGGTTACGGTATTTCAACCGGTGCACCGCAGAACGAATTGCGGCTTCGAAACGGAACGGCGCACGCATTCCGTCGATAACAGGCTGGAATACCGGACAGCTTGTGCAGTGGGTTTCAGGAGGTTTGTCAACGCCGCAAAAAGGGCAGACGGGCGGCAGTATCCATGGTAATCGATTATAACAGGCAGGGCATATCAGACTGCCCTCTTTCCCGCATTCGATACAGCGCAGGGGGAATAGCAAATCCAGCGCTGTTTTTTTTAATCCCTCCAAGACAGGCAACATTTATTTATCCTGTATTAGTTTTAAATGAATGACTTTACGATTACCTGTCAGCTCTGCCGGGGACGACCGCCCACACCGTTCATGATAGGTTCATTGATATATATATCGCCGTTCCTGATTTTAAGGTTGTAGCCGCAATCAGGATTGGTACAAACCCATGCTTTATAGAGAATTGATGCTCCCTGGCTTCCGAAATCTGAAAGGGGTACCAGGTTTCCGCTGGCGCATTTTTGGCATTTAGGAAAATTAACCTGTTCCACGAAGTCCACCTCCCGGCCGAAATTATTGAAATGAGTATACACCAGAAATTAATTTAAAGACAAGGCTGGCGGCAATTTACCGCAAGTCATTATGATAACTGAAACTCACATAGGCGAGCCTGTTATAAACAGCGCCGCGCGGCGTCAGCGTACTTTTCATCAGGCTCAAACCGGAAGCTTTAAACGAGTGATTTATCTCCGCTTTACCAGCTGCAATGAGATCGCCGAATCTTTTTCGTTCGTCCGGCATGGCTTCGTCTGCTACTCGCGCCAGCGTCAGGTGCGGTTTGAAACCCCTCTTTTCGGGAGGGAAGCCGGCTTTCGCCATGCTGTCTTCCAATCGATGGTAAAGCCTGTCCAGCGTATCGAGCTGTCCGTCCAGCCCCACCCAGACCACCTGTACACGCTCATAGTTGGGGAATACTCCCATTTGCCCGATGCATAAATCGAAGGGTTGGATGCCATTGACAGCTTCTGTCATAGCCTGTGTAATCCTGTCTACAGCTGTCGTCTCGATATCCCCGAGAAATTTCAGGGTCAGGTGTATTCCGTCAGGCGAAACCCATTTGATACGCGGTTTTGCGACTTTCAGTCTTGCCTGCAATTTACCGAGTTCCGATTTCAAATCCTGCGGCAGTTCTATGGCGATAAAAGAGCGTATTTTTTCCATCTTCAGGCAATCCCCAGTAATCTGCGGGCGTTTTCTCCCAGTATCTTCATCTTGGCTATATCCGGCAAATCCTGTACCAGCACTTCTTTTATGATGCGTGATTGTTCTATCAAAGGATAGTCGCTGCCGAAGAGTATCCTGTCTTCCCCGACAAGTGCGCTAACCTGCCGGTATATCTCCGGCTTATACAGGAAAGGTGAAGCCGCCGAGTCGAAATAGACATTTTCGAGAGCCATTGCCACCTCGGGCATCAGCGCATAGAAGGGCAACCCCCCGCCCCAGTGAGCGCAGACGACAGTCAGTTCAGGATGGTTGTAAATAAAGGAATATAGCATCTGCGGGGTTACAGTTCCCTTGCCCGGGTAGCGGTGACCCACCTGTTCGGAACTATGCGTCAGCAGAATCATCCTGTTTTTTAGCAGCGCATCGACAAACGGTTGCATGAACTCTTTATCGTCGAATTTCAGCATCTGGGTGTCCGGCCTCAACTCCCCCACCCCCCTGATGCCGCCGGCGGCGCAGCGTTCGATTTCTTCTACGGCATCAGCCATCGACAGGGGCTGGACACTGCAAAAACCAACCAGCCTGCCGGGATATTTTTTTATAGCTTCCAGGATGTAGTCGTTGGTTTCGACACAAAGTTCATGGCTTGTCCAGCCGATGTTCTGCACCACCGAGATATCCACTCTGGAGGCATCCATGCTTTCGATAAGTTCCTCGGCGGTAATCAGTTTCGCCTTCGGGTTATCATAAAGCGCGGCAAAACAGGGGTCGCTGTCCACGTAACGCCGGCGGTTCTCTTTTACCCGCGGCGGGAAAATATGCGTATGAAAATCGATAATCATAATTGAGATGATAATAGCAAAACGGGGATTGAATCACAATCCCCGTTCCCGATTTTTAACAGTATCTATTTTTAAGCCTGTCTTAACATCCTGATTATTTCGCCCAGCCTGGGTGTTTTTCCATACATCAGCAGGAATGTGCGGAATATTTTGGCTACGACGAATAAAAGTCCTATAATCGTAGCTATAATCAAAACAACGCTTATTCCGAGTTGCCACAGGGGGATTTCGGCTATTCCCATTCGCATCATTACGGTTATCGGGGCGGTAAAAGGAATAAAGGTGAGTACCTGTGCCACCACACCGTCGGGTTTATCTATGATGACGCTGATGAAATAGAACGGAACGACAGCCGAAAGTGTAAATATTACCGATAACTGCTGGCTTTCGCGGGCGGTAGCACCGATTGAGCCGGCTCCTGCCATAATTACGGCGAAGAGTAAATATCCAAGAATGAAATAAATCAGGCTGACAAGCAAAAATTCTACCGTTATACTTAGCGAGCTTAACATTCCGCCGATGGTGGATGAAGCCATATTTGCCAGATACCTGGCGGATACCAGCCAGATGACAATTTGTATCAGTCCGGCGGCTCCCAGTCCGAGTACCTTACCGGTGATAAGCTGTCTGGGCGATACCGATGAGAGCAGTATTTCCATCACGCGGTTTTCTTTTTCCTCGCCCAACCCCTGGAGTAAAAATCCCGAAGAAGTAAAGATTGCCATAATCAGCAATATGCTGAAAATATAGGGGACGATAAAATTGGCAAATCCCCCCTGATTTTCGGCAATTTGTCCGCTGCTGTCAAGGATGATACTGTTCAATGAGAGCGGATACACCACCCGTTGTATTGTGATATCGTCCACCTTCCCTGTCAGGAGGTTATTGACCAGAAATTCAGTCATTGCAGACGCCACTTCACCTGATATGCCCAGTTCTCTCTCAAGGGTGTATCTGACGATAACGCCACCGGACAGATAATCCTCGGGGATAACAAAATACTGCTGGATTTCTTTGCCGGTCATGGCACTGAAGGCTGTGGTTTCATCCGGCTGTGAAATCAAATTAACATTGTTGTAACTGGTATAGTCGTTGAAAAGACCGGTATTATCGACGTATCCGACTGCTAACTTTTCTGCGACAGGAGGAGTTTCTCCTGTCCCCTGTAATATCTGGTAGGCGCCGATGGCCAGTATTCCCAAAAGCGGGAAAGCAAGTGTCATTATGATAAACGACTTGCGCTTGATGGTGGTTAACAGTTCGTATTTAAATATTGTTTTGATTTTATTCATTTCCGTCTCCGTTTATCCCTGCAATGCGGATGAATATTTCGTGCAGGCTGGGAGTACCGATTTCGAAGCGGGTTACCGTCGCTCTTTTGTCTATAAGCTGTTGCAGGATATCCTGAGGAGCCGTTTTGTTATCGAGGAAAAATTCGGTATAACCGTCTTTTTGGCGGCTGTCGGTTACTCCCTTGAGTGCGCCGATATTGCCTTCGTAGGTTATGAAGACGGAATTATCGCGGTATTTTTGCTTAATATCGTCCAGGTTGCCGTATAAAACCTTGCTTCCCTTATTTATCATAAAGAGACGGTCACAGAGCTCTTCCACCTGGTTCATCTGGTGAGTGCTGAAAATAATCGATTTCCCCTGTTCCTTCAATTCCTTTATCAAACCTTTTAAGAGTTCCGTATTTACCGGGTCGAGTCCGGAGAACGGTTCGTCCAGTATTACCAGGGCCGGGTCATGAATTATAGTAACCAGAAATTGTATCAGTTGCCCCATACCGCGGCTCATCTCCTCGATTTTCTTGTTCTTATGGGGCAGCATTCCCACGTGTTGCAGCATTTCTTCTATGCGTTCATCGGCTACCGTGACGCTCTTAAGCGATGCCATGTATCTTATGGTGTCCATGACGGTCTGTTTTTTATACAAACCCCTTTCCTCGGGGAGATATCCGATTTTATTCTTGGTTTCCTCGCCGAACTTTTCACCGAGAATGTAGACCTCTCCGGAATCGGGTTTTATGATATCCATCATCATGCGGATTGTTGTGGTCTTTCCGGCGCCGTTGGGGCCGATAAGTCCGAAGATTTCCCCTTTTTCCACGGTAAAGGACACGTCTGATACCACCGTTTTCTTACCGTAGGTTTTATAGATCTTGTTTACCTGTACGGCTGCGTTTGATAATGTTTTATTGCTCATAAATATTACAATAAAATACCTTTCCCTTTAATTATTTATCCTTCCTCATTTGTTTTCTGTTTCGGTTACGTTTTCGTTTTCGGGTTCAATTTCTGTTTCCCCGGCTGTCTTTTCTTCTTCGACCTTCGGTGCAATCACTTCTTTCTCAACAGCCACCTTGATTCTACTGACCTTGACGATTATATGTTCAGGGTCGGCTGTGGTCGAGATATCATTATCGAATACAATGTCTTTTACGTAGATGGCGTCTCCGGCTTCATTCAAGCAACTGATATCTACCTCGATATGAGGTGGCATTTTTTCCGGGTAGGCCTCGATTTCGAGGTGGGTTAACAGGTGCTCTATTATGTTAATCTTGGATCTGATAGCCGGGGAATCCCCCGTAAAGACGATCGGAATTTCAGCGTTCATTTTTTCTTTTTTATTTACCTGGTAGAAATCGACGTGGAGCAGTTGCCCGTTCAGCGTATCGCGCTGTATTTCGCGGATAAAGACGCTGCGCGGTTTCTTTTCCTTTTCAATTTCGATGTCTATCAGTCGTGTAGCCCCTTCGCGGGAAATAATCCTTTTCAGTTCGTTGCTCTCGCATTGCAATGACAGGGATTTTATTCCGTTACCGAAGACATGGATAGGGGTAATTCCCTGTTTGCGCAGTGAGCCGACGCTTTTACCGAAAACCGTCCTGTTCGATGCTTTCAGCTTTATGTTTCCCATTTCTCCCTCATTTCAATACGTGTTACTACATATTGACATCAATTAAAACAGGAAATAGCCTAAAAAGCAATAGTTTAATGGTAATAAGCGAATACATTATGTAAACATTGTTTAAATATTTACAATCGGTAATGTAAAATAATGCTGTCAACAGATTGTCAGGTAGTTGTCTAACCGTTGTCACGGGGGTTATACGGGGTCTTTTTAACAGGTTTTACGCATGCTTCCGGTCTGCTTTTTGTTCAGAAATCGGGATAGAGCCGTCTTTTACTAGATAAGCCGCCAATCCCTGTAACCCTGCTGGATTATCTTCAGGTATTCCTGAGACGGTTTGGATTCATCAGCCTGAAGCTGTCCTTTCCTGATGTAGGTAACGGCTTCCGTTGCCTCGCCGTCCTCGTTATTTACGATGACCTTGATACGCTCGAAATTTCCCGGGCAGTCTTCCGCTTTATCAAGCTTTCCCCAGTCAGTATCGGGAACATCGTAGATAGCTCCAAGGACTTTATCGCCGGTGGAACGTTTGATGGTAGCGATCCCGCCATGCCATTGTCTTGTCCAGTTGGTAAATACCAGCTTGTAGTTAAACAATGTGGCTATATACCTGGGGCGGCTCTGCGGACAGATTCCCGCCATCTGTTTTTTATTGAGATTAGTGCTGTATGCAAAATAATTCATAGTCTTAATCCAACGAGTACAGTATTATGAAAGCTCCCAGGAGAATTAACCAGGTAGCAATAACGTAAACGGCTTTTTTAGACCAGACCATTGCTATTATTCCAAACAGGACACACACTATTCCGGCTATTATCAGAATCGGCGGTGTTATATCGAACATGCCCCGTCTCCTTTTTTACTCTGCAAAATAGTTATTAAGTACCGGGTTATTATAATAGTTTTTTGTTTTCCTGACTAGTGGGTAAGATGAATAACTCGATTTTTTAAAAATAATTGACAATATTTTCCAAGGCAGTTATAGTGAATGTTAGAATCTTGCTTACTTGTTTATTTTGACAGTTTGACCTGTTCAGGCGTAATTTATTACGGGGTTTGTAGTTGATGAAGGTACACGAAGAACCAATCGAAATAGAAAATCTGACCAGGCTGAATGAGTATGGCCCCGACGACCTGTTTATCTGCTGCGCCAGTTTTGAAGACAGGTGCCTGCA
This sequence comes from Dehalococcoidales bacterium, assembly GCA_028707255.1. GTDB lineage: Bacteria > Chloroflexota > Dehalococcoidia > Dehalococcoidales > UBA5627 > UBA5627. Next base: position 14,178 of record JAQTUQ010000009.1, read on the forward strand.
GGCGGCAGCTAAAGCCGGTCCTAGCTATCGTGTGCGTTTCAGTATCATATTCGTAATCGAAGAGCCTTTCTATCAGCAGGTTGTCGAAACAAACATGTTGAAGCTGCAAGCAGACCTTGGTAAAAGGACGTCCGAAGGTGTATTCGTAATTCGTTGCCAGCGTGATAATCCCATCGAAGGCATCAGCCAGCTGAAGAACATCTGGAACCGCTGCCGTCCGAAAGATGCCGATGATTCCTATATTACGTTCGATATAAGCGGTTTTACCAAGATTTATCTGCTTGAACTTCTGTATTTCCTGGTAGCGGAGCAGAATCTGGGCATTCCGCGTATCATCCATACCACGCAAAGCTATTCACCCACCAAACTCACCCGCGGAGTGGAGCAGATTTCTACGGTTCATAATTTCTTCGGCACTATTTCCTTCGATAAACAGACGGTTCTGGTGTTGTTTTTAGGTTTCGAACCGGAACGCTCGCTTACCGTATGGAAACATTTTAACCCGGTGCGAACGATTGCTCTGATAACCAATCCTCCGCGCACACACAGCCCGGAATACCTGGAATATGCCAAGAGCAATAATTCTTTCCTGTTATCTCAACCGGGTGTGGAACTCAGAGATGTTCCCGCCGACGACCCGCATTCGGCAAGGGATGTGCTTGAAGAAATCTACCACGAAATCAGGGATTCTTTTAACATGGTAATCGGACCTTTCGGCACCAAATCGCAAACGGTGGGCATTTTCCTGTTCTGTCTGGAGCATCCCAAGGCGCAGGTGGTTTATTCTTTCCCCGTAAACTATACCAAATCCTATCTCAAACGGAAGCCGGGAAAAACGCTGCTGTTACCGCTGGCTCCGGTTGTCCGTAGTTGAATTTCAGCAGAAACGCTTAACCCCATACATCATTAAATAGTACTAATTAGCTATCTCTTTTTACATTTAAAAATATTATTTTTATATTTGACCCTTAAAATACTTGACATTAAGCCTAGCTATAGTTTATTCTAGCTACAAACTACCAAAAAGGGAGGGAACCAATGCAAGGCTATTGTATGAAGTGTCGCGCCAAGAAAGAAATGAAAGATGCCAAAGCGATAACCATGAAGAACGGCCGCCCGGCAACCCAGGGTGTATGCCCTGTTTGTGGCACCAAGATGTTCAAAATCGGTAAAGCGTAGTAGTTTACCAAAAACGGGAAAAAGAATACTAGAGGCTGGACTCATCATAGAGATTTGTCCGGCCTCGGTGTTTAGAAGTGGTAGACCGCCCCTTGACAAAAAACGAAAATGGCTATAGACTTGTCAAGGGTTATGAGAAAAAAAGGAATGAATATCAACGAAGCTGCCCAGACCCTGGGGGTATCCACCAGGACCATCAGGCGTTACATAAAATCCGGTAAAATTCAGGCTGAGCTGATAACCGGGCACTTCGGAGAAGAGTACCGCATTCTGAATCTGCCTTCCGACCTCGAACCGATTAAAGACGAAGCGGTTGAATATGAAAAACCCGGTGAAATCCCCACTCCCCCGCCCCCGGTATACGACCCGGGGCAAGCTATAATGCAAAGTATGGACCTCGTTCGGGAACTTCAGGAAAAGAACATGACCATGGCTGCTCAGCTTGGCATTGCCACCGAACGCATCCGCAATCTGGAAAGCCAGTTAAAGCAAATGAAACTGCTGACAACTCCCAAAGTTCCGTGGTGGAAGAAAGCGTTTGCATCTAAGAAGAAAAAGAAGTAGTTTTTGTCAAACTTTGTCTATAGTCTCTTCGCTAATCCAACTCGATAATAGCTATATTCTGCTATTGCTTTAATTAATTAACTATCGACACGGGTAGACAAAGTTACTTGTAAGATTTTTAATCATGGAGCGTTGACTGCAAGAGTCTGTCTAAAAGACATGGCAAATAAATCGAAGTCTTAGTCTATATCACTTTTCATCGAAGTAGATTGGTGTTTCTCGTTGTTTACCGGTTGCAGACGCAAGAATTGTGTCCAGCCGTCTTATGAAATGTGCATGAGCGGGCGCATAGCGTCGGTTTAGGGGGAGATAGGGGTCATTTACCAGTGGTGCCGGGGGAGGGGGTCGAACCCACAAGGATTTCTCCGGCGGATTTTAAGTCCGCTGCGTCTGCCAATTCCGCCACCCCGGCTTCCAACAAGATATTTTACCCTCTTATCGGGAAGGATTCAACTTTTCAGATTTTACCGGTTATTGTGTTATGATAATTACATGCGGAATGTCTTAAAATATATTGGCATGATAATCGGAATCGCCGTAGCCGGAGCGGTATTCGGCATACTGTCGGCTTTTATACTCTCAAGACTGATGGAGGACGGATATGCGGGGTGGGGCGGCCTGGTGGGCGCCATAATGGGGCTGGCGTTCGGCTATCCGGTCGGCGTTTTTCTGGGAATTGTAATTTTTAAGAGACTGCTGCATTATAAGGGTTCGTTGATACTCGGATTGGTGGGCGTCATCGTCGGAGGAGCTCTGCCCTTTATACTGGCCGAACCCCTGGGGTTGAATAACTACACGGATTTATTATGGGCTTGCATAATAATAAGCTCTCCCCTGCTGGGCACGGTTGGATTCAACTTACGGAAGAAGACAACGCAAAATTCTTCCGTATCATCAGCAAGTCAATCCGACACCATAGAGCCCGATGGACAGGCTTAGATAGCCCCGTCGAATACCTGCTTATTAGTAGGGATGATAGTTTTTCTTCTCAGCCAGATGCCCTCCAGGATAGCAACCAGACCGGGTAAAAGACAGAATATCAGGTCTTTGAATATTTCATAGACATGCCCGTGCTCTATTCTATCAGGCAGGTAGCTATAGAAGTAGAAAAGCGAAAGTATATATAGAGAACCGGTTATGATGCAGGCTATCCAAAAATATTTCGGCTTACCCATAATACCGCCGATAAGCATTGGAATAAGAGCTATGAAGCTTGATACGAAAGCTATCTCAGGTCCCCAGAATAAAGCGCCGCCTTTTCCTGAATCTATCGTTATGGATATAAATGATTGTATGAATGCCAGTGTTATCAGGAAAAGGAAAGCCACAACCCCCAGCCATGCTAAAACCTTTAAAAATATTTTCATTATTGTCCCCTTGCCAAACCCTTTGACATAGATGTCTAACCCATTATGACGGCATCAACCCTGGGAATTCCTGTTGAGTCGGGGTAAACCGGTTTTGCAGCGTTCAATCGATCATATTACTGGCGATTAATTGTTCCAAATTATCCCACGAAGCCCTGGCTTCTGTTTTATCAATTTGAGTGTACATTTGACGGGGGATATTTTCTAACATCCCGGTCGGCAGGTGAATAGCAACTCTGTTCTTTTCCATTTCGTTTCCGAATTGAACGGAATAAGTCGTCGCCCCCCAATAAAGTATCAGGGGTTCCTCGTTATCGGTAATATAACCTTTTTCAACTGCATGTTGCCTTGCGCTTTCCATGTAACTGCTGGGGGCATTCCCGTCGCTGAATTCCAATACCGGTTGCAGGTCTTTGCAGGCTGGTACGATTATATGTCCCGCAGACTCCCCGTTTTTTAAGACCGTATATTCATATGCTATCGCCTGAGTTGCATCCGCCACATAGCGGTAAATAACGGGAGCGCTCAGTTCGGCTCCTTCCCATGAGGGGATATACGAAATCGAATTATTCATCCAGTACAAAGCTGCAGCGTCACTTTCGCTTTGACTGACCCTGTTTTCATCGGTTAAAACGACTTTGTCCGAGAAGAACTGGCACCCCGTAACCGGGGATATACAGGCTACCGTTACTAAGGCAAGCACCAAAAATAATTTTAATTTTTTCATCTTAACCTCCCTTCCCAAACCCTTTGACAGCGATGTCTAATCCCTTATGACGGCATCAACCCTAGAAATAAAATCTTCCGTATCGGTTATCGCATTTTCATATTCGAAATAGGCTGTTCCCTCGAAAACATATACCGGTTGAAGATAGTCCGTGTTTCCTTTGGTATATTGAATGGAAATGTTTTTTATTTTCAGCTTTTTAAAACCCATTTGATTCACCATGCAAATGAGTGTATTCGAGTTGGTCCCCAGTCTCCCTTCGAGATAATTTTCAAGAATATTTAAAGCTTCACCTGGTGCAATTATATCGACATAGGTATATATTTCGTAATTCGGCAGGTTAATATCTGCTCTGATGATTTTTCCGTTATCACCGATTACAACAGAGGCGGCGCTGCTATAAAGCCTATAACCATTTAGTGCGCCTTTAAACTTTACGGTTGTTCCCACTGAGTATTGGTCTATCACCGAGTTGGTAACTTTATCGATTTCCTGGACATCCATGTATGATTTTGTTTCGATATCGAGTATGTTTTCGGGAGTCAATCCACAGGATTCCAGCCAGCCGATGGCTATCGTTATACATTCTTCGTCGGTAGGCAGATTTTCCGGCTTGCTCGAATCTGTATCCGTGCGAAAACTTATACTGCCATTGAGTTTGATTTCAAGGGTCGCGGTACCATTTTTATAGGAATAAACAGACCTTGTATCCCCGACCAGCGGAACCGCATCTCCTTCATTGAAACCGCATTGCAGTGCGATGTTCAGGGCATATACATCATCGACTACAGTCTTATTTTCTATATAGACCGCAAGTGAGTCCACTACTGTCGGCAATTCGGTTTCCAAAATAAATTCGATATCATACGGCTCCGGTACGATTCCGACTCCTCCTACTCCTTCGAACACCCAGGGAAGAAAAATCGAACTCGTAGTGGTTTCAGTTTTAGTGTTTGTTGTAGTAGTCCCCGAAACCTTCGTAGTTGTCGACGGGGTACTGCCCATTCCGAAGAACATCGGGCTTAATATTACACCTCCGATTACCAGCACGGCTAATACTGCAAGAGCGGGGGCAAATACCCTGTTGCGATAAAAAAAATATTTTATACCGGAATTATTTTTTTTAGATGTCGCTTTTATTACGGCATTATTCCACCATTGTGCCGTAGGTTCTTTAATATCGACCTCTTTATTAAACAGTTCGCGAATTTCCTGTTCGAGATAATTGTTCTCCATCATATTGCCTCCCTGACGAGGGATTCCTCTCCGCCGCTCAGTATTTCGTGCAACCGGTCTAAGGCACGGCTCAGACGCGATTTTATTGTCCCTTCGCGCGTATCGGTTACTTTCGCGATTTCGGGTACGGTTAATTCTGTAAAGTAGCGAAGTATAATCACCTCTTTTTGTTCAGGAGATAACAGTGCCAGGGCCTTTACCAATTCGTGATGGTCTTCGTTGTGAATCATCAGTTCATCCGTATCGTCTGACTCCGTAATTTCAGCAGCTTCATCAAGGGGGACAGTAATGAATTTCTTTTTTCTGAGTTGTTGCTTTGATTCGTTCACAACGATTCGTATCAGCCATGCTCTGATGCTTTGGCTATCGTGCAGCGATGAGAGGTGTTTCCACATTTTTATTATGGTTTCCTGTACCGCTTCTTCAGCCGCAGGGCTGTCTTTCAGTATCAGATAGGCTGTACCGAATAATAACCTCTGGTATTGCCCTACAAGTACGCAGAAAGCGTCTTCGTCACCGCTTCGACTTCTCTCAATGAGATCTTCTTCACAATCTACCGCATTGTTCATATCGGAATTCTCCTGACACTATATAGATGCAGGATTTTAGCGAATCGTTCCATTTCTCTTATAGAAATGATATTCCCGAATCTTTTTATCCTCCTTGTCAAGCCCTTTGATATAGTTGTCTAATCCCTCATAAACCGGCATTCTCCGGCAGTTGTTCGCTCTCTTGTGCGGGGTCATTAAATCTTGCTTTAAGCTGGACCAGCGCGACGCTGATTATACCGAAGCTGCATGCCAGTAACATCAATCCGAAAATATGCAGGGTTGGGATGTCAAAATAACCCGTACGTATTATTTGTACGGTAATAAGAGCGGAGAGAACGGTAATTACAAATCCCAACAGGATATTAAATATGGCATAAGCGGTGCGGGCTTTCAATTGCAGCAATCCGCAAATTACGATTGCCAGCCCTGTAAGCGCCAGGGCAACTTCGAAAATGGAGTTCTGTGGAATAAAATCTATCAGCCTTCCGTTTGACGAAATATGTTCTTTTTCGATTAGCATGAAAAAACAGGGAGGTATAGCCGATAACCCGAAAATTACCTGTAATATATTTAAAGCCATAATCTACCTCCGGCTCTTTTATCTTTTTTTACTTTCATTTGGAGAGTAAGCCATCTGCCTGTAGCGCAGGTTTCCGAAGTATATAAATAGCGCGCCGCAAATCAGAAATATACTTAACATAATGTAATTGGATGGCAGATAATACGGTTCTAATCCGGCAACGTGATATACATAGAATTTGATAAGGATGTTGAATGCCATCAACGATGAAACAACTCCGATAGTCATTAAAGTGTAGCCGACCTTTTTGCAGCGGAAAGACCAGGTTATGCCGCCGATAAAAGTATAGTATCCCAGGAATTGCGATGAAAGAATGAACTCCAGCACTCCGCCCATATCAAGCAGGTTGAGAGGAACGAAAGATAATGCCAGATGTAAAGTCCACAGGATGATAACGCTGGTCCAGAAGCGGTGTGTTTTTATCCACTTAAGTACAAAGTTAAATATTTCATTATTCATCAGCGAATAATCCTTTGCCTGTTTTAATGCCTCTATATAGTAAAACGCCGTTTTAGAGATAAGGTTGCATTAATATCTTATCGGATTATACCACTAAATAATTAACAAATAATTGCATAGATATAGATTACGATAAAAAATTTTTAAAATTATATTTTTCGGATCGAATAGGATTTATTTTGGCAGGCAGTGATAGATATTATGTCAAGTATGTTCAGGAAGGATTTCACAGGGGGATATTACCGTAGCGATATTACATGGATAAGTAAATGTCAAAGGGATGTCCACGGATATGTCTATGGTAAAAAAGCGAGAAAAATGTTTGGAGGCGACGAGCGGATTTGAACCGCTGAATGGGGGTTTTGCAGACCCCTGCCTTACCACTTGGCTACGTCGCCACCTCTTTTTTATGGAGCGGAAGACGAGATTCGAACTCGCGACCTCCTCCTTGGCAAGGAGGCATTCTACCGCTGAACTACTTCCGCATGCCCCATTTGGTGCCGAGAGAGAGATTTGAACTCTCACAAGCTTACGCTCACTAGCCCCTCAAGCTAGCGTGTCTGCCATTCCACCATCTCGGCATGGCAGGAGTGAGAGGATTCGAACCCCTGACCGACGGTTTTGGAGACCGCTGCTCTACCGGACTGAGCTACACTCCTAGGACTCCATCTAGCAGCATTTATGATACTACGAGAATGCCGTAGTTGTCAAAAATAAAACTGCAATTTTTATTGTCAAATCTTTGATAATGAGTTGTCAGGGTATTTGTCACAGGCTTAGCAGGTCATTATCGAATAATCAGATGTTATCCGGTCAACCCTATTCTGTATATCATCCAACATAATAGGCATTCCAATTAATCCTTATCGGTACCTGTTGGCACTCTTTATGTCATCTCTGATAAAATAACTTCAAATGAAAGGGGGTGCCCTGTTGTATCGTAAAACAGTACTGGATAACGGATTGAGAATAGTCACAGATAGCATGCCGCAAACGAATTCGGTTTCCATCTGTATCTTTGCCGGAGTCGGTTCGAGGTACGAAAAGGATAAGATTGCCGGCGTTTCTCATTTTATCGAACACCTGATGTTTCGTGGAACCGAAAAACGTCCGGAATCCAGGTTGATTTCGGAAGCCATCGAGGGTGTCGGAGGTGTATTAAACGGCGGAACAGATAAAGAGGTCACCGTGTACTGGTGCAAGGTGCCGGCTGCTCACTTTACAAGGGCTGTGGATGTGCTTTCCGATATGCTGCTGAATGCGCGTTTCGACCCGGCGGATATGGAAAAGGAGCGCCAAATCATCATCGAAGAAATCAAGATGACACATGATGCTCCCGACCAGAGGGTAAATCACCTGATAGACCGGTCTTTGTGGTACGGAAGTCCGCTGGGGAGAGATGTTGCCGGAAGTAAAAAAACGGTATCGGCAATCACACGCGAAGATATCCTTGCATATATGAAATTAAGTTATCTGCCGTCCAATGCCGTAGTTGCCGTTGCCGGAAATATCAGTCACGACGAAGTTGTGCAGGCTATTAACGATTACCTTGGCGGTTGGGATAACAGGCAGCATTTTCACAAGTTTAAAACATACAAGTTGAAAGAATGCCCGCCGGTAAAAATAGAAAAAAGGAAAATAGAGCAGGCGCACCTCTGCCTGGCGTTGCCCGGTTTATCCAGGTTCGATTCGAAGCGCTATCACCTCGATGTGCTGAATATCATACTGGGAGAGGGTATGAGCAGCCGTCTCTTCACCGAAGTGCGGGATAAACTGGGGTTGGCTTATACGATTGCCAGTTATGCCGAGCACCTGTCCGATACCGGCTCTTTAATTGTCTATGCCGGAGTGGAGCCTAAAAAATTATCGACGGCTATTACGGTAATTGCGGAGCAGATGTCTATTTTTAAGGAACAGAAGGTTTCGGATGAGGAGCTTATAAAAGCGAGAGAGATGGCTAAAGGCAGGCTGCTTTTAAGGATGGAAGAAAACCGCCACGTTGCCAGCTGGCTGGGGACACAGGAGATTCTCAACAACCGCATTCTCACCGTGGATGATGTAGTTGCTATCATAGATGCGGTTAGCGCCGAAGACATCCGTCAAATCGCTAAAGAATTGATGTTATCAGACCTGCTTAAATTAGCGGTCGTCGGACCGGTTAACAGGGACGAACCGCTGGAGGGGTTGCTCCGTTTATAGTTAAGTTCAGCCCTTGACAGTACTGTCAAGGGGTCTTTTATAAAATAAAGTGATGGCGGACGGGCCATGCCCGTCCCTACGAATTTTTACATCTTATATAAAATATAACCTCTACTTGATTTATCGTTGTGAGGAAATAGATTGGATTTACCAATACGTAAAAAGTTAAGGTTAAGGGACTACGATTATTCACAGGGTGGCGTTTATTTCATAACAATATGCACTAAAAACAAAAACCCTATTTTATGGGATTCAAGCGTAGGGACGACCATTGGTCGTCCGCCCCTGTCACGCATTGGACAAGTTATTGATAGTGCTATTAACAATATTCATACGGTTTATCCAACTGTGGAGATTGATAAATACGTAATTATGCCAAATCATGTGCATATGCTCATCAGTCTTTCCGACAATGACGGTAGGATATTACAAGTTCCCAAAATCGGTAGGGTTATACAACATTTGAAAGGATTTGCCAGCAAGCGAATCGGTTATTCTATTTGGCAATCAAGATACTATGACCACATAATTCGCGATGAAAAAGATTACCTCGCACGTTGGAAATATATCGATGAGAATCCCTTAAAATGGGAAGATGATGAATTATTCGGGCAATAATCCTAATGGCATTTTTGTATAGCAGAGATGAGTATTGCCTGTCTTCCATGTTGATAAAATTATCTAATACCGGAGAATAAAAAACAGGCGTGGTTTGTGTGCCACGCCTGTTTCATCTTTGTCTATATCTTGTCTAATCTTTGTCCAGAGTCTAGTACATGCCGCCCATACCGCCCATGCCATCCATGCCGCCGCCCATCTGAGGTTTCTCTTTCTCGGGGATATCGGCAACCAGCGATTCGGTTATCAGTACCATATTGGCGATACTGGTGGCATTGGTAATCGCGGAGCGAACGACCTTGGTCGGGTCGATGATGCCCATCTCAACCATGTTGCCAAATTTATCGGATTCAGCATTGTAGCCGACGCCTATAGGGCTTTTCTTAACCTGGTCGGCAATTACGGCGCCGTCTTTGCCGGCATTATTGGCAATCAGGCGAATCGGTTCTTCCACGGCTTTTCTGACGATGTTGACGCCGGTCAATTCGTCGCCGGTGACATCCAGTTTGTCCAGGGCTTTAAGAGAGTTCAAGAGGCTGACGCCTCCGCCGGGAAGTATACCTTCTTCGACTGCCGCCTTGGTGGCTGCCAGAGCATCCTCAACGCGGTGTTTCTTCTCTTTCATTTCGGTTTCGGTAGCGGCGCCGACTTTAATAACGGCAACACCGCCGGCCAGCCTGGCCATTCTCTCCTGCAGTTTTTCTTTATCGAACTCGGAATCGGTTTCTTCGATTTGTGATTTGAGTTGTTTAATTCTATCCTGAATATCCTTGACCTCACCCTTGCCTTCGACAATGGTGGTATGATCCTTATCGCAGGTTACGCGGCGGGCTCTACCTAGATCGGCGGGTTCCACAGAATCCAACTTGCGGCCGATATCTTCGGTAATCAGGGTGCCGCCGGTAAGGACGGCAATATCCTGAAGCATTGCTTTGCGCCTGTCGCCGAAGCCGGGGGCTTTAACAGCCAGCACGTTCAATGTTCCGCGCAGCTTGTTGACTACCAGTGTTGCCAGCGCTTCGCCTTCGATATCCTCGGCGATAATGAGCAGGTTCTTGGTAACCTGTAATATTTTTTCTAAAGAAGGAAGAATGTCTGCAATAGCGGTGATTTTCTTATCGGTAATCAGTATATACGGGTCTTCCAGAACGGCTTCCATGCGGGCGGCATCGGTTACGAAGTAGGCGCTGAGGTAACCCCTGTCGAACTGCATGCCTTCGACGAATTCGGTCTCGAAAGCGGTTCCCTTGGATTCTTCGATGGTAATGACGCCGTCCTTGCCGACCTTTTCCATTACGTCGGCAATAAGGTTGCCGATATTGGTATCCTTCGCTGTAATCGTGGCTACCTGAACGATTTGTTCTTTGCCTTTTACAGGGGTGGAAACATCGGCAAGATTCTGTAAAATGGCGGCTGTTGCCTTTTCAATGCCTCTCTTGATAGCTAATGGTTCGGCTCCGGCAGCGATATTTTTGAAACCTTCGTTGATAATGGTCGATGCAAGAATGGTCGATGTGGTAGTTCCGTCACCGCAGGCATCGTTGGTTTTGCTGGCGGCTTCCTTTACCATCTGAACGCCCATGTTTTCGAACGGGTCGGGAAGCTCGATTTCCTTGGCGATGTTGACGCCGTCATCGATGACGAGGGGAGCGCCCCATTTCTTCTCGATGGCTACGGGTCTGCCCTTGGGGCCGAGTGTTACTTTTACTGCGTTAGCCAGGGTGTCGATACCTTTCTTCAAGGAATGCCTGGCTTCTTCTCCGAATATTATCTGTTTTGCCATATTTTTTTCTCTCCTACATTTAACTTATATTTCTTGAATTATCTGACTAACATTTCTTGGCCAGGATCTGGCTTTCCGTCAAGATCATATAGTCTTGTCCGTCTATCTTGAGTTCTGTCCCGCCGTATTTGGCGTAAACGACGATATCGCCGACCTTGACATCCATGGCTATTCTCTTGCCGTCATCGGTCATCTTGCCGGGTCCGGCGGCAATTACTTCGCCTTCCATCGGTCTTTCTTTTGCGGTATCCGGAAGGACGATTCCCCCCTTGGTCATCTCCTCTCTCTCAATCGGTTTGACGACCACGCGGTCAGCTAACGGTTGTAATTTAATTGCCATTCATATCCTCCTTTTTTCGAATTGATTTTTATTAAACTAACAACGTTTTTCATATTATTAGCAATCTCAAGAGGAGACTGCTAACTTACATATAATAAAACAAATAAATATTTTCTGCAACTGGTAGACCGAAGGAGATTTATTGCATACGGAATGCTACGGAAAAAAATGATGTTATTGCTTTTATTTTTTATTTCAGACTCTTTTAATCTCGTTAAATCTACTTTTATTGCTGTAATAAGGCGACGAAATAGATACGATGGTTAAATCAGTTTAAGTCCGGGAACCACGTCGACATCGAGCGTGCTGGTTCTCCTGCTCTTTAAACGGAAATAACCGCAGGAAGCTACCATGGCGGCATTGTCGGTGCACAATACCGGTTTCGGAATGAGTACCGGAACATGCGATTTTTCGACAATCTGCCTGCGCAGCATGCGGTTGGCGGCAACTCCACCCGACAGCAGTATCTGCCTGACGTCGTTTTGCAGGGCTGCTTCGATAGTTTTTCCCACCAGCACATCCACGACGGCTTTTTGAAAACTGGCTGCCAGGTCGGCGATGTTATCTTTATCGATACTGCCTTCCTCGCTCATCTTTTGCAAATATGTCTTAATACCGCTGAAACTGAAGTCGTTAGTTCCTTTAATCCAGGAATGAGGAAGGTCTATACAGGGGTTGCCATTTTCAGCCGCTTTGTCAATGGCTGGACCTCCCGGATATCCCAGTCCCATTATGCGGGCAGCCTTGTCGAAGGCTTCGCCGGCGGCATCGTCACGGGTTCTGCCCAGCATGGTATAATCTCCGTGACATCTCATGAGAACCAGGTCGCTGTGCCCCCCTGAAACAATCAGACACAATAAGGGAAACACAGTCTCGCTCTCTCCCAGCCAGTTGGCGTACATGTGTGCCTCCAGGTGGTTTACACCCACCAGCGGCAACCCCTTGACAGCGGCCAAGGCTTTGGCAAAGCTGGCACCCACAAGCAACGAGCCTGCCAGTCCGGGTCCTATGGTAACGGCAATCCCGTCTATGTCATCCCAGCCGGTTTCGGCATCCTCCATCGCTTTCCGGATAACCGGAATAATAGAAAGAATATGCTGCCTGGATGCCACTTCGGGAACGACTCCGCCGTAGCGGGCATGGATTTCCACCTGCGAGGCGATTTCATTGGAAAGCACCTTGATTCCGTCTTCTACTATGGCGGCGGCCGTTTCATCGCAAGAAGATTCGATTCCGAGTATTTTCATAACAGTCAATTATAGCATAACAGGACGATATTTCAGAGGCTATATTTTTGACACTCATATTCACCGATGTTATTATTGTTATGTTATACGTTGAAAAAGTAACATTAAAAACCGAATATGTTGATTACGTATGAATTTTAAATAAGGTGAGGGAAAAATGTCTGTCGAAGCATGGTATTTAGTGCTTCTCGTGATTTGTTTTATTTTATCCGCTTTTTTTTCAAGTTCGGAAACCGCTTTTACATCGCTGGAGAGATTCCGCCTGCAGCACATGGTCGAAACTAACATCAGCGGCGCCAGGAGAATAGCCAGGTTACTGGAGAAACCGGAGAGGTTCTTATCTACCATCCTTTTGGGAAATAACCTGGTTAATGTTGCCGCTACCGCTCTTGCTACCACGCTGGCGATAACGATGTGGGGGCAGGATAAGGGTGTTGTTATTGCCACGGTAGGCATGACGGTAATTCTGTTGATATTCGGGGAAACCACTCCCAAAACATTTGCCAAACTGTATCCCGAACGGGTAGCTACCTTGTTCGTCCGCCCGATTCAATGGCTGAGCTGGTTGTTCTATCCTTTGGTTTTTGTCCTCAGCTGGATAGCATCCGTTCTAATCCGCATAATCGGCGGCAAGACAGTTCCCAAGTCGCTGGTCAGCACGGATGAAATACGTACCATGATAACGGTCGGTCATCAGGAGGGAACGGTAGAAGAATCAGAGGCCGATCTGCTGCACGCCGTATTCGAATTCGGCGATAATCCGGTAAGCGAAGTACTGGTTCCCAGACTGGAAGTGGTCGGGGTCGAAAAAGGCAAATCGATAGCCGAATTTTTAGCCATATATGCCGAGAATCCGATGTCGCGATTTCCGGTTTATGTGGGAAACATGGATAACATCGTAGGAATCCTATCTATCAAGGATATCCTGATGGCGCAGGCAAAGGGAGCCGTAACCCCTGAAAGCCTGATCGACGACCTGATTCGTCCGGCTTATTTTGTTCCCGAGTCGAAGCCGATTGACGAATTGTTTGCCGAAATGCGCGACAAGAATTTCCGTATGAGCATCATAGTCGATGAATATGGCGGTACGGCCGGTATCGTCTCTTTAAGTCGTTTGATGGAAGAAATCGTCGGTCCGGTGGGAGACGAACTGGCAGCAGCGGAGAAAGAATTCGAGTCGATCGATGAAAACACCTTCCAGATTGACGGCACGATGCGCATCGAAGAAGCCAACGAGGAGATGGGGTTGGGCTTGCCGGAGGGTGAATATGAAACGGTGGCTGGTTTTATCTTGCATCTTTTGGGGCGTATCCCTAAGCAGGGAAGGCAAATCAAATATAATAGCCTCAAGATAGTTATAACCCGCATGAAAGGTCACAAAATCGAAGAAATAATGGTAACCAGGGAAAAGAAGAAGGACGATGAACCGGCTCAGGATAAGGTTTAGAAGAGGGGCGGAAATTAAGTATATATCGCATCTTGATATTATCAGGGTGTGGATAAGGGCTTTTCGCCGCGCCGGCATCGAACCGGCTTATTCCGAGGGGTTCAATCCGCATCCGCGCATCTCGCTGGCGGCGCCGCTGGCTATTGGTGTTACCGGCGATGCCGAACTGATGGATGTTTATATCAGCGATGCCGTATCTCCCCATAATTTTACTGCTGCAGTCAACAGGCAGATGCCTGTCGGCATGGAAGTTCTGAACACATACCAGGTGGATTGCGGATTGCCCGCTTTGCAAGCCCAGTTAACAGCTGCTGAGTACGCGGTCGAAATAACGGTCGAAGAAGGGATAGACTACCTTAGACAGGCATTGACATCAATGCTTGAAAAAGAGCAGTTCCCGTGGCAGCACGAGCGTGATACCGGAATCAAATCCTATGACCTGAGGCCTTTAGTAGAAGACCTGTGGCTTGAAAGTTATAGTGGAAACATTGCCGTAATCGGTATGCGACTGGTGTGCGATAATCGCGGCTCCGGCAGACCCGAGCAGGTTATCAAAGCACTCGGTTTCGAACGTCCCCTGTCGGTTAACCGAACCAGATTGATTTTAAAAACGAGTTGACAATTGAACAGTTCCAATATGCCTGAAAAGCTGTCAAAGCCTGTCATACCGGCCAACCGGCAGTTAAAGGCCAATCGCTTTGCGCGTACCAGCCGTCTTTTATCTTTTTTTAAAGCGGTGTTGTTCGCTGCCTTGTTAATCTGGCTTATACTTGGCGGCTTCTCGGCGCAAATTCTCGGGTATATTGATTTGCCACTGATTCCTGCTGCTGTCGTCTTTGCTCTTATCCTGATTGTTGTCTATGGCGTGTTGTCAACACCTGTCGGCTTTTATAAGGGATTTATACTTGCCAGGCGTTACGGATTATCCACGCGGAGTTTCGTTAGCTGGTTGGCAGCTTACCTGCAATCCGGATTCCTCTTGTCAATCCTTGTCATATCAGTTATTGCCGCTGCCTACTGGGCGATTTCTTTTCTGCCTGATTTGTGGTGGTTGGTAGTATGGGGGATTTTAATTGTTATCAGTTTTATCCTGAATCTGCTGTTACCGGGAGTGTTGATTCCGATGTTTTATAAAACCAAAGCGCTTGATGACGAGGATTTAAAGCGGCGGTTTTACACTCTTGCCAAAAAGGCAGGCGTCCACATAAAAGGTTTCTATATAATCGAATTCAGCAGCAAGCAGACTACCGCCAATGCGGCACTTGTAGGTATCGGCAGGAGCAAACGGGTATTACTGAGCGATACGCTGCTTGCCGACTATTCAATTGAAGAAATAGAGGCAGTCATAGCCCATGAGCTGGGTCACTTGAAGAACCGCGACGGCGCCGGTGTATTCTTATTCCAGGCATTAATTCTGTTTGCCAGTCTATGGATAACCGCTGTTGTTTGCGGGACGCTGTCGGAACCGCCGGGTTTTAGCGGCATCGGGGATGTTGCTATGTTGCCGCTGATGATTCTGGTATTTGCGTCAGTCAACATGGTATTTACTCCGGTTTCCAATGCGGTGATGCGCAGTTTCGAAACGGCGGCCGATGATTTTGCCATCAGGCTGACGGTGAATCCGCCCGCTTTCATTTCTATGATTACAAAGCTGACACAGCAGAACCTCGGGGAAGTCAATCCTCCGCTGTGGGTGGAGTTTTTATTATACGACCACCCCGGGTATTACAGGCGGCTGTCTTATGCCAGAAGGTTTATGCGAAGCAGTATTGAAAATGATAAATAAGGGGTAATTTATGCTAAAGATAATGCTGGTCAGGCACGGCGAAACGGATTGGAACCGGGTAAAAAGGGTACAGGGAGGTTCCAGCGATACTCCGTTGAACGATATCGGCAGAGAGCAGGCGAAAGGTCTGGCTTCACTGCTGGAAGGGGAAAAAATTAAAGCGGTCTATTCCAGTCCCTTACAGCGTGCCGTGTTTACCGCTAAAGAGATTGCGGCTTTACATAATATATCAGTCAAAACAAGTCCTGCCCTGCGTGAAATTGAAGCAGGTGAACTGGAAGGCATTCTGTCCGCCGACCTCGGGAAAAGGTTCAGCGATTATCTTTTCGATGGTGATAAAATGGTAAAAATTCCCGGCGGCGAATCGTTGTCCGATGTGCAGCAGCGCAGCTGGGATTTGATAAAAAAACTTTGCGCCGAATACGATGAATGCACCATAGTTCTTGTCAGCCATTATTTCGTGATTCTCTCATTAATCTGCAAGGTGCTGGATGTTCCTCTCTATAAGATAAACCGCTTTCGTATGGATACCGGCAGCCTCAGCATTATAACTATAGACGGCGAAGCTTTATGGTTGCAGGTATTTAACGATACCGGTTATATGAGCGAAGAACTGCGCGCAGCTTGCTCATCATATCCCCGCTCACTATAATTAATTTGTTATGACTGCAAAGTATTTATCTATAGAGCAAAGTGTCTTCAGTTTTATCCTCGAAAACCGCCTGGTGTCAAGGGGCGATTGCCTGCTGCTGGCGGTTTCCGGCGGAGCCGATTCCGTCTGCCTGTTGAATGTTATGTTATCCCTGAAAGAAGAACTGGGGATTAAATTACATGCAGCTCATCTCGACCATCAGCTACGCGCAGAGGAATCGCAAGCCGATGCGGCTTATGTTTACGAACTTGCGCAAAGTCTTGACATACCGGTTACTGTGTCAAAGGCCGATGTCAGGGGGTATCAGAAGAAGCACAGGCTATCTTTGGAGGAAGCGGCCAGGGAGGTGCGCTACGACTTCCTGGTGGAAACGGCTGCCGCTATCGGTACGGATATTATCGCTACCGGGCATACTTTAGACGACCAGGTGGAAACAATTATGCTACACATAATCCGCGGAAGCGGCATTGCCGGACTGGTCGGATTAAACGCCAAAAGCAAACGTCTGTTGAACGGACATCAAGTTGACATAATAAGACCGCTGCTTGAAATCAGCCGCGAGGAAACGCAGCAGTACTGTCTTGAACACAATCTCGCGGCAAGGCTTGACAGTACCAACCAGTCGATGTCTATACTGCGCAACCGTATCAGACTGAAGCTGCTGCCCGAACTCAAGAAGTATAACCCGGGATTTGTCGAATCTTTGCTGCGAACTGCCGCTATTGCTGCCGATGAAATCGCTTTTCTGGATGGCGAACTGGAAAAGGTCTGGAAATCTGTAGTCATAGGACAGGATGAGGCGGTCATACTCGATAAAGAACAATTCGATGCGATGCCGAATGCCCTGAAACACCATCTGCTCAGGGTTGTTATCAAAAATCTACTAGGCACGCTGAAAGATATTGAGGAGCGACACATCGAGGAAATCATGGGCGTTTTGGGAAAACAGGCCGGCAAGTACATAAATCTGCCTTACGGGCTTGTTTTTGCCGTAGAATACGGCAGATACCTGCTTGGCAGGGATACTAAAGCATTATGTCCTTTTCCGGGAATCACTGCCCAATCAGTAATAAAAGTCCCCGGCATCACCGCCATATCCGGCTGGTCTATCGAGGCATCGGTTACGGATAATAATCTCCCGGTCGATGGTGATAACCAGTTTACCGCTTATCTGGATGCGGATAAATGCGGAGTTAATCTGGCTGTCCGCAGGCGGATTGAAGGAGACCGCTTTCAGCCGCTCGGTTTCGATACCCCCAAACGGCTAAACCGCTTTATGATCGACCTGAAAATCCCGCAAGCCTGGAGGGAACGTGTACCCCTGGTCTGCTGCCATGGACAGGGCTTGCCAGTCCATGGACAAATTATCTGGGTAGCCGGTTATCGCATCGACGACAGGTATAAAGTCACCGCTGATACCGAGCGCGTCTTGAAGATAGAGTTCAAGCGGGTTTAACGGCGCTTACCTTGACGCTGACAACCGAGTTCTCGATATCCCTGATTTCAGCAGCAGTTATCTTTTTCTCTTTTATAATTGTCTGTGCCGTCGGGTCGTTTGCCATGCAATCGATGGGAAACGGTGTTTCGTCTATTATTTTCACATCGCGGAAACCGCGTCCCGAGATGGCGTTCAGGTAATCTTTTTTCAGAATTGCCCCCGATATGCAACCGACATAACCGGCAACGGATTCCCTGACAAAATCGGGCAGTTTACTCAGTAACACGATGTCCGATACCATCAGCCTGCCGCCGGGTTTTAAAACACGATAGGCTTCATCGAAAACCCTGACCTTATCCGGCGAAAGATTGATGACGCAGTTGGATATAATAACATCTACCCGGTTATCGGCAACCGGCAGGTTTTCGATTTCACCCAGCCGGAATTCTACGTTATCGTAATTCCCTTTACGCGCATTTGCTCTTGCTTTTTCCAGCATATCGGGCGTCATATCCACACCAATTACATGTCCGCGCTTGCCGACCCGGTTGGCCGCCAGAAAGCAATCGAATCCGGCTCCCGAGCCGAGGTCGAGCACTGTTTCACCCTCTTTTAAGGAAGCCATGGCAGTCGGATTGCCGCACCCCAGCCCGAGGTTTGCTCCGTCGGGTACGGCACTCATTTCCTCATCCGAATAGCCGATGTCTTTGCTTATCTTTTCAGCCGTTGACTGTCCGCAGCAGGAACTTGAGCCGCCGCAACAGGAAGAGGTGCCCTTGGCAACTTTGCTATACTCCTGCCTGACAGTCTTCCTGATATCTTCCTTTTTCATAATTTACTCCTTTATCCGTTTATCTCTTTCAAAGCGGGTCCCAGCATTTGCTGTACCATTTTATTCAGGTCTTCGATTTTAACCAGCGCAATAAAGCTGATATCGCTTGTATTGTTCCACCTTACCAGCGCCAGCTTATCACCGGCTTTGATGTTGGATTTTTCTCTTATTTCTTTGGGCAGAATCATCTGCCCGCGTTCGTCAACACTGACGACCGATTCTACCTGGCAGCAGGGCAGGCTATCCGAACCTTTACAGCAATCCATATCCCCTCCATAAAATCAGAATAATAAGAATATACAGAATAATCAGAGAGAAGTCAAGGTTTAGTAGAAATCCCGCAATATTATGCCGGACTCCCGACCAATCATAAGTATCACGTGAGGTATTTTTCTCCACCCCCCGGATCCTTCGCTTCGATAAATCTCCGCTCCAGGATGACAATAAAGCGACCTGTTGGGATAAGATCATCCTAAGCCGTTCGTGGTGAACCTGTCGAGCCATAACGGTGTCGAAACCATCAATATGATTTCCGCTCTTTGACCCTTCGACAAGCTCGGGGCGAACGGAAATTATTTTCAAATTCAAGCCGTTTTAACCTTTATGCCCGCAATGACAATAAAAAAAGAAAACCCCCTCTCTTATCGAAAGGGGGTTTGAAAAGCCTTGACAGGTTAGGACAAAATCGAAGATTAGTGCAGGAAGTGCCGGACGCCGGTAAAGACCATAGCGATGTTATATTTATCGGCAGCCTCTATCGATTCGTTATCCCTGATGGAGCCGCCCGGCTGGATAATGGCGGTAATACCTGCTGCTGCCGCCTGCTCGACGCTGTCGGGGAAGGGGAACATGGCATCGGAAGCCATTACCGCTCCCCTTGCATTTTCACCGGCTTTCTTGGCAGCTATATCAACGCTGAAAACGCGGTTAGGTTGCCCCGACCCCATTCCGAGCATTGTGCTATCCTTGGCAAAAACGATGGCATTGGATTTGATGTGCTTGACAGCAATCCATGCAAACTTCAAGTCCTTCAACTCAGCTTCTGTCGGCTCTCTTTTAGTAACCGTCTTCAATTGCAGGTCATTCTCACCCAGCGAGTTGGATTGCTGTACCAGCATTCCGCCCTTAACGCGGCGATAATCCAGATAAGCTGCCGGCGCTTTGCTGTAATCCTGTGCCAGTTCGGGAAGCAGTATACGCAAGTTCTTTTTCTGTTTTAAAAAGGCGAGCGCGTCCTCCTCATATTCGGGAGCGATGACGATTTCATAAAACACTTCTTTCATCGCCTCTGCCATCGCCAGTGTAATCTTGCGGTTGCAGGCGACGATGCCTCCGAAAGCGGAAACCGGGTCGCCGGAGAATGCCCTTTTGTAAGCTTCCACGATGTCTGGATGGCTGGCAAGCCCGCAGGTGTTGGTATGTTTTACAATGCCGACGGTCGGCTCCGAGAAATCGGTAACGGCGCTCCAGGCGGCATCTGCATCCAGTATATTGTTAAACGACAATTCTTTTCCCCATAGAACTTGCGTCCAGGTAATGCCGGTATCCTGTTTCTTACCGGCAACGTTCTCGGAGTAGAAAGCTGCTTTCTGATGCGGATTCTCGCCGTATCTCAGGTCGTAGCGTTTCTTCAAGGCGATTGTCATATCCTCGGGGAAAGTGTCAACTCCCTGTCTAAGGTACTGGGAGATGGCGGTATCGTAGACGGCAACATGCTGGAAAGCTTTTTGAGCCAGTCTCTGCCTCTCCTCCATATCGACTTCGCCCTTCCTCAATTTTTCGAGTATGACCGGATAGTCCGCCGGGTCGACAACAACTATAACACCCGGGAAGTTCTTGGCGGCGGCGCGTATCATGGTCGGCCCGCCGATATCGATATTCTCCAGCGCGGTATCCAGGGTAACTCCCTCCTTTGACACGGTCTGGACAAATGGGTAAAGGTTGACCACCACCATGTCAATGGGTTGAATGTTATTGTCTTTCAATTCTTTCATGTGAGATTCGAGATTGCGTTTCGCCAGAAGTCCCCCGTGCACCGCCGGGTGCAGCGTTTTTACTCTGCCGTCCAGAATTTCGGGGAAACCGGTGATATCCGAAACTCCTTTGACGGGGACACCTGCTTCGATTAACGACTTCTTGGTGCCGCCGGTGGAAAAAACTTCGAACCCCAGTTTTGCTAATTCGGCAGCAAACCCGGCAACTCCGGTTTTATCGGATACGCTTACGATAGCTCTCATTTAAGTATTACCTCCTGATATGACTCCTGCTTGTTCTATGATAACGCGGCTATTACCCGCCTGTTTAATTACATCTCCGATAACTTTAGCGCCGGGAACCTGCTCTATTATTTTTGAAACATTCTCCGGCGAGCAGAAAACAACCATTCCGATGCCCATGTTAAAAACATGGTACATCTCTTTTACATCGACTTCTCCCTTTTCCTGGATAAGCTTGAAAATATAGGGTACGTCCCATTTACTGCTGTCGAATCTGGCAGTGACGCTGTCGGGCAGTATCCTGGGGACGTTGCCGGGCAGTCCTCCTCCCGTAACGTGCGCCATCCCTTTGATTAAGGCCAGTGAATATTTTAGCCGATTGAGGTAGCAGATATGTGTTTCCAGCAGCGCTTCCCCGACAGTTTTTCCCAGTTCCGGGTGGAATTTTCTGATTGCTTCGGGAGTATCTCCAAGCACTTTACGCGCCAGCGAATAACCGTTGGTATGCAATCCGTTAGATGCTAATCCGATAGCGATATCCCCTGCCGAAATCGATGTGCCGTCGATAATGTTCTCTTTTTCGACAACGCCGATGATGCAGGCTGCCAGGTCGTAATCTCCTATGGCATATAAGCCCGGCATTTCGGCGGTCTCCCCGCCGATAAGAGCGCAGTTACTTTCCTTGCAGGCACTTGACATACCCTTGACAACGGACTCGACCTTGTCAGGGGATAGTTTGCCCATGGCGATATAGTCCAGCAGGAACAAAGGTTCGGCTCCGCACGTAAGGATGTCATTGACACAGTGGTTGACAAGGTCTTGACCGACGGTGTCATGCCTGTCCATGGCATCCGCAATTTTAAGCTTGGTGCCGACCCCGTCGATACTGGATACCAGCACCGGTTGTCGATAACCTTTTAATTCGAACATGCCGCCGAAAAGCCCCGGCCCCGCCAGTACTTCAGGCCGTACTGTGGTCTTTGCATGTTTTTTAATTACCGATTTAATACTGTCAGCAGTATCGATGCTGACACCTGCCGTATCATATGTGTACTTAATTTGATTTGCCTCCTGAAGTAATTATTATGCAGTGAGCACAGTCAATTTTAACAGCTCTTTAATGGATAAGCATTCGGAAAAAGAGCATCGATTAAGGTTAATGTTATCTGACTTTGCAGGCTTTTATCATATCATTAGAACAGGGTTGTTGCAATCAGTCCGGGATATCAAGCGGGTGTTTTAGGGAGATTGTTCAGTGTGTTATTTCTTTAAAAGGACGCGTTTCCTGGGGCAAGCCGATTCCAGCGCCAGTTTATCCATCGAAAGCTGTACCGGCATCGGATAATCCCCGGTGAAACAGGCAAGGCAGAATTCTTCTTTCGGCAAATCTACTGCTTTTATCAGCCCTTCCAGACTCAGGTATCCGAGCGAATCGGCTCCGATGAAATCCCGAATCTCGGGAATGGTCTTCTGCGCTGCGATTAACTCCCAGCGGTTGGCCATATCGACGCCTAGATAACAGGGGAAACAAATCGGGGGGGCGCAGATGCGCATATGAACTTCTTTGGCTCCGCTCTTGCGTAAAAGCTTGATGACCTGCGGGGTGGTAGTGCCTCTTACTATACTATCATCTACCAGCACTATGCGCTTTCCTTCAAGTATCTCCTGAAGCGGATTGAACTTTACCTTTACCCCCAGTTCCCGAATTCTCTGGTCTGGCGCGATGAAAGTGCGTCCCATGTAACGGTTTTTAATCAAGCCTTCCGCTACCGGTATCCCCGACTTTGCAGCATATCCGAAACCGGCTGCCGTGGCCGAATCGGGTACTCCGATAACCATATCGGCATCGACCGGGTGTTCTTCCGCAAGTCCGGCTCCCATTGCATAGCGCGTCTTGTAGAGCAGGCGGTCCTTGATGATGCTGTCGGGACGCGAAAAATAGATATATTCGAAGATACAGAGGGCTTTTTTCTCCGATTCTTCGTAATAGCTTTTGATTCCGCTTTCGTTAATGGCGACTATTTCTCCGGGTTCTATTTCACGAAGTACTTTGGCTCCGATATGATTCAGAGCGCAGGTCTCGGAGGCGATTACGTATTTTTCTCCGTTACCGTTGTCTATCGTTCCGAGGCATAACGGGCGTACACCGAGAGGGTCGCGAACTCCGTAGAGCGTATCTTTGGTCATAACCACCATCGAATAAGCCCCCTGAAGTCGTCTTACAGCATATCTTATCTTGTCTACGATGTCTTTTTCTGGGGATGAGAGAATCAGGTTAGCGGCTACTTCGGTGTCGGTGGCGGTTTTGAATGTGTATCCTTTATCGGTTAATTCGCGGTAGAGGGGTTCGGCGTTGGTAATGTTTCCATTATGAGCAATTGCCAGGATATCCGGTTCTTTGCCTACTATAATCGGTTGGACGTTGGTGATATTGCTGGAACCGCGTGTCGAATAACGGTTATGACCGATGGCTATTTTCCCGCCGAGCTTACCGAGGGCTTCTTCGTCGAAAACCTGTGAAACAAGACCCATTCTGGCGAAGACGTCAATCCGCCTGCCGTCGGTCGTGGCAATGCCGGCGCTTTCCTGTCCTCTATGCTGAAGGGCGAATAAAGCGAAATATGTAAGCCTGGCTATATCCTCTCCCGGGGCATAGACTCCAAAGACGCCGCAAGCTTCGTGCAAAATGCAAACCTCTTACAAAAAAATGAGTGGAATAGTCAAGACACAACAAAATATATTATAACCTATGCAATGACAGTGGTCAATTTAAAGAAGAAATCAAGGCAATGCGTTAATTATGTCCGTTATCTTTATGATAAAAAATAAACATGGCATTATTGAATGTAAAAATCCGTGAACCGGGTAATGTTTCCTGTACCAGTCGATTCAATTCATCTTCATACATCGGATGCCCCAGTTCGAGCAGGTCTTTATGCTTTTTTCTTAACGGTTCGCGTATGAAAATATATTCATAACATTCTCTGGTTTTTCGCAGGCAGGCAGCCATATCGTCGATATGGTGTAAAACTCCCCACATAATCGCCACTTCTCCGCCGGGTAGTCCATTACCGAGGTCTTTTACTTCGGCTTCGATTCCTTTATCTTTTGTGCGCTTGACAAGCTCCGGGCAGATATCATAACCCTTGAACTTCGAGGGTTGAAAGATGTCATTTAAAATGACCGTAATTTTGCCGTCGCCGCATCCCAGGTCGTGGGTATCGCGGTGCTTGAAATCATCGGGAACAATCCGGCGCAGGTAATCCAGTTGTTTTTTGATATGTGAGCCTACAACTACGTTGTTGCCGAAGAAATAGTACATCCATCTTTGTAATGTCATATGCTGTCAATCTGGTATTCTATTCCTATTTCCTGTTGTTAGCAAGTCTGCGAACAGAATAATTGAACGGATTAAACTTCAATACCGATTGCTCTTAATACCGCGCCGAGGCCGAAGTATCCCAGATAAGCCACAAAAAGGCTCTTTACGATGTTACCGGCACAGCACATTATCAGGAATTTCCATAATTTATATTTGCTGGTTCCGATAGCCATCGCCATCGGGAAAAAGACCGGATTGAATATGGCCGACATTAAGAAAACAGCCATAGAACCGCGGTTACGCGCCCAGTGCATGATGCGTCCGGTCCACCGTACGACCGCTTTATCGGAATCCAGATATGAGAAATCTACATTCGAGAACAGTTTGCGCCCGCCGCGTCCGAAAAGGAATATCAGCGTCCCGCCCACTCCCGAGCCGATACCTGAAACGATACCGACGATAAGCGGATTCAATATGGCTCCCATAGCGAATTGCACTGCTATCGAGGGCACCGGAATAATAACGGTAGCCCCTCCCATAACGCAGACAAAAAATAATCCGGTATAACCGAGATTCGGCCTGGCCTGGAATTGTTCCCAGTAAGCAATTACGGCGAATGCAAGAAACAAAGTTAATAATATAGATACCAAGCCTACCCAGAATTCCCATCGCCTTAAGGTGCGTTTGAGCCTGGCAAATCTTGGTTTGCAGGGCTTTTGGTCGGCGGTTGGGTTATCGCCCGTGGCGGTATCGTTTATATTCTTATCCAACAATATCCTTCTTTTTTCTGCCTGTGCGTTTTTTACCGCTTGCCGCAGCGGGTTTGCCGGCGCCGAAGGTCAACCCGTCGGCACCGCGGTCTACAATAACCGTATCGCCTGCCTTGAACTCGCCGCGCAGCATTTTTCCGGCTAACCTGTTTTCCAGGTGCTGCTCGATAGCTCTCCTGAGCGGCCTTGCCCCGTAAACCGGATTATAGCCGGCTTCAGCCAGCCACGACTTGGCCTCTTCGGTAATCTCGAGCTTCAATTCGTGTTCGACCAGCCGCTTTTGCAGGTCTTTAAGCATCAAGTCGACTACCTTATTGAGGTTCTCTTTGCTAAGTTCATGGAAGACGATAATTTCATCTATGCGATTGAGAAATTCAGGGCGGAAGGTCTTTTTGACCTCGTTCATGACCTTGTCTTTCATCAACTGGTAGCTGTTTTCGCTGCTGTTTTTATTCTTTTGTACGGCAAATCCGATAACGGATTCGCGCTTTATCAATTCTACCCCCGCATTGGAGGTCATGATAATCACCGTATTCTTGAAATCGACGGTTCTGCCGTGCCCGTCGGTCAGCCTGCCGTCATCGAGTACCTGTAGCAGGCTGTTGAAAACCTCCGGATGCGCCTTTTCGATTTCATCCAGCAATATTACACGATACGGACGCCTCCTGACAAGTTCGGTAAGCTGTCCTCCCTCGTCGAAGCCGATATAGCCGGGGGGCGCTCCGATTAATCGCGAAACGGTATGCTTTTCCTGGTACTCGGACATATCCAGCCGCACCATGGCATTTTCGTCTCCGAATAAAAACCATGCCAGCGATTTAGCCAGTTCTGTTTTACCTACGCCTGTCGGCCCTAAGAACATAAAACTGCCGATCGGGCGGCGCGGGTCTTTCAGTCCGGCGCGGCTGCGGCGCACCGCTTCCGAAATAGCCTTAACCGCTTCCTCCTGGTCGACCAGCCTTTCGTGCAGGCGTTCCTCCATATGCACCAGCTTTTCGGCTTCGCCTTCGAGCATGTGCGATACCGGAATCCCCGTCCAGCCGGCAACCAGCTTGGCGATATCCTCTTCTCCGACCACTTCTCCGATATTGTGCTTTTTCAGCCATTCATTCTTGGCGGCGGTATATTCATCCTGCAATCTCAATCTTTCCGCTTTCAGTTGGGCGGTGCGTTCGTAATCCTGCCTTTGAGATGCCGCTTCTTCCTCGTTGGTAATTTCATTCAGTCTTTTTTCAAGCGATTTGACCCCGGGAGGCGCGCTCTCGGTATCCAGTTTCAGCTTGGCGGCAGCTTCATCCATCAGGTCGATCGCCTTATCCGGCATATGCCTGTCGGCGATATAGCGCTGGCTCAGGCGCACCGCCGCTTCCAGCGCTTCGTCGCTGATTTTTATCCTGTGATGGGCTTCGTATCTGGGGCGCAGTCCGCGCAGGATTTCCATCGTTGCTTCGGCATCGGGTTCTTCCACGAAAACCGGCTGCAAACGCCTCTCCAGCGCCTTGTCCTTTTCGATAAACTTGCGATATTCGTCCATAGTAGTGGCGCCGATACACTGCAATTCCCCGTGCGCCAGCGCCGGTTTCAGCATGTTGCTGGCATCCAGCGAGCCTTCGGTGGCTCCGGCTCCAACTACGGTATGTATTTCATCTATGAAAAGGATGATTTCTCCCTGCGCTTCGCGCACTTCGTCCATAACTGCCTTTAATCTCTCCTCGAACTCGCCGCGGAATTTGCTGCCGGCAACCAGCGAGCCCATATCCAGCGAAATCACCTTGCGGTTTCTCAGTGAAGTGGGAACATCGTCGGCGGCGATTTTTAAAGCTACGCCCTCGGCGATGGCAGTCTTGCCGACGCCGGCTTCTCCCACGATGACCGGGTTGTTCTTGGTGCGGCGCGTCAGTATCTGCATCACGCGTTTAATCTCTGCCTCGCGACCGATTACCGGGTCGAGTTTGCCGCGCCTGGCCATCTCGGTCAGGTCGCGCCCGTATTTAGCCAGCGAGCGGTACTTGCTTTCCGCCCGGGCGTCGGTAACGCGGTGCCCGCCCCTGATTTTCTGCAAGGCTCCGTATATCTTCTCCTGGTCCAATCCCATGCTTTCGAATATTTTGGCGGACGGCCCTTTCTGCTCGCGGCTGATGGCTATTAAAAGGTGCTCGGTGCCGACGAATTCGTCCTTCAGCCTGTTTGCCTCTTCCTCCGCCGTCTCGATTAATTTTGCGACTCTCGGAGTGGCGTAGATCTGCTGCGTTTCGTAAGCTATCTGCGGAGTCTTTTTTAATGCAGCGGAAACCTTTTCCCTCAGGTCTTCCGTATTTATTTTCAACTCCTTCAGAATATCCCCCACCAGCCCCTTTTCCTGCTGGAGCAGGGCAAGCAGAATGTGTTCTGCATCCCACTGGCTATGTTTAAATTGACGAACGAGCTGCTGCGAAGCGTTCAGTGCTTCCTGCGCCTGTTCGGTAAATTTATCCTGTCTCATTTCTTCCCTTCCTTAATCTCTCGATTTCCCTTTCGAGTTCTTCGGTGTTTTTTTGCAGCTGCGCTATTTGCTGCGACATCCTGAGTATCACCTCCACACCGGCCAGATTGACGCCCAGTTCGTCCATCAGTGTCATCACCCGTTTAACAACCTCCAGATCCAAATCCGAATACAAACGGATATTGCCTTTGGAGCGCGCCGGGTTTACGACGCCTATTTTTTCATAGTAGCGCAGAGTATAGGTCTGGGTGCCGAGCATTTCGGCCGCTATGCTGATTACATAGCGCGGTTGCATATCTCTTTCCATAATATTCTCCTTTCCGAACCTCCTATGCGCCCCGTGAGCTGTCAAGTTTACGGAATAGCTCTTTTTCCTGCTCGCTCAGATTGGTTGGAATCAGCACGTTTACCTTAGCCTTGATATCGCCGCGCGTATCCTTGCCCAGTACCGGCATTCCCTGTCCGGCCAGGCGGAAAACGCGCCCGTTCTGGGTTTCCGCCGGAATTTTTAATGCCAGGTTTCCCTTAAGCGTGGGCACTTTTACCTCCCCGCCCAGCACCGCCGTCGTCAGCGGAACGTCGATATTTACCAGCAGGTCGTTTTCCTGCCGCTCGAATACCGGGTGCGCCTTGACGTTTACCATAAGGTATAAATCTCCGGTGGCTCCGTAGCCGTCGTGCCCCTGTCCGGCAATGCGGATGCGCGAGCCGGTTTTGACACCGGCAGGTATCTTTACCTCAATGCGTTTTTCGCGTGAATAGGTACCCGTACCTCCGCATGTGGAACAGGGAACTTTATGCACGCGCCCCATTCCGTGACAGGTCTGGCAGGGGATGCTGTCCTGAATGGTAAGCAGGCGATTGGCGCCGCTGAAAGCCTCTTCCAGGGTTACCTCAATCGACGATTCGATATCCTTAACGCGCTTTGCCTTTTTTTGCTGTCCGCTGCGTCCCATACCGAAGAGGTCGCCGAAAATGCTGCCCAGGTCGTCGCCGCCGCCGTAGCTGTAGCTCCGGGATTGCCCGCCGCCCCTGAATATATCGTCGAAATCGTATGCCTGGTATCCGGCGCCCGGCCCGCCGCCTCCTGAGAAGCGGTCGGCGTACTGCCATTGCTCGCCGAACTGGTCGTATTTCTTGCGCTTTTCCGCATCCGAAAGCACTTCGTAAGCCTCGCTTACCTGCTTGAATTTCTCTTCCGCGCCCTTATCTCCCGGGTTGACATCCGGATGGTACTTGCGCGCCAGCTTGCGGAAAGCCGCCTTGATTTCCTTGTCGGTGGCGTTCTTTGCGACTCCGAGTAAATTGTAGTAATCTTTTCCGGCCATATCTTTTCCTGATGTAGTTTATTCGAGTATCAATATTATAATGCAATTTTATGTAAATTGTCAACAAAATAGCAACAAAGTTAATAAATTAATGTTAACTAATTGTTCCCCTGCCATCGCTTTTTAAGCCTATTCGCAATTATCGAGCCGTATTCAACTAAAAAATAATGCCCGAAATGTTGACATTCACCCTTGCGGATTCATATAATAAAAGAAACCCATTCTTTCAAAGCCCCTGTGTTTAAGATTATTACCTTAGATTGTTCGATGTTTTGTTGTGATTATATTCCGAAATCCATATAAAAGTATGAAAATGCAAAATATTTTAAAATTCGGGGAAAAGTTCTTTTTATGTCTAAATTCATCTTTGTAACCGGCGGCGTGGTCAGTTCCGTCGGGAAAGGCATCACGGTCGCCTCTATCGGTAACATCCTCAAAAGCCGCGGTATCGGCGTCTCGGTACTTAAAATGGACCCCTACTTGAATGTCGACCCGGGCACTATGTCTCCCTATCAGCACGGTGAGGTCTTCGTCACCAAAGACGGAGCCGAAACCGACCTCGACCTCGGCAATTACGAGCGTTTTATCGATGTCGAGCTTACAGCGGAATCCAATATCACTTCCGGGCAAATCTACAGTTCCGTCATCGCCAAGGAACGCCGCGGCGATTTCCTGGGCGGCACCATACAGGTAGTCCCGCACCTTACCGGCGAAATCAAGCAGCGCTTCAAGATGCTCTCGGAAAAGTCGCAGGCAGATGTAATTATCGTGGAAGTCGGCGGCACCGTGGGCGATATCGAGGGGCAGCCCTTCCTGGAAGCCATCAGGCAGATGCGCAAGGATGTCGGGCGCGACAACGTGCTCTATATCCATGTTACGCTTTTGCCGCATATAAACTCCACCAAGGAATTGAAAACCAAGCCGACGCAGCACAGCGTCAACGAACTGCGGCGCATCGGTATCCAGCCGGATGTGATTATCTGCCGCAGCGATTACCCCATCTCCGACGGTATTCGCGATAAAATATCGCTCTTCTGCGACGTGGAGCTGGATGCCGTGATTCCGCTGCCGACGGTTTCCACCATCTACGAAGTACCCATCATCCTGGAAGAGTCCGGGATGGGGGAACTAATTATAAAACGGCTCGCCCTTAAAGCCGGCGGTCCCGACCTGTCGCTCTGGAGGGATATGGTTGCCTGCATCAAGGAGCCGTGCGAAGAGGTAAATATCGCGCTGGTAGGCAAGTACGTCGAGCTGGAAGACGCCTACTACTCCGTGCGCGAATCGCTGTGCCACGCCGGACTGTATCATAAAAAGAAAATCAAGCTGGACTGGGTTCACTCGGAAGAACTGGAAAAAGCCGGCGGCGAAGCGCTCTTGCGCCATGCGCAGGGAATCATCGTTCCCGGCGGTTTCGGCATCCGCGGCATCGAAGGTATGTTAAAGGCTGCCAAATATGCGCGGCAGAACAATATTCCCTATTTCGGCATCTGCCTCGGCATGCAAATCATGGTAATCGAATTCGCCCGTTTCGTCCTCAAATGCGATACGCCCAATTCCAGCGAGTTCAACGAATGCACGCCGCATCCGGTCATCGCCTATCTTCCCGAGCAACTGTCTATCAAGGATAAGGGCGGCACCATGCGGCTGGGAGAATACCCGTGCAAACTGATTGCGGGAACGCTTGCCGCCGCGCTCTACGGGAAAGATGAAATCAGCGAGCGTCATCGCCACCGCTACGAATTCAACAACGATTACCGCCAGCAGCTTGCCGCCGCCGGAATGGTATACAGCGGCATGTCGCCGGACGGCAACCTGGTTGAAATCTGCGAAATGAAAAACCGCCTGTGGATGCTGGGCTGCCAGTTCCATCCCGAATTCCTGTCGCGCCCCGGCCGTCCGCACCCGCTCTTCCGCGGCTTTGTCGGCGCCGCTAAAGATGTCCTTAGGGAAGGGGCGCAGCCGTCGCTTCCATTAAATCCATAATACGGAGTATGATATGCGAATATTTTTAGATACCGCCAATATAGAACAAATCCAGCAGGGGGTAAAGCTGGGAGTAATTTCCGGCGTTACCACCAACCCCACCCTGGTCGCCAAAGAGGGGCACTCCGATTACAAATCGGTCGTCAAGCAGATTTGCGCCATGGTACCCGGTCCGGTTTCGGCGGAAGTGGTGGTGGAGGGCGCGCATGCCATGCTGGAACAGGCACGCGAAATCGCTTCGTGGGCAGAGAACGTGGTAATCAAGATACCGGCAACGTCCGAGGGGCTGGAAGTAACTTCGGCTCTGGCTAAAGAGCTAATCAAGGTCAATATGACGCTGGTATTCTCCGCCAACCAGGCTATGCTGGCTTCTCTTGCCGGTGCGGCATACGTCAGCCCGTTCGTCGGCAGATTAGACGACATCGGCAGCGACGGAATGCTTCTGGTAAAGGATATCGTCGAGATTTTTAAGGGCTATAACTTGACAACAAAGGTAATTGCTGCTAGTATTCGACATCCACAGCATTGTCTGGCAGCAGCCAAGTCAGGAGCTCACATCGCCACCGTTCCGTATAACGTCCTTCTGCAAATGATGAAGCACCCGCTCACCGATACAGGTATCGAGCGTTTCTTTGCCGACTGGCGCAAGGTATCCGGCGATAATACATAAAAACATTCATATATATAGCATATATAAATAAAAAAATTTAAACTCGCACTCGGAAGCTGACTGTCTTCTTATTTAAAGTATCCATAAATTATTAAGGATAAATGTCTTAAAAAGAGGATAAGAGCTTATCTTGAGGAGGTAAAAGGGGAGAAAAAGAGGTAGGCTTATGGAAATCAGTTATTTGGAAAACAAGACCAGGGAAGAATTGCTGGAGCTGGCAAAGGAAAACGGGGTCACCAGTTGCACGGGGCTGCGTAAACAGGAAATCGTGATGAAGCTGCTGCAGGCCAGCGCCGAACAGCAGGGGAATCTCTTCTGCAGCGGTATTCTGGATATCATGGCAGACGGATACGGTTTCTTAAGGCAAAGCACGCTGCTGCCGAGTTCCTCGGACATCTATGTCTCCCAATCGCAAATCCGCCGCTTCGGCTTGCGCACCGGCGATTACGTGGTCGGGCAGGGCAGGCCGGCAAAGACAGGCGAAAAATACTACAGCCTGCTGCGCGTGGAAGCCATCAACGACCTCAATCCCGAAGTCTCCAAGACGCGTCCCTACTTCAATTCCTTAACTCCCATTTACCCCGACAAGCTGATTGACCTCGAAACCACCTCTGACAACCTCTCCACCCGTTTAATCAACCTGATTGCGCCGGTCGGGCGCGGGCAGCGCGGTTTAATCGTGGCTCCCCCCAAAGCCGGCAAAACGATGCTACTCAAGAAAATCGCCAATGCGGCGACTACCAATTATAACGACCTCAATCTTATTGTCTGCCTTATCGGCGAGCGTCCCGAAGAAGTTACCGATATGAGACGCTCCGTAAAGGGGCAGGTGATTGCCGCCACCTTCGATGAACCGGTCGAAAACCATACCCGCGTGGCGGAGCTTACTTTGGATATCGCCAAGAGAATGGTGGAAGCCGGAAAGGACGTGCTGTTGGTGCTCGACGGCATCACCCGCCTGACCCGCGCTTATAACCTGGCAATGCCCTCCAGCGGGCGCACTCTCTCCGGCGGTATCGACCCGGTTGCCCTGCATCCCGCCAAGAAGTTCTTCGGAGCGGCGCGCAATGTAGAGGGCGGCGGCAGTTTAACCATACTGGCGACCTGTCTTGTGGATACCGGCAGCCGCATGGACGACCTGATTTATGAAGAATTCAAGGGCACCGGCAATATGGAACTGCATCTAGACCGCCGCCTTGCCGAGCGCGGCGTCTATCCCGCTGTCGATATCAACCGCTCGGGCACGCGTCGCGACGACCTCTTGATGAGCGCGGAAACCATCCGCCAGGTACAGCTTTTGAAGCGTATGATGTCTTTAATCAATGCCGATTCCGTCAGCTCGGTGGAAACCACGGAGCGCATACTGGAACGCCTGCGCAAGACGCGCACCAACGCCGAGTTCCTCGCTTCCCTGACGAAAGAGAAATAAGCCGTTTTGATTCGTCTTTGCGAGGAGTGAGCGTTAAGCGAGCGACGCGGCAATCTCTACCGATAACTATAACTACGCCATACGGTCTATTCGGTAAAGATTGCTTCATCTCGACAGGCGGGATTCGCAATGACGGTTGGTATCTTTTCACCTCACCCCCAGCCCCTCTCCGCTTGCGGAGAGGGGTTTACCGTATCGTCATCCTGAGCGTAGTGAAGGATCTGAATGCCATTCGATAACCCTTGGATTCTTCGGCTTCGCCTCAGAATGACAGTTGGTCTTTAACACCTCACCCTCCATCTCCCTCTCCGCTTGCGGAGAGGGAGGGTTACGCTTGTAAATCAATATCGTCCTTCCCCTCTCTGCGTGCGGAGAGGGGAATCGAAGGGGTGAGGTCTAAAATCAGGGGTGAGGTCTTAAGGGGCATATCCAATTCGTCTTTGCGAGGAGTGAGCGTTAAGCGAGCGACGCGGCAATCTCTACCGGTAATTATAATTATGCCATACAGTCTATTCGGTAAAGATTGCTTCGTCCGCCTGCGGCGTCCTCGCAACGACGGTCGGCAGTCCTTCCCCTCTCTGCTTGCGGAGAGGGGAATAGAAGGGGTGAGGTTTAAGGGCATATCCACCCCGTCTTTGCGAGGAGTGAGCGTTAAGCGAGCGACGCGGCAATCTCTACCGATAATTATAACTACGCCATACGGTCTATTCGGTAAAGATTGCTTCGTCCCGGCAAGCGGGATTCGCAATGACGGTCAGTCTATTCGGTAAAGATTGCTTCGTCCGCCTGCGGCGTCCTCGCAAAGACAGTTACGTTGGTGGGGCGGGGTAATTAAGTTGTACTGTAAAGATTGCTTCGTCCGCCTGCGGCGTCCTCGCAACGACGGTCGGCAGTCCTTCCCCTCTCTGTGTACGGAGAGGGGAATAGAAGGGGTGAGGTCTAAAATCAGGGGTGAGGTAGAAACTGGTAAAAAACCGCGGGATGGGGTAGAATAGGGGGGCTTGAGAAAAATATTTTCAAAAAAAAATTAAAAAAAGATGCAAAATCATAAAAATACCTATTGACACGCTATGGTATTATATAAGAGAATATACAAAAGCAATAAAAGGAGGTGGACGCGATGAAACAGCCCGCAAGGGGTATTGTTGCGCTTGCAGCCAAAATTGAAATAGAGGGATAACCATGTCTCTGCGAATAATCCCGGGAGCCGCAGGTTCTCGAGTGTTTTGCGGAGGTAAAATTGGATAATTAAATATATCGAAAACAATAATGTTTACTCTTAAGGAGAAATAAAAGTCGAAATGAAAACTAAAATAATGAAAATATTGGGCGTCGTGATGACGGTCGCCATGCTTGCCAGCTTTGTGGCAGCCGGCAGTCCGGTCTCTGCGGCCGGTAACCCCGCTTCCATAAACGAATGGGAAGGCGTTACGCTTCCTTTCACCGTGCCCAACTGTGATGTCGAACTGATCGAACAGGCAAACGACGGCACCATCTTCATCAGCGTTTACTTTGATGATGTGGCTGCCGGTACGAAATTCAACGGAGTCACAATAACTGACTATACCTATGCCATGTTCAAGTCGACCGATGGCTACACCTGGACGCTCACCAACATCAACAATAAAGCAGACAGGATCACCGCCATCGAACCCTCCGCCAACTATGCGGTCGACAAGACGGTCTATGTAGCCGTTGATGCAAGTTCAGATTATACCACCCTCTACCGCTGCACCAACGGTGCCGCCATCGGCACGCCGGTAGGCGAGATGGGCATGATTTCACCGGGCGTAGGCACTACTTTCAACGCCACCTATATCTACGATCTGGACAGCTACTATGACGGCAGCTACGTTTGGGTATTAGCCGCCACCGATGTCGATGTCTTCGCCATCCGCGACGACAGGGGCTTGACCACTGTCTGGACGGATATGCAGCTCTCCGAAACCCTGGGCGGCGATTATGCCGATGTTAATGAAGACGGCGTTGCTGTATTCAAGGCGATGTTCGCCCCCGATTACGCCTCCACCGGCGTTATCTGGGCGATGTACTTCGATGATTATGCTTCACCCGCTTTAGCCGCCAGGTTCCCGGCTATCGCTAGCCTTGCCGGTGATACCGACGGTTACGGCATTATCGCCCGCAGCTCCGGCTCGACCCTCTGGGGCACCACGATTACCCCGGTTATCATTGACGCCGGCGGCAGCAGCAGAGATGCCAGGGCTGAATGCGATTTCGAATTCTCGGCTACCTACAGCAGCACCACCAATCCCGAACTCTATGCCGCTTTAGCCTTCCAGGGCTATACCAGCTGGGATGACCCCTATC
>JAQTUQ010000010.1 GCA_028707255.1 Dehalococcoidales bacterium
GAAGAGAATCATGCTGGCGTTAATGCCGAAGATGGCTGCCAAAGCGGCAATGTCGCTGATTCCGCAGATCTGGGAAATCAGCACAATCATAATCGAGGAGCTGAAAAAGTACTCTATCCAGCGTCCGTAGTTGCGGCTTTCGAGCAGGTTGCGCTTGTACCACGGAAATACCCATGGCGAAGCGATGAGTAACAGCGCCAGCGCCGAAATCGCCAGGAAGGCAAAAACGCCCCATCCGGTGGGGATGCTGAACAGGGTCTGTAATTCAGGGGCTGTTCCCGGAGGTCCGCTCATGAAAGTGGACGTTACAGGGAGACTAAAATCATTGGTCATCAAGGCAACGACGACTGCTTGCACCGCAAGGATGAGGCCGACGACTATGTTCCAGATACGCAGGCTTTTGAGTTTCTTTTCGACGAATTTGTCTACCATATGCTGTTTCCCCTTTACTCTAGATTTACGTTATTAATTTCATTATATGGCTACGATGGGCTGAATACAATAGGTTGAGGGGGGATTTTGATGGTTATTTAATCAGATTGTCACCCTGAACGTAGTGAAGGACGAATGAAGCATCCGGGGCGGGGTAATAAAGTGACACCTGTTCCAGGGCAGCCATATAACCTGTCTCTCCCATCCCCCCGGATTCTTCAGTCACCCCTTGTGACTTCCAGAATGACAGAAGAGGTAGCTGTCATTGCGAACATTTCCGAAGGAAATTGAAGCAATCTCTAACGTTCTAATCGATATATCCTTTGCCCTATTATTGATAATGTGAGAGATTGCCGCGTCAGTGGCCCCGATTATATCGGGATTCCGGCATTTTGGACGAGGGAATCTGTCCGCTCTATGAACCCTTTCCCGATATATCGGGACTCAGAAAGACAGTGTAGAGGAACTCCTCGCAATGGCAGGGGGATAACCCTCACCCCACCTTCCAATCGACAAGCTGGTTTAATATCATCATCCCGTCGTGGGGCATGCCGGCAAACACCCTTTCGCATTGTCCCAGGGGTAAAACGCTCGAAACGCCGCGTGCCAGAATCCTGTCCTTAAGCTCCAGCCTGCGTTCTTTGGGGTATACGCCTACGGTCGATACGTTTTGATGGATGTATTTCAGTGCATCGTCGAGCTTAGCTACCGGTCTGACCACTACCAATTGGGAAGTGGGGTGGTCGAGGATATCGAACTCGCCTGAAATGACAACGGCGCCCGACACAAAGGCTTCATTATCATAGTTTAAATACCATTTTGCATTGGCGTATCTGCCGCGTTTCATCCGCTTGACCTGTCCGCTGGCTTCCGGCGATGTAAAGTTGGGAGTTTTATCGCCATATCTTTTCAAGGCTTGCTGTAAGGCTACGGCATATTCATTAGCCTGCTCCTCAGTGCCTTCAACGTAATGCAACAGCGAAGAAATACAGGCCTTCTGGTTGTATGCCAGTACGTCTGTCAACGCCCTGTCTACCGTATCCTGAAGCTTGCCGGAAAAAGCTTCGCTGCCGATGAGGCTGACGCCGTACCTGGGATTTAACGATATCGTCTTTGTGAACGGGGTTTTGCTTTGCACTGCGGCTATCGCGGCAGGGCCTCCCCAGACAATAATCCTGTCGAAAGCGCCGGGAGCAAATAAGATGTTTTCGATATTCTCATCTCCGCCATGCCAGTAAACCAGCGACAGGTTCTGCGTGAGGGGGTGGTCTGGAGCCGCTTCGTGCGTTGCTATTGCCACCAGCGCTCCGGGGATGATCGCGCCGCCGGGCAGTTTTATTACAGCCGCCGACTTGGTGAGCACTGCCCGTAATGCCGAAATTATTGGTACTTCGGGAACATTCCCGGCGGTAATGTGTAGCTGGCGCGTCGGCATGGCGCGTATGCAAGCTGTTTCACCCTCGACTTTCACCCAGCCGTTCAGAAAATCGCTGCCGGGTTTGTCGTTATAAGATAGCTCCGCATCTATCATTCGGCGTGCGGCTTTCCTGTTTAAAATCTCCGTCATCGAGGCGAACCACTTATCGAGCATGGTATCGGGGTATTCGGAGGTTTTGCCGTAAAGCCCGGCGGCTTGCGAAACCAGTTTCCTGTTTTTGCACAGGTAATCGAGAATTTTATCCAGGTAATCGAGAATCTCATCAACAGGAAGGGAGTAGAGGGCGTCTGCCAGTTTATCGATATCGTTTTCAATCAGGGCTTCCGCCGGAATTTCCGGCATTAACTGGTAGATATAGTCTTCGGTATATTTCATGTTCTTTCTGTCTATTAGCGGTTCGCGGATAACCTGCGCTCCGGTCAATTTTACATAAGATGTATCAGTATCAGAATAACCGAACGCCATTTCGATTTGTTTGCGGTCTATTTGCGGCGGGATTATTAGTTTACCTTTAACAAGGAAGGGAATGCGGATAATACCGTCTTCTATCGTCAACATTGAGTTATTTTCCATAGCTTATCTCCTCTCAAGTTCAGGCGGAGAACGACCCCATGATGCCCCCGCATCCCTTCACCTCGGCACCGGGCAGGCGCCCGATTTCAAGTATGGCAGGTCCCTGCAAACCGCATTCGCAATCCGAGTTTACCATATGCACGTAGTCGTTGCTTATTAAAAAACCGGGATGGGAGGTCGCCAGCGTATCCATAAAACCGAAGGTTCCCTTTACATCATCGCCTTCGAGCGGATTCAGTGCGGCATCGAAAATAAGCGGCTCGATAATGGGAGGGATATGAAATCTCCCGTATTTACAGCGCATGGTAAGCGCGCTGGTTTCCGTCATCGAATAACCCTCCAGTGCCATTTCCGGTTTTATATTTAACGTTTCACCAATCATATCGACGAGGGTTTCGCGGCTGACGGCTTCGCCGGTAAATGTTTTCCAGCCGCCACCCATGAGCGCGATGCTATTCTCTTTTAAACCGAGTTTGCGGTTATCATCCATCAAGATTTCGCAAAGCTCCTTGAACTGGTAGGGCGCGCCGAAAATGAATATCCTTTGCCCTTTGCCGGTTGATTTTTCGATTTTATCTATCAGTCTTGAATAGTTATCTTCGCGCTGCCCCATTATCTTATCTTTTAATGCTGCTACCAGCTTTCTTTCCTCTTCTGTGCGCGCACCACGCCGCAGACTGCGCAGGGCGCTTCCGCTGATTTCGATATCATATAAAAAGTAATAGTCATTAAAGAGTGGGGCAAATTCCTCTATCAAAGCCTGGTTGCCCATGCGCCCGCTCTTAAAGCCGAGGAAAGCGGCATCGAAATCGGGCAACGCTTTTTTATTGGTCATTTTCAGTAGCCCTGACATCGGCATCAAATCGGCAAATGCAGTCAGTAAGTGATTACCAGCCCCCTTATGCATTATGCAGTTTGCCAGCAGGGGAGCGAGGTAAGCGATATTAGCTTTGCGTGACAATTCCCAGTCTTCTTTATCCCTGGGAACGAATGAGAAAACTCCCGAGGTGCCGGAGCTGTAACTTATCCTGATTCCTGCATCTTCAAGCCGTGATATCCATTTGTCGATGCTCTTTATTCCCCTCATATCGATATCTACTTTTTTATGAAAGACAGAGGAAAGCCAGCGGTTCATCTCATTATAATCATTATCATCCAGCCAGCTTTGTTCATAGCTCTTGAAGATATCTGCTGAGAGCATCATTTTTTCTTTAATGGTCTGGAAATCGCTGTCTTTATGGCATCCCTCGGCTTCCGCAATTTTGCGGTATAAGGGGATACCGTCTAAATAATGCCGGTGATTTAACAGAATGGCTTTGCGGCGCAGTTCCTGCGCTTTTTGCAGGTCGAAACCCTTGCCCGAAGCCCATGCTTGGGAGGCTTTTATTAAACTGTTCCGGACATCTTTTAATCTTTCTTCCATAGCAATCCCGTAAAATCGTTATCACCGCTAATGATACTTGAATGAAACCCTGTTGGCAATCTTTTACGTTTACGTTTTAATCAATCCTGTCTGCTGTAAATAATTATTCAACGCCGCTCTGGATTCGACAAACTTTCTTACCTCACCCCTTTTACATTCCCCTCTCCGTTGACGGAGAGGGGTTAGAGGAGAGGTTTTCCGTTTGCCATGAATCCCGATGTATCGGGAAAGGGGCTAAGAGCTGGAATATATATAATTGATAAGAACTGTTTTTTAGCTTTACGGGTCATTTTTTGACAAAGTATATCAAACAAGTATACTATATAAAGTATACTAAAATAGTAAACAATGCGGGGGTGAGCTATGAAATTATCGACTAGGGCGCGCTACGGCAGCAGGGCTTTGCTTGATATAGCTCTGCGAGGTAATGAAGAACCGGTGCAGTTGAAGGAAATTGCGCAGCGCGAGGAAATTTCACTGCAATATCTTGAACATTTGATTACGCCTCTGATATCGGCAGGCATCATACGCAGCCAGCGCGGCGCCAAAGGCGGTGTGATGCTGGCAAAACCTGCCTCGGAGATAAAGCTAAGTGAAATAGTCAACATTCTGGAAGGAACAATCGACCCGGTCGAGTGTATCGAAAATCCGACCGTATGCGAGCGTTCGAATTGTTGCGTAACGCGGGATATCTGGGATGAAGTCAAAAAAGCGATGGATTCCGTTCTGGAAAATATCACCCTTCAGAACATGGTCGAACGCTATCGGGAAAAAGAGAATCCGGAGCCGGTGATGTTCAATATATAAGTTCGGGAGAAACCGGAAATGAGTAAATCAAATTCGAATATAGAGAAAACAAGCTATAAGGGCATAAATATTCCCAGGCTGACGCGCGGAATTGCCGGCGATATTACCGAAACCATCGGGAACACCCCGATGGTCAGGTTGAACCGCGTTACCGGTGGAGCGGGGGCAGAAGTGGTCGCCAAGCTCGAATCTTTCAATCCCGTTCACAGCGTCAAGGACAGGTTGGGCGTTGCCCTGATACTGGATGCCGAGTCGAAGGGATTAATCGATAAAAATACAACGATAGTTGAGCCTACCAGCGGCAATACCGGCATCGCCCTGGCTTTTGTGGCTGCCGCACGCGGCTACAAGCTGATACTGACGATGCCGGACACGATGTCGATGGAAAGAAGGCAGCTTTTTTCTGTTTTCGGGGCGCAACTGGTACTTACTCCGGGGGTGGAGGGGATGAAGGGGGCAATCAGGAAAGCCGAGGAAATTGTATCTTCCGGTAAGAATTACTATATGCCGCAGCAATTCAAGAATGCAACCAATCCTGAGATTCATCGCCTGACCACGGCGGAAGAAATCTGGCGTGATACCGACGGCAAAGTCGATATCGTAGTCGGCGGTGTCGGAACCGGAGGTACGATTACAGGTATTGCCGAAGTTATAAAGCAGAGAAAGCCCGTGTTTAAGGCTATAGCCGTCGAGCCGTCTGCTTCTCCGGTATTATCCGGCGGAAAGCCCGGCGCTCACAAGATACAGGGAATTGGAGCCGGATTTATCCCCGCTATCTTCAAGAGGGAACTGGTTGATGAGATTATCCCGGTTGCCGATGAGGATGCTGGCGGTATGGCACGCCGGCTTGCCCGGGAGGAAGGAATGCTGGTTGGCATTTCCTCCGGCGCGGCTGCCTGGGCAGCTATCGAAGTGGCAAAAAGACCTGAAAACAGGGGCAAGTTAATAGTCGTTATCCTGCCCGATAGCGGAGAACGTTATCTGTCTACGTGGTTGTTTCAGGATGAGAACCAGTAATGAAGATTATCACAGAGTAAATTAAAGAAAAACTAAAAAGGAGACTATCTTAATGGCAAAAATTCTCGCTGTCTGTCAGAGCAAGCAAAAGGGAACTACCAAAAAAATAATCGAGAGCGGATCGTTCAAAGAAGGTTTCGGTCTTATCGAAGATGCCCATGCCAGTTCAGCCTGGCACCGGCAGGTGAGTTTACTGGCGATAGAAAGTATTCAGAAGATGCGCGATATGGGTTTTAATGTCGGGTCGGGCGATTTTGCCGAAAACCTGACTACCGAGGGAATAAACCTGGTTTCTTTACCCATCGGCACGCATGTGGCGGTCGGGGATGAGATTATCCTCGAAATCAGCCAGATCGGCAAGGAATGCCATAGCGGTTGCGCTGTAATGCAGCAGACGGGCAAGTGCATTATGCCAAAAGAAGGTGTTTTTGCCAAGGTCATACGCGGTGGAACGGCAAAAGCGGGAGACACTATCGAGGTAGTCAACAAGGGCTGTGGCAAAGGTTGTTGTTAACGGAAAGAGGTTGTCAATCCTTTAAAGCAAGCTCAAACTCACGGATAAGCCTAGAGCAAGTTGAATGTTTGTTGTCTTGCCGGAGGCTATAGCGGTGCCCGTCTGGGGTGGGATGTCATCCCGGGAATATTAATTATAGCGGGGATTCGTTGTGAAAAACGTCTACTTATTATTCCTCAGCATTGCCCATAGCCTGATGCCCGCTTTGGGAAGAAAATATTCGTCAATAATTTCGAATCCGAAGTGCTGATACATCAGGTAATTCTTCTCGGAATCCGTTTCCAGGAAACATGGCATATTGTCCGAGTCGATTTTATCCAGCATCGGGCGCAGCAGCTTGCTGGCATATCCCTGTTTCTGGAACTGCGGTTCGACTCCCAGAAGTGCCAGATACCAGTGAGGGAAGGGAGCCAGCTTTTTATGCTTTTCCTCCATGAATTTATCCAGAGGCATCATTTTTAATTCCGTTTTCAATCCCATTTTTATAATCGGGTTTAAACAACCGGATAGTAAAAATCCGAAAAGCGACATACCAGTCTTGCCGGGCGGCATCCAGATAGCCCCTCCCTCACCCCTTTCAGAGGTTGTATAAGCAAGACCGTAGCGCAGTCCGTAACATAGCGATAATTCATTCATATACGGAAGTTTCAGGTTGCGCTCTTTTATATCAGGAAAGGCATACAGGCTGAAGGGGTCGTTGTAGAAAGCGCGCGTAAACATAAGGGAGGCTGCTTTTACATCCGCTTTTTCAAGACGCATTAATCCGTTTTCTTCGTTATACATGGGAAGATTTTAATCGATTCAGCCTTATAAGACAAGTGGAGTTAGTTGGAAGTTTATTGCAGCATGCCCAAAAAGATACCGGCGGCAGTGGCGGTGCCGATTACGCCGGCAATATTGGGTCCCATCGCCTGCATCAACAGGAAGTTCTTGGGGTTTTCTTCCTGTCCCATCTTCTGGACAACGCGGGCAGACATAGGAACTGCCGAAACGCCGGCGGCTCCTATCATCGGATTGATTTTTTCTTTTACGAATAGATTCATCAGCTTGGCAAGAAATACTCCACCGGCGGTAGCCGCGGCAAAGGCGATGATGCCTATGCAGAAAACCAGTAGGCTATCGACACGCAGGAAGTTCTCGGCGCTCATAAATGCCCCTACGCACAGCCCGAGACATATTGTCAGAATGTTCATCATGGCGTTAGAGGCCGTATCCGCTAACCTGTCGGTCACTCCGCTCTCACGCAGCAGGTTACCCAGCATGAACATACCGATAAGCGGCGCCGAGTCGGGAACCAGCAAGATAATAATGATTGCAGCCAGTACCGGGAAGATGATTTTTTCCTTGCGGGCAACCTCTCTGAGTTGCGGTTTCATATAGATTTGACGCTCTTTTTTGGTGGTGCACAGTTTTATAATCGGCGGTTGGATAATCGGCACCAGCGCCATATAAGTATAGGCAGCCACGGCAGTCGCTCCGATAAATGTCGGCGCCAGGCGGTTGGTCAGGAAGATGGTGGTCGGGCCGTCGGCTCCCCCGATAATGCCGATACAGGCTGCTTCGTAGATATTAAAACCGAGTACCAGCGCCAGAAAGAAAGCAAAATAGACGCCGAACTGCGCCCCGGCGCCTAATAAGAGAGTTTTCGGATTGGCGATAATCGGCCCGAAGTCGGTCATGGCTCCCAGCCCCAGGAATATAAAAATTGGAATAAGCTCGGATTCGAGCCCGGCGGAAAATAATCTTGCAAAAAAGCCGACAGGCTCTCCGCCCGTTACGTAGTAATGGAAGAGTTCTCCGTCGACAACGGTATCCATTAAACCGGCCAGCGGCATATTTGAAATGATAATACCGAAACCGATGGGGACTAAAAGGAGCGGTTCCATTTTTTTGGCGATGCCGAGATAGAGGAGCACCGCACCGATAACGATCATCATTACGGCGCCCCAGGTTATGCCAGCGAAACCGGTTTCCAGGATATCAAAAATCATATATTAATTTACTCGTAGCGGTGGATATTATCGATTTTAAACTCGGGATTGTATTCGGGCTCTTCCTTCGGTTTATTTTCCGTATTCACGGAAGGCTGATTTTTTTTCTCTCTTTTAAACAAACTTTTTAAACTCGTCGATTTATTAAAAAACCAGCCGATGAGCCACATGCATACAGCGAGGGTTGTTAGTACCAGAATCACAAGAAGAAAGCCGAATCCTCCTACCTGAAAAGCCTGCCCCCAATCAACATTCATCCTGTGTCATCTTCCTTTCCATCTCCCCTGTATATATAAAAAAGGGGCGGGTAAGCATTTGTGCTGCCAACGCCCCTTATATTATTTACTATATAAACATAAAAAACTACAGTTCC
This sequence comes from Dehalococcoidales bacterium, assembly GCA_028707255.1. Classification (GTDB taxonomy): domain Bacteria; phylum Chloroflexota; class Dehalococcoidia; order Dehalococcoidales; family UBA5627; genus UBA5627. The sequence goes on from JAQTUQ010000010.1 coordinate 8,569, forward strand.
ATTATATCCGTGCTGCTATCGCCCGGCAATGCGCCGACCGGTGTCGGCAGCTTAAGAGCCTCTTCGTCCTCGGGCGGTGCGGCATGTATCACGATATTATCTTCTTCAAAGTCGACGCAGATGGTATCGCCTGCTTTAAAATTGCCGCGCAGGATGTCTTCGGATATCCTGTCCTCTAACATGTCCTGGATTGCGCGGCGCAGCGGTCGCGCACCGTATACCTCGTCGTAACCCTTTTTGCCGAGGAAATCCTTGGCTTCGTCGGATACTCTCAGCTTGATTTCTTTTTCCGCCAGCTGTTTGGTTACGGTAGCCAGCATCAAATCGACGATTTCTCTGATTTGTTCCTTGTTTAAGGGATGGAAGACGACAACCGAGTCGATACGGTTCAAAAATTCCGGTTTGAAGGACTTCTTTACTTCACCCAGCAGCTTGTCTTTCATGGTATCGTACGACTGTTGCTGTAATTTGGCTTCATCACTGCGGGAGGCAAAACCGATTCCATGCCCCTTGCGAATCAGCTCGGCTCCGATATTGCTGGTCATGATTATGATACTGTTGCGGAAATCTACCCTCCTGCCCTTGGCATCGGTCAGGTGTCCGTCATCGAATATCTGCAGTAATATGTTGAATACATCTGGATGAGCCTTTTCAATCTCGTCTAATAGTATGCAACAATAGGATTTTCTTCTTACCGCTTCGGTCAGCTGTCCGCCTTCTTCAAAGCCGACGTATCCGGGAGGTGCTCCGACCAGCCTCGATACGGCGAATTTCTCCATGAATTCGGACATATCGATACGTACCAAAGCATCCTCGTTACCGAACATAAATTCCGCCAGCGCCCTTGCCAGTTCGGTCTTGCCGACGCCTGTGGGGCCTAAAAAGACAAAGTTGCCGATGGGGTGACGCGGGTCTTTCAATCCGGCCCTGGCACGCCTGACAGCCTTTGAGATGGTGGTAATCGCTTCTTCCTGCCCGACGATACGCTTGTGCAGTTCCTCTTCCATGTGCAAAAGCCTCTCGGTTTCATCCTCGGCAATCTGTACTACGGGGATGCCCGTCCACATGGCAACTACCTCGGCGATATTTTCCGGTGTAACCTCAGGTTTTGCCATCTGCTGTTTTTCAGCGGTCATTTCTTCCAGTTCTTTTATCTTCTCCCCAGCTTCTATCTCCTGCTGGCGCATATCGGCAGCTGTATCATATTGCTGGGCTTCCAGAGCTTCTTCTTTTTCTTTGCGGTAACGGTCTTCGTCCTGCTTTAACTGTTTTAAAGCAGGCGGTTTGGCGTAGTATTTTATTCTCACCCTCGATGCCGCTTCATCGATCAAGTCGATGGCTTTATCCGGCAAAAAGCGGTCGGGGATATATCTGGTGGCAAAGTTTACAGCCGATTTCAATGCTTCGTCACTGATAGTAAGCTGGTGATGCTCCTCGTAGCGGCCTTTGACACCGCGCAGGATATCCAGCGCTTCTTCTACCGAAGGTTCTTCGACTAAAATCGGCTGGAAGCGGCGCTCCAGCGCCGAATCGCGCTCGATATGCTTGCGGTAATCATCCAGCGTAGTGGCGCCGATACACTGCAATTCGCCTCTTGCCAGCGAAGGCTTAAGGATATTGGCGGCATCTACCGCCCCTTCGGCGGCGCCTGCCCCCATCATGGTATGAAATTCATCGATAAAGACAATACAGTTACCGGACGTCTTGATTTCCTCGATGACCTTCTTTAGTCTCTCTTCGAACTCGCCGCGGTACTTGGTTCCGGCGACGACGGAAGCGATATCCAGAGCCACCACCCTTTTGTTTTCCAGCGTCTCGGGGACATCCCCGTCGATGATGCGATGCGCCAGCCCTTCGACGATGGCAGTCTTTCCGACGCCGGGTTCGCCGATGAGAGCAGGGTTGTTCTTGGTGCGGCGGCTGAGAATCTGTATCAACCTTTCAATTTCTTTTTCGCGTCCGATGACCGGGTCTAGTTTATCGGCGCGGGCGGCTGCCGTCAGGTCATGACTGACCTGGTCGAGCGTAGGGGTACGGCTGGCGCTTGTCTGACGGGCCATGCGGTTCTTGGCCAAGCTCTGGGTAGACATTCTGGTAACTTCGCCCCGTGTTTTTTCGAGCGTTACTCCGAAACTGTCCAGAACCTTGGCAGCCACGCCTTCACCTTCGCGCAGTAAACCGAGCAGCAGGTGTTCCGTCCCGATATAGGTGTGCCCCAACTGGCGCGCTTCGTCTATTGCCAGTTCCAGTACTCTCTTTGCTTTGGTGGTAAGACCGGTGGTATTGAGGTTGGTTTTATCGCCCGGACCTACTATATACTCGACAGCCTGGGATATCTTTCCAAGGTTGAGTCCCATACTCAGCAGAACGCGTGCGGCTACCCCGTCCTCTTCCTTTACCAGTCCGAGAAGAATATGCTCGGTGCCGATATAATTATGGTTCAGACGCTGCGCCTCATCCTGTGCGAGGGTGAGAACCCTGCGAGCTCTTTCAGAAAATTTATCGAATCGGCTGGCCATTTCAATCTCCTAACAAAGCCGTTTTTACGAATACTTGAATCTATATAATTATAGTGCAACAAATAGCTCAGGTCAAAAAAACAGCTTATGTTGTTTTAATAATACTATGTGAGGCAAGTTATTTCAATGAAATTCGGTGGTTTTTCAGGGGATAAAAAAGAAAAAGGCTTGTTAAGTCCCCCTGGCAGTGGCATATTTTCCACAAGGGGTCGCCCCCTCAGTATCGTCTGTGCTGAAGCGTTTCACGACCGTGTTCGGGATGGGAACGGGTGGTACCACTTCGCTTAAACCACCAGGAAGGAACATAATCCAAGCCTAGTTTTAGTTATTTAGATTTTTAAAACTGCTGCTCATTACGAGCAATTACCGAGATAGTATATCAGGAAGGTTTTCGGCTGTCAAATCGCTGCTGTGCAGGTCATTCTGATTAATTACAGCTATACATCGGTAGGCAATTTTAGGCAAAAATCTATATATCGAGGTAAATTTGTATTTAACCGATGCCTCTTCTGCCTATCAGGAAAACGGTTAGTGCGGATGCTGCGATAACTACGCCTCCCGATATCAATCCGGTTGTAAGCCAATCGGTACGTTCTTCCGTTATGGTTTGAGTAGTTGTCGTTGTTATACTGGCCGTGCTTTGCGGAAGGGTAGATGTTAATGTTGCCGTCTGTGTTTTGGTTACAATCTGCGGGGTTTCTGTTTTCGTCGTAGTAATCTCCGGTTTTGTTTCGGTTAAAGTCGTCGATTGTGTCGATGTAATAGTAGTCGGTATCGTGACAGTCCCGGTTGTTGTCGCAGTTTTTGTTAGGGTAGTCGTGGTCGGTTGAACTTGAGTAGTGGTTTCGGTCGTTGTAGCCGTTGTGGTTTGAGTCGCTGTCGTTGCCTGTGTTTCGGTTATAGTGGTTGATTCAGTTTGGGTCATAGTTTGGGTGGCAGTAGCTGTTGTGGTTTGAGTAGTGGTATCGGTTGTGATCGAAACCGTAGTTGTAGTTTCGGTCTCGGTTTTGGTAGTGGTATCGGTAGTTGTGGAAACTGTGGTCGTAGTCTCGGTTTCTGTTCGAGTTGTGGTGTCGGTAGTTGTGGAAACCGTAGTTGTAGTTTCGGTCTCGGTTTGGGTAGTGGTGTCGGTAGTTGTGGAAACTGTGGTCGTGGTTTCGGTTTGAGTCTGAGTTGTGGTATGGGTCGTGGTCGAAAGCGTGGTCGTGGTTTCGGTTTGAGTCTCGGTTTGAGTTTGAGTTGTAGTTGTAGTAGTTATATACAGGAATGTGGTCAAATATGAATCGTAATTTACGTAGTAGCTGACTGCATCACCAGGGCCCGGAGGTTCGGTATGTGGATTGTAAGGTCCGCTGGAGTCACCCCACCAGTTGTACCTGGCATCGAAAGTGTTGACGGAGTCTGAGTTACTTACGCCAAATGATGTATTGCTCCAGATATTGTTGTAGTTCGCTTTGTTGCTGGAGTTTATATTGGTGGCTACCGATATCCCGTAATCATTACTTGAAAGATTATTGTTTAATATGATGGTATTCGAATTATTAAAAATGTTAATGCCGTCTTCAGTATTACTCGAGCAGGTATTGTTTATTATGCTGTTATTATTCGAATTACCCGAAAATATCCCGAGTTGATTATTTGAAGAGATGTTATTCTCGATAGTGTTTGAGTCTGAACCGCCAGCCACGCTGATGCCGTATGAAGTGTTGGCTGTGCAGGTGTTATTATTAACCAGGTTTTCGTCTGAATCCATAGAAATGACAATACCGTATATACTATTATTCGAGCAGGTATTGCCGGTAATGATATTGCTATCGGAATCGTACAGGTAGATTCCATGATTGTTATTTGTGCAGATATTATTCGTAATGGTACAGTTCGATGCAAAGGTGAGATTTATACCGGCGTTACCGGATGTGGTAGCTCCGGTTACCGTGAAACCGTCTATTGTGGTACTGCTGCCGGCAGACCCTATATAGAATCCATCGATACCGGAACTTTGGACAATAGTGGAAGCAGCGCCGGATGCCGACCGGACGGTAAGGCTTTTATTAATGTATATATTGCTTTCGTTGTATGTCCCTGCTGCTACGATAATGATATCGCCCGCCGAGGCAGAAGTAACGGCATATTGAATTGAGGCGAATGCTCCGCTTCCTGTTGCGGTGCCGTGTCCGGCGTCATCGGTGCCGGTTGTATCTACATACCATGTGGTACCCGCAGCCATTGCCGGTACAACGGCTGCCAGGCATAAGCCTGAAATCAATACCAATATAGCCAGTATACTGAATATTTTCTTCATGTACGTTTTCGATATTAAACAGATTGCAAATACTCTTCCTGAACCTTATAACCGAGAACAGGATTTTTAAGATAATAACGTATATATAATACCAAGTCAATAGCTTTGTAAGAGTCCATAACATATTTAATAATTATTTAAACCTCACCCATTTGGTTCCCCTCTCCGTTCACGGAGAGGGGATACGAATAGCTGGGATTTACACTCCCCCGCTGCAAGCGGAGAGGGAGCCGCAGGGTGAGGTCTGTAAACTATCGCATTTGATTTGTTTTGGGTGTATAATGCGGTAAAGTTTGGGCACGGGGATTGCTGATAAATGAACGAAAAATTAACACCCTTATTATATCGAGGGAGTACCGCCGGAAGTTTGGGGTTTTCACATCGGCGGTTATCAAGCCTGCCACAAGTGGCTGAAAGACCGCAAGGATAGAACTCTGAGCTACAATGAACACATACACTATCAAAAAATTGTCGTGGCTTTTAAAGAAACCATTCGCCTGATGGAAGAAATCGACGAACTTAGTCCCGGTTGTCCGATAGAGCAGGGAATAAAGTAAATACCTGCATCAGCCGCCTTACCTCAAATCCAAACTCACTCTTTTTTAAGCAATTCGTTAATCTTGTTAATCAGGGTCGATTGGTCGAATGGCTTTTCTATATAGAGCAGGTTGTTTTCTTTAAAGAATTTTACCGTAGTTGAATCCGATGTATCCCCGGTGATGAATATAGTGCGGCGTGCCATATCGGGATATTCTTTTTTAATAGCAGTATAGAATTCCTTCCCGCTCATTCCCGGCATTTTCATATCCAGAAGGATAATATCGAATTTGGCGGCGAACAAGTTCTCTAAATTATCCTTGACAGGCCTATCCAGTTCGGTAACTGTATGCCCGTTTTTCTCCAGGATTCTCCTGATAAAGGTTCTTATTGTCGCTTCATCATCGATTACAAGTACGGAGGCTTTTCTGGTCGACGCCGTTTCTTTCGTATTTTCCTCTTCCGGCTGCGGTTTCGGCTCTTCCGGAAGAGATGTTACAGGTAATTTTATTATAAAGTCAGCGCCCTTTCCCGCTTCGCTTTGCGCTTCGATAGAACCCCCGTGTTCAAGTATAATGGAACGTGACAGCGAAAGGCCGAGTCCGGTTCCTTCGTCGGGGCCTTTGGTGGTAAAGAAAGGATGGAATATCCTGGATAATAATTGCTTCGACATCCCCAGCCCGTCGTCTTTAAAAGATATAATTATGTGATTTGCGTCTTTTGCGGTGGTGATTATAAGCGTGCCGCGGTCATGAGCCTTCTTCATCGAGTTTTCGGCATTGACTACAAGATTCATAAATACCTGCTGCAACTGTCCCGGGTCGACCGTTATCCAAGGCAGGTTGTTATCGTATTTACGGATAACCTCTATATTGGCCGTATTGAGTATATAGCGCCTGAATTCGAGGGTATTATCGATAAGCTCATGTATGTTTACCTTTGCTTTTTGCGGTTTTACCTGCCGGGCAAAGGTAAGCATGCGTCTAACGATGTCCCTGACCCGAATAGACCCGTCGTTAATCAGCTTTATCGAGTCTTTTACGTCAGGTGGAAGGTCTTCGTTTAGCAGAAGCTGAGAGAAACCGATTACCCCCGTCAAAGGATTGTTTATTTCGTGAGCGATACCGGCCGCCATTTCGCCGACCGAAGCCAGCCGGCTGGATACTTCCATTTTATCCCGCAATGCCTGCTGCTCCATCTCCGCCTGTTTGCGGGCTGTGATATCTTTAATGATATGAATAGCGCCTGTGCATTTGCCCTGCGCATCCATTATCGGGGAAGCGGTTTCTTCAACGTAAATCCCGAGGCTGTCTTCGTAATATTCGACGGTTTCTGTTTTCAAGCTGTTCACAGCTTTCATGTGAGGGCATTTTGCCAGGGGTCTTTTCAGTCCGTGTACCATTTCATAACACTGCCGTCCGCTAAGCGCCTGCGGAGTAGAACCGAAAGCGTCTGCAAAACGTTTATTCACCCTTATTAATCTATGCTTGTCATCGATAATGCTTATCATATCCGTAATCGAATCAAAGGTATTGCGCCATTCTGCGGCCGCTTTCTCCAGAGCTTCCTCGGCTAATTTGCGTTCGGTGCTGTCCTGAATGGTGCCATACCACAGTGTGCTGCCGTCCTCCAGCCTTTCGGGTTTGGCATTGCAAATACGCCAGCGTACACCCAGCTCCGGAAGGATTACGCGAAATTCGCTGTGGTAATCTTGCAGTGTACGCGCCGATTCCTGGATAGTAGATACGATGTAATCATAATCGTCCGGGTGCAGGCGTTTGAATACGGGGGTGGCATCCTCGCGCACTTCCTCGGGGGTAACTGCATAAATATCCATCATACCGGGGCTTGAGTAAGGGAAGCAGGAGCGTCCGTCCGGATAAAGGCGGTATTGGTAAACGACTCCGGGTACATATTCGGCAACTCTGGTAAGCAGTTCCTGCTGCTTATTCAAAGATTCCTCTATGCGTTTGCGTTCGGTAATGTCTTGCCAGATGCACTGGTAGATAGTCTTCCCTGACAGGTATACCGGTTTTGCAGTGACATGTATATTACGTATTTCACCCTGTTTGGTGCGCTGCAGGGTTTCAAAGTTCGCTTCGCCTTCCTGTAAAATCAGTTCGATATGAGATAGAACTTCGGCAGGTTTCTCATTGGCCTCGATGTCCATCACGGTCAGGTTAGTAAACTCTTCGTGACTGTATCCCAATTGTTGATGAGCAATGGTGTTGCATTCCAGTATGCGGGCGGTGGAAGGGTCGACTATCACGACGCCGACAGGCATTTGTTCGAACAGAATAGCGCGTCGCGCCACCTCTTCCTCAAGCGCTTTTTCCGCTAACTTGCGTTCAGTAATATCATAAATAATGGAGTACAGATATTTATGCCCTGCGATATCGGCCTGATGAGAATGGACTTCGACAGTCCTTATACTGCCGTCAGCCAACCGGTGGGGAAAAACGAATCTGTTATGCCTGTTCGTGGTTGCTTTTTCCATAGCCTCTTTAATTTCATCGGGAGTCAGCGTGTTAATCTGATTGATATTCATCTTAATAAATTGCTCATATGCATAACCGTAGAACTTGACAGCTGCCGGGTTCACATCGACAATCGCCCCGGATGCGGGGTCTACCAGAAACATAATCACACCGGATGCTTCAAACATTTTTCTGAAGCGCGCTTCGCTTTCACGCAGTGAACTTTCCAGCTTTTTCCTCTCGGTAACATCGCGTATAAATACCAACGCCCCGTGAGAGTTGTTATAAAAGAAGGGAGTAGCCGATATCTCGACGTCGATGATGCTGCCGTCGATGCATAGCATCTTTTCTTCCAGGGATTTTACTAATTGGCCTTCATTATTCAATTGGTAGATTCTTTCAAGCATGGTTTCCCTGAAATCCGGATGCACTCTTTCGATAACGGGATGTCCGACGATTTGCTTCTCATCCTGTGCCCCAAACAATTCTATTCCGGCGGGATTGATATATGCGAAATTCCCGTCGGTCTGGATAAATATAGCCTGAGGCGCATGTTCTACCAGTAAGCGGAATTGCTTTTCAGTCTGCTTTTCTTTCTCCTCGAGTTCTATTTTATGCAGAGCGAAGGCTATGTCATCGGCTAATTCCTGAAACAGTTCTATTTCTTCGTTATCCAAAATGATATCGTCGGGTGATGAGGCTGCCAGAATCCCCATTACGCGACCGGCATAATTCATAGGTGCGATAATTACCGCGCAAGTGTTGCGTTGCCCTGTATGCAGAGGACAATCGCTGCATAATGCGGCATATTCATCTGCGGTTATTACGCCGGTTTGCTTATCCTTCAATACCCTTTCGATACAGCGTGGGAAATCCCCTTCGTACAGCCGCTTTTGTAATTGTGAAAACAAATCGCCCCACATTGCGTCTGCGGTAGCGTGTACCTTTCCCGCAGGGTCAATGGCGGCTATCCAGCATTTTGTAAAGCCGCGTGTCTCTGTCAGGTTGCGGCAGGCTGTGGAAATCAAATTCTGGCGGTCGTTTTCACGGGTAATAAGCTGATTTACATTGCGTACGGCGCTCAGAATGCGATTTAAACCCGATATTTTTTCCTCGCTCTTTTTACGCTCGCTGACTTCCGCCGCCAGTAAATCACGGGAAACCAGCGTCTGTTTCAGATTTTGTGCCATATCCCCGATAGCACGTGATAAATCTCCCACTTCATCGTTTACTGAAGTGGCTACCGGATAATCAAGGTTGCCGCTGCCTATTTCTTTTGTACCGTAAATCAACTTCCGTAACGGCTTTGTTATTCCCAGAGCTAAAAATACACCCAGTATACCGGACAGGATAATCCCGGCAGTAATGAAAATGACAGCATTTTGTGTCAAGGTATTTATTACCGATAAAGCGGTGGCGCTGGGTGTGATGACAACAATACCCAACGGGAAATCAGGCATAGTGGCAAATCCGGTTAAAATAAGTTCACCGCTGCTGCTGGTGGTTTCCATAACATCGCTGTTACCGGACATCAAGAGATTGATTGCCTCGTTGTCTCTTGTTACGGGTGTCATTACTCTTTGAGGGTCGGTATTTCCAATTATAATCCCTTCGTTACGTAAATCTATTATCCCTACACGGGTATCCTTTCCATAATCTATATTTACAATTGAATCTGATAATTTATTTAAAGAAATACCGCAGGTCAGAACTCCTTTTATCTGACCCTGTTCATTAAAAATTGGAACGGTATATGGAAGTATCGGGTTACCGGTTGCGCGTGATATTAGAGGAATGCCCAGGTAGGGTTGTTTAATTGTAATTACCTGCTGAAACCATTCACGATCGGCAAACGATTGTCCTATAGTATCTGATTCTGCATTATAGAAACTTCTTTGTATCCCGGTAATATCGTATATGCCGGCGCTGTCTAGTTTGCTCTGGATTTGCACGAACTCCGCCAATGTTTGTTGCAGTTGCTCGGGAGTATCGTTAATTACTGCCTGGCGCACATCCGGACGGTTGGCAAAAACCCGCATATGCGCCTCGATAGTTTCGATATAAGAAAATGCGAATTCACTAGCAAGCTTGGCTTGAGCAAGATTGGTGTAAAGGGATTCCTGGCGTATAGAATCGCGGCTCATCTGGATAAGAGTGAAACTGCCTGCAATACCGGATACCAGCACCAGACAGAGGATTAAAACAGCCGTCCTCAGGGTTATGGAACGTCGACGATTTTTAAACAAGCTGACAGGATTACGCCGCGGTTTATCCCCTTTTTTATTTGATGTATTCATACCTTTCAGCCTCCGGCATTGCTGCGGTGTCAAGGTGCTTTTATCGTTTTTAAATAAGTCAATGGCTGTGTGTTCAGTTTAACGGAAAAATTACTGCCTGTAAATAGATTTTTAATACTATTTAGTTATATTCTTAGTAATTAATATAATTGAAAATTTACAGTAAAAATAAAGATACCTATGTTGATTGCTTTAGTTTTTATCTTGCGCTAGAATTTGCTTTGCAGCCACGTAACAATAAAAGGAGTGAAACCCAATGAAAGCCTTAATCCAGCGGGTAACATCGGCAAGAGTAAGTGTCTCCGGCGAAGAAGTCGGCAGAATCGGCAATGGTCTTGTAGTCCTGGTCGGCGTGGCGGCAGGGGATACTTTAAAGGATGTGGAATACCTGGTGCAGAAAAATATCGGACTGCGCATCTTTGCCGATGAATCGGGCAAGTTTAATCTCTCCGTCCTCGATATCAAAGGCGAATTATTGCTGGTCAGTCAGTTCACTTTGATTGCCGATACTAAAAAAGGGAAAAGGCCGAGCTTTACCGGCGCGGCGCCTCCCGAAGAAGCGGAGCGTCTTTTCAACGAATTCGTCAAACAATCAAAAGCCAGCGGTTTGAAAGTGGAAACCGGCAGGTTTCAGCAATATATGCAGGTGGAAATCCACAACGACGGGCCGGTGACTATCATGCTTGATAGCAGGGAGAAGATTTAAACCTCACCCCTTTAATTCCCCTCTCCGTCCACGGAGCGACAAAAACCTCATCCCCCTGTCCCCCTTCTCCGAAATCAGAGAAGGGGGAATGTTTTTTCTCTCCCTCTCTGCGTGCGGAGAGGGAGCCGGAGGGTGAGGTTTTTAAATCCGGAGGGTGAGGTCTTCACCACCGTTAATAAAATATGCAGCTGCAATCTCTTGCATCTATAATTATGCAGTGCTATAATCTTTGCAATGGCTAAATCAGGTGAAATACTCGGCAAACTTACCGCGCAGGGTTATCGTATAACCCCTCAACGCATAATGATTCTCGATGCAGTCGAGAATGCCGACGACCACATCAGCGCCGAAGAGATATTCACCCTGGTTTGTCTCCAATACCCCAATGTCAATATTTCCACTGTTTACCGTACGCTTGAGCTTTTAAAACAGCTGGAACTGGTGACGGAGACCGATTTCGGCGACGGCCGGGTACGTTATCACAGTATAAAAAAAGGACATCATCACCACCTTGTCTGCCAGAAGTGTGGCGGGATTATCGATATGGAAGAATCAGTTTTCACCCCCTTGAGAGAATCCCTTTTAAAGCAGTACGGCTTCGATGCCGATATTCACCACCTGGCAATATTCGGTACCTGTAAAAAGTGCAGGTAAAAATTTTTTAATTATATGATGCAATAAATTGCAAATGCTATGGATAGCAAGGAGGGGTTGTTCCATGCACATACCGGATGGGTTTTTAAGCACGGCAACGGTAGCAACCACGTACGTCATCTCCGCCGGTGGTATCGGCAATGCGGTCAGGCTGGCCAACAAGAATCTGGGGGAAAAACATATTCCGATGATGGGGATACTGGCGGCTTTTATCTTTGCCGCGCAGATGCTGAATTTCCCGGTAGCCGGTGGTACCTCGGGGCATTTTTTGGGAGCGGCGCTGGTGGCGATTTTACTGGGACCCTGGGCGGCGGTGCTGATAATGGCGGTGGTATTGACAGGGCAGTGTTTCATCTTTCAGGATGGCGGCATCCTGGCGCTGGGAGCCAACATCTTTAATATGGGTATCGTCGGCGGCTTTAGCGCATATTATATCTATAAAGGGTTGAGCGCCGTATTGGGCGACAGCAACCGTTCCAAACTGATATCAGGGTTTGCAGCGTCCTGGGCATCCGTTCTGCTGGCTTCGATTGCCTGCGCTATTGAACTGGCAGTTTCCGGTACATCGCCGTTATCGGTTGCCTTACCGGCGATGGCGGGAGTTCATGCCATTATCGGTGTCGGTGAAGGCTTGATTACCGTGGCTGTCGTCAGTCTGGTTATGGCTACCAGGTCGGACCTGTTGAAACTTCAGAGGATATAGAGGAGTAAAATAAAGATGAATTATAAGAAATGGTGGTTAATAGCGCTGGGCTTCTGTTTGGTTGTCGCTACCATATCTCCGCTGGCTTCCTCCTCTCCCGACGGGTTGGAGAAAGTAGCCGAGGATAAGGGTTTTATAGATGTTGCACAGGGTTCTCCCTTTGAAATAATTGCCGATTATGTATTTCCGGGGATAGAAAACGAGGCATTTGCCACTATTCTTGCCGGCTGGATAGGAGTCCTTTTAATGTTCGGCATCGCTTACGGCATTGCCTGGCTGGTGCAATCGAGAAAGAACAAGGCTGCGGTATAAAAATTTAAAATAAGAGGGAGTGAAGGTTACTGTTCTTAAAACGCTTCCTGACATATCGGCACCAATGGCAGGTGTAAAACTCTGACCGTCATGCTGGAGTCCCGACCGGTCGGGACGAAGCATCTTGGGAAGTGAGGGATTGGATTATTCTCGACCTCACCCTCCAGCTCCCTCTCCGTAAACAGAGAGGGAGAGCTAAAAATGTTGTCATCGTATCCCCTCTCCGCTGGCGGAGAGGGGAATATAAGGGGTGAGGTTTATATTACGGATAACATATTATGAAACACAGTTTTCTGGATAAATACAGCGATAAAGATAGCTTAATACACCGGCTCGACCCGCGCACGAAGCTGGTGGCTGCTCTTGTCTTTATAGCGCTGGTGGTATTACTACCACATGCAAGCTGGCTTACTTACAGCTTATATTTCACGGTTGTCGCTGCCCTGATTATCATTTCGCGTGTACCTGTTACCTATATCTTCCTCCGTTCCCTGGTTATCGTTCCCTTTGTGCTGATGGTGGCGCTCTTTATTCCTTTCTTTAAAGAGGGGGTGGAGGCATTCAGTTTTAATATCTTTTCATGGCATCTTTCCGTTACATATGAAGGATTGGAAACACTGGGCAGCGTTATGGCGAAAGCCTGGCTTTCCATCCTTTTCCTCATCGTTTTAACCTCGACCACCACTTTTTCCAATATCCTCAAGGCGCTGGAGAGTCTGAAAATCCCCCGTGTGCTGGTAATGATTATGTCCTTCATGTACCGTTACATCTTCGTGCTGACGGACGAGGTTATGAGGATGAAGCAGGCGCGTGACAGCCGCAACTTCGGCAGCGGCGGCAAACGTTTATGGCAGATAAAAACCGTCGGCAATATGATAGGCACGCTGTTTATCAGGAGCTATGAGCGCGGCGAACGGGTATATGCCTCGATGGTAGCGCGCGGTTTCGATGGGCACAGCCGTACCCTCGACCGCCTCTGTTTCAAACCCGCGGATGTCTATTTTGTTATAGCTTTGGGGACGAGCCTTACTTTAATCACTTTGCTGAACCTGCTATATTAAAATAGAGAAAATTGATGGAAGAATTATTACGCGTAGAAAATCTTTCCTATGCCTATCCCGACGGGCAACAGGCGTTAAAAGATATCAATCTTACAGTATATAAAGGGGATTCCCTGGCATTGGTGGGGCCTAACGGTGCCGGTAAATCCACCCTGATTCTGCATTTCAACGGCATTATCAGAGGTGACGGAAACGTCTCTTTTCTGGGGCAGCCGATAGATGATAAAAATCTGAAGCAGGTGCGCAGCCGGGTGGGGCTGGTATTCCAGAATCCCGACGACCAGTTGTTTTCGCCGACCGTTTTCGATGATGTCGCCTTCGGTCCCATCAATATGGGTTATGATGAGGCGCAGGTGAACGATGCGGTTACAAAAGCGCTGGAACTGGTGGGAATGTCCGGTTTTGAAAAACGTTCTCCGCATCATTTAAGCATCGGGGAGAAAAAGCGCATTGCCATCGCTACCGTTCTTTCGATGTCTCCCGATTTACTGGTAATCGACGAACCGTCGTCCAGCCTCGATCCGAAAGGGAAATGGGATTTTATCGATTTTTTAAAGCATCTGTCATGGACAAAAATAATCGTTTCTCACGATTTGGAACTGGTGGAATCGCTCTGTAAGCGCATTGTTGTTATGCAGAAGGGGAGCATTGTGGCTGACGGGCTTACCGCAGATATACTATCCGATAAAAAATTGCTGGTTAAGTACGGGCTGGCACGCCCCGAAAGACAGCTCTGATTATTTCCTGCCTTTTACCACGCGTAACAGTACCAGTGAGAGGATAAATACCGTAACACCGAGACATGAACAAGTAATAAAAGCCGGCATATAACTGCCTGCCATGTCATAGATACCGCCTGCAAACAGGGGGCCGAGAGCTCCGCCGAGAGTGCCGAAAAAGAGTACCACTCCCAAAACGCTGCCGATATATTTGGTTCCGAACATTTCGACGCTGACTATCATTTGCAGTGTATGCATGGCTCCCGTTACACCCAGTATTATAGCGAACAGAAACAGCAACCCGGTGCTTACCGTAAAAGGAAGCAGCAGCAGGCTTAACATAGCCGCTATCAGACTGAAAAAGAGTACCCTGACGCCTCCCAATTTATCTACCACGAAGGCGGCAACCAGTTGAGCCGCCAGAGAAACGACAATGAAAACGGATAAAGCCGAAGCTGCCGTAATCGGGGTTATGCCGATGTCCCTGGCATAAGGCACCAGGTGAACCAGGATCGTCATGATATAGAAATTATGCAGCAGCAGTATTATGCCGAATATCCAGAACCTGGCTGTTTTTGCCGACTGCCTGAGAGTTAACCCCTCGGCTGCGATTGCCGGCTTTTCCGTCGCTATATCATGATGCGTCTCTATTTGCGTGGGGCTTAGCTTGAGGAACTGGGCGGGTATTATAATGCCGGCAAACGCTACGATACCCATTATTCTGAATGCCTGCTGCCAGTCGAAGGAGTTTATCATCCATTGAGCAAGTACCGGCCATATTGCTCCTCCCAGCGCCATACCGATGATGCCGAGGGAAATAGCCAGCCCTCTCTTTGTGTTAAACCACCTCGGGATTGTCGAGCTTACCGGAACGATACAGCAACTCATGGCAACCGCGCCAAGCACTCCCCACAGCAGATAGACCTGCCATAG
This sequence comes from Dehalococcoidales bacterium, assembly GCA_028707255.1. Classification (GTDB taxonomy): domain Bacteria; phylum Chloroflexota; class Dehalococcoidia; order Dehalococcoidales; family UBA5627; genus UBA5627. The sequence continues at coordinate 23,789 of JAQTUQ010000010.1, forward strand.
GGCGTTTACTTCAGCCATGCAGAGCATGACGATACCTGTGAGTATCCCCGTAATGGTAACCAGTAAACGCGGTCCGTACCTGTCGGTCAGTTTACCGGTAACGATTGCAAAAAGCCCTCCCAGGAAGGTACATATCGAGAATGCGGCCGATAAAGCTCCGCGCTCCCATTGGAACTGGTTGGCAAGTGGTTCGAGGAAGATGCTGAAAGTGCCGGTCAGGGTGCCCAGCGCGACGAGGATAATAAGAGAGCAGGTAACTATTATCCAGCCATAACTGATTTTCACTACCCGGTACCTGCTCCTGTTATTAAATTATTATTAATGTATTATAACACGGTTTTATAAAATAACAATATTGTAATGCGGCTAGTCCTTTGTAGCCGCCCAAACAAGCGCCACTACCCAGCCGATGAATGTCCAGCCGAGGAAAAAATTGAGCAGAAAAATAGCCAGTGCATTGCGTTTTTTCCTGACCACGGCAACTATGGTCGGTAAAAAATATACTGCCAGGCTGATAACAAAGAGTATTATTCCGATAAGGCTGCTGAAAAAGAATTGAAAAACTTCCATTTTAACTCCTTAAAGACACGAACGCCTGTAGTTTTTCGTAGTTTATCAGCAATTAGAGATTTTTACCAGTGATTTACCGTTATCCATAGTTCGTTGCCGTCGGTAATAAACTCAATCGAACCGTTTATATCCGTCTGGTAGATATTCTGCTCTCCCACCGTTTCAATCAATCTCTCGATTACTTCCATATCGGGATGCCCGTATTTATTATCCGAACCGACCGAGATAACGGCGATTTGCGGCCTGCAAACATTGAGAAATTCGGTTGAAGTCGATGACTTCGACCCGTGATGACCTGCTTTCAATACGGTTGCTCTGGTTATCAGCCTGTCTTTAATAAGCTCCAACTCTGCATACTTTCCCATGTCTCCGGTCAACAGAAAGCTGATTTCCCCGAAAGCTACGTTCAATACTATACTGTTGTTATCGATATCCGCTCCTGTGCCCTCGAAATATGCTGTTTGCGGGTTGAGCACGTCTATGATGGCGCCATCGATATCAATCCGCTGTCCGGCATGTGCAAACGTATGCGGAATATTGTTTTCTTCGATTAATATCAGCCATTCACCGTAAACCGGCAGATAACTTGCCATCTGCGTAGTCAGTATATGTTCAACCTTATATCTTTTTAACACCTCCACCAATCCGGTTATGTGGTCGTCGTGGGGATGGGTTAAAACTACCAGTTCGATAGTCCGATCCCAGAAGGGCATTTTCTGGCTTAAAGCCAGGTTTAAAGCCTGTCCGCCGGGACCGCCGTCGACCAGCACCTGTATATTTCCTTTTTGAATAAGAACGGCATCTCCCTGTTCGACATTCAGAAAGGTAACATGAAGCTTATCGTCCGGAGCCGCGTTTATGGCACTGAAAGCGAGAATGGCGGTTATAAATGCCAGAAAGACAATAATTTTAAACGGACGGCGCCGGAAAAAATTTTGTTCTGAATTTTTCGTCCCGCCAGCTTTAAGGGTGTTTGATTTTGAGTACCCTTCGTCTTCATTATTCGTCCTTTTTAAAAATTTATATCTATTGCCTGCCCAAATTATTATTGCCAGTCCGATATAGTAAATCCATAGATATATCGTATTGAAACTGCCGGTATCGATGTACGATATCGAGAGTCCGGCAAATCCTTTGACTATAAACAGCATGTATGACAGTATCAGCCATAACAGCCAGCCGAAAGCCTGCGAAAACGGAAGGAAAAACAATCCTGTTACCGCAGTAAGAGCGCCCAGAATAATAATCCCGATAAGCACGGGCAAGACCAACAGTGTCGCCCCTGGGCTGACGATAGATACGATACCGAAGTAATAGGCAATCAGCGGCAGTACCCCCGCTAATGCCGCCAGCGTTACCGCCAGACTATCGCCGGTAAATTTTACTACCGTCGATATCGCTGGGAATCTGCCCGGCAGCCTGTCGATCAATCTATTTTCGAGGTTTTGCAAAGGGGGTAGCATAAAAATCAGCCCGCACATAGCCATAAAGCTCATCTGGAACGATGCTGTATAAATAACCTGCGGGTCGCAGGCGGTCATTATGGCGGCGGCAAATAGCAGGGCGGTTATGGCGTTTCGCTGGCGGCCTGTAAGCTCGGCTGCCAAAAAGATGCTGGCCATTATGGCGCTTCTGACAACCGGAGCTTGCAGTCCCGTAAGTATGGCATATACCCAGATGACGCCCAGCGCCAGCCAGATATACAGGTAATGCCGGCGTCCGAAAAGCAATAAGCCGATGCTTAACATAATGCCGGCCACGATTCCGGTATGCAGTCCGGATATGGCAAGCAGGTGGGCGGTTCCGGTAACTGAAAAGGCTTGCTTTAAATCATCGGGGATACCGCTGCGTATACCTAAAAGCATTGCCTTAGCCAGCGATGCCTGTGGTTCGGGTAAAACCCTTGCCAGAGACTGCGCCAGTTGCTCCCTCAGTGAATATATCCACTTCAGCGGGGCAAGTCCCTGTCCGCCGGCTGTAAGCTCTATTTGCGGATAGAGCATGGTGGCGTAGATATTTTCATGCGAAAGGTAAGCGGCATAGTCGAAATCCTCGAATACGGGGGGCGTTTCAAGCTCTCCTGTTATACGTATGACGTCTCCATAACTGTAGGCGGGATACCTGGGAACAAAAACCAGCACCTTTCCTTCTACTTCAAATTGTTGTTCATCAATTTCAACATGGGAAGCTTTGACGACCAGTCTGGTATTGCCCTCCCTGACATCCGGGTCGTCACCAATCATACCGGTAACAGTCACCGTTCCCTTGTCGTTGAAAAAGTTGATATAGGCGGAATCATCTTCGGGGAGGCAATTATGTGCGCAGATGGAAGCGGTAAAAAAGGATACGATACAAAGCCCCGCCAGTATTATCTGTTTTTGATATTTCTTGAAAAGCAGCAGGGGGAGAGGCAGTAGCCCCGTTAATATAAGTGCATCCGGCAGGTCGAAATTAAGTCCGATAACAATGCCGGCTATCCAGCTGATACTGAGGCAGATGAGAATCATCTAAATTGCTGACTCCATGCGATTTCGTCTTTATAACGCTGCGCTTTTTATAGTTAAAATCCCTCTCAATCTCCCTTCACAAAGGAAGAAGTGACTATTATATTTATTCTGTCAATTGTTTACTTAAACCAGTGTCTTTCGATTATTTTTAAAAATGTTAAGTTTGTATCAGGGCATATTTTTCGCTATGTTTTCAGCCATCTACTGTAATCAAATCCCTGATATTATCGAAGGTGTCCTGCCCGATTCCCCCCACCTTTAACAGTTCGGTGATGTTTTTAAAGCTGCCGTTGTCTATGCGGTACTGAATAATGGCGTTTGCCCTCGTTTTTCCTATTCCGGGCAGGGCTTCCAGCAGCCAGGCTTCGGCGCGGTTGATATTTATCTTCTGGGCGGTATCGTCACTATTGTTTATTATTAACTCTATTTGACAGTCCTCCGGCTCGCTATCGATACCTCCGGCTGCCTTAACCAGGGATTCGACGGAATCCGTGCTTTTTAAGGGATAAAATCCGGGATTATTCACATTACCACCCACATAGATATATTCAGCCATTCCCTGTGGGGAAGAATCTGTCAATGTAATTAATATCGTCTGTCCGCTGCTGCAGCCCGCAAAATATAAAAGATTGAAAATAGTTAAAATAATCGCTACTATGGAAATAAGGGGAGTTCTTTTCAACATATAGTCGTCCTCCTTAAGATGATGCAGCTTCATTTTATATAAAGAGTGTCTGACAAAAATTGCCATATGGCAATAATTATTACACAATATAGTCAAATAGAGCACGCTAGTCAAATCGATTGGAGGTGATGTATGTTTAAACCGATTAAAGATGCAACACAATTAAGACCGGTGGTACTGAGAGCCATAAAAGCGCTTTACGGGCAGAATATGGAAAATATCACCATACTTAAAGCGGAACTTTTTCCCCTGTTTCGCGAACCGAAACAGGGCTGGATGACGCACGTGGAATTCAATGACGAACGGTTTGTTTTTAACATACAACTGGATGTCCAGATTGATGATGGAACAATCACCCGTGTAGTCGAGCTTACCCGTAATCCGATTAAAAAATAGGGGCGGTCTAGCTGCCGGTCAGGGCGGTACGCAATAAATCTTCGGTATCGGGGCTGGTAACGGCGATGATTTGGTCTTCAGCCTGAAGTATGGTGGCGGGGGTGGGGACGGATGGTTTGCTGTCACGGTGGATTATAAGCGCCAGAATGCTTTCCGGCGGTAACGTTATATCCTTAATAGCCGTTCCCACAGTTTTCGAATCGGGTTGTATCTTAATCTCGACGATTTCCACGCCCTTTTCTTCGATAGAGAGCAGATGAGTCAAAGGATTTGTCGGCACCTCATGTTTTATATATTCGAGAATAATGGCGGTGCTGCTCACCGTGACATCTATGCCGAGCTTCTTGAAGATTATCTCGTGTTTCGGATTACGGACACGGGCAATCGTGCGGGGGACATTGAACTTGTATTTTGCCACCTGGCAGGCAACCAGATTATCTTCATCTTCACCGGTTACCGAAATAAATATATCGGCGCGGTTGGTTCCGGCTTCGGCTAAAACCGCCGTTTCGCAACCGTCGCCCTTGATGCTAATGCTGCCCATTTCACTGGTAATGGTCTGCACGGTAGCGGCATCTTTTTCGATTATCAATACTTCGTGTTTCTCGTCCAGTAATGTCCTGGCAAGATAATAACCGAGGCGTCCGCCGCCGACAATGATAATATACATTTATGCGTTAACTCTCCAGTTTTTCCTTCAGCATCTGGGCAAATATGGTTGTCGGGCTGAGTGCGTCCAGCCCCAGCATGCTGTATAAATCCCGTCTTAACGGGTCGTATATGCGGCAAATCACTTTGGGAACATTAAAAATGTGCTTGGCAATCTGGGCTGCCATTATATTACGGTTATCGCCCTGTGTTACGGCGATAAAGGCATCCGCTTCTTCTATTCCCGCTTTTTTAAGGATATTTTCGTCGAGGCCGTTGCCAAGCAGGGCTTTGCCTTTAAATTCGGGGGGTAATCTGCGGAAGCTGTCGACATTGATATCCAAGGTCGTAACCTTATGGTTTTCCTTATCCAGAAGGATTGCCAGTTGAGCACCGACGCGCCCGCATCCCATTATGACTACTTTCATAATATATCCTGTTTATAACTCCGACTGAAGCTGGTGGTCGATAAGAACCCGGCAGGGGGCATTTTCCAGAACATAAGGAATAACGTCGCCAAGGCAAAACTGCCCGAAATGTTGTTTGTAGGAAACCCCCATTAAAATCAGGTCGACTCCTCTTTTTTTAGCTTCATCTATGATAGTCGAACCGATATCCCTGGCCTGCAGCATTTCCGTTTCAATAGGGCATCCCTGTTTCTGTCCGATAGATTCAATATTATTAAGGATGTTTTCAGCGGCATCTATTTTGGAAGTATCTTCGGCATCGAGGGGCAGTGAACGCTCCACGGGGATTACATGAACGGCGAAGATTTCACACCGGTTATTTTTACTTTTACAGAGTCTGCATGCCAGCTCGATTGCCCCTTCATCGGCGGTAGTGCCGGCAACCGGGACCAGTATCTTGATAAATTCTAATTCATCTTTATCAACCATGATTACTAACCATCAAGCGGCTATTATAACCTTTGCGCCGGAAATTTACAACTAATATGCCTGTATTGCAATAATTTAAGAATAGTTAAAATTAAAGAAAATGAAAATTTTTAAAAAGGTATATATTTTATGAATATGTTACTTGTTTCAGTTAGTTAAGCGGTCAGATATTTATTAAATCAGTCCCTTCCTTTTCGATATGCTATCGTTTCATTTTTGTCATTTCACATTAAACAGAATGTGATTCGGCTACTTCCATTTCCAGAAAGCGGGGAGAAACAGCATCAAAATAGTGAAAAATTCGAGACGTCCGGCTATCATGCAGAAAATCAGCACGCCTTTCCCTAACGCCGGAATAGCGGCATAGTTTTCAAGCGGGCCGACCAAACCTAAACCGGGGCCTACATTACCCATGGCGGAAACAGTGGCAGATAAGGCCGTAACCGTATCCAGCCCCAGCCCGCTCATTATCAGGAACCCGGTTACGGCAACGGAGAAGTAGATAATAGATATGCCGACGGTCTTGTTAACGATGCCCTCGGGGACTATATTGCCCCCCAGCTTCAGCGGTATCACCGCACTGGGATTAAAAGCGTTTTTAATCTGCCGGTAGGCGTATTTTGCCAGTACTAAAATGCGGACAACTTTCAGCGCGCCGCTGGTAGAACCTGCCGAAGCTCCGGTTACCATTAAAAACAGCAGTATCGCTTTTGAAAGAGGCGGCCATGTATTGAAATCGGCGGTGCAAAAGCCGGTGGTGGTCATGATTGCCGCTGTTTGGAAAGAACCGTACCTAACGGCTTCACTTATGGACATCCCCATATTGATTATAAGGTCTAAATTAATAAGCAGAGCCGCTCCGAAGAGCAATAGCAGGTAAAACCTGAACTCCGGATTCTTGAAGAGTTTTCCCGGCTGTCGTCTCCACAACAGGAAGTAATATAATCCGAAGTTGACGCCTGTAGCAACCATAAAAAAGAGCACTATTCCTTCGACCAGCAAGCTGTTGTAGGCGGCGATGCTGAGGTTGTATGCAGCGAATCCTCCGGAGGGTATTGTGCTCAGTGTTACCACTATCGAATCGAAATTCGACAATCCGGCAATTTTAAGGAGTATAAACTCCAGGGCAGTCATCGAAAGATAAATAAGCCATAGGATTTTAGCCGTATCCCTCATGCGTGAGGTGAGTCGTTCTTCCTGTTGCCCTCCCGTCCATTCGGCTTCCGCCAGCCGTGCGGCGCCGATGCCTAAGAGCGGCAGCAGGGCGACGAACAGCATGATGATACCCATACCGCCCAGCCATTGCGTTAACGAGCGCCATATCAGGAGTCCCTGGTATTGTCCGTCTATATCGGTGAATACTGTTGCTCCGGTTGTGGTAAAGCCTGACACGGATTCGAAAAAGGCATCCAGGAAGTTCGGCAATGCTCCGCATAGCGTATATGGCAGCGCTCCGCATAATGAAATGCATATCCAGCCGACGGCAACCAGCGTAATGGCTTCCCGGCGGCTGATATTTTTCTCTTTTATCTTTATAAATCGCCACAGTATCAACCCGACGGCGATACTGACAGCCATCGATATGGTAAAGGCAGACACTGCCTCGGCTTCTTTATGAAAGAAGCTCCATAACAGGGGCAGTATCATGGTTACCCCTATTATAGTTATGATAAGTCCGAGGTAATGCAGGACAGCGTTAATTCTCATTCAATTTCTTACTTAAAAAGTTTTTCTATGGTCTGTACAGATTCCGGCGGAGTGACTATAACCACGTGGTCGCCCGGTTTAATAATTTTGTCTTCGGGCGGAATGAAAATTGTTTCATTGTGGACTATTGCCACTACCGTTGCTTCCCTGGGAAATCCGGCTTCGGCTATGTTTTTATTGGCTATTAAAGCCTGTGCACTGGTGACGAATTCAATTGCTTCCAGTTGTTGCCCCTCGATAAGAGAGGCTGAAATCACGCCGCCGCGCAGCACGAAGCGGATAATCTTGTTGGCTGCCAGGATTGTCGGTACGGCGGCAATGTCAATTCCGATAGCTTCTGCCAAAGGTATATATCCCGGTTTGTTGACTACCACCATAACCCGCTGAACGCCGAGCGTTTTTGCCAGTAATGCGCTGAGTATATTAATCTCTTCATTTTCGGAAGTAGCCACGAAAGCATCCGCCGAAGATACTCCCTGTTCCAGCAGGAACGCACGGTCGGTACCGTCGCCCTGGAGTATATCGACCTTTTCCAGTTGAGAGGCAAGTTCCTGGCAGCGGACGGGGTCCTGTTCGATAATCTTTACTTTTATTCCGCGTTTTTGAAGCCCGGAAGCGGTTAATACACCGACACTGCTTCCGCCTAAAATTACCACTCTTTTTGCCGGACGTTTGCTTTGTATAAAAATCTTTCCCAGTTCGTCCATATTTTCTGCGGAAACAGCAATGTGCAGGCTGTCTCCCTCGTTTAATATGAAATCCTTATCGGGAGCGGTTATCTCACCCTGATGTACGGCAGTAACTATCATGCTTTGCTTCGGCAGTGTCAGCGCGCCCAGTCTTGTGCCTGCCAGAGGTTCGCTTTCTATTTTAAACTCCCTGATTTGTACCAGCCCATTGGCAAAATTGTCCACGGGGGTCGAATAGAATCCGGCAAGAATTTCCATAATTTCCCTGGCGGCCTCCACTTCAGGATTGATAAAAACATCGATGCCGAGGCTTTTTGGTCTGACTATCTTGCGCGGGGAAGTAGGTGATTTTGCCGGAGCCACAAAATAACCGGAATATTCTATATTGCGTATCCTGGCTGCTGTGGTGGCGACGCCCATCTCCTTTGCCATAAAGCAGGTTATCATATTGGTTTCATCGCTGTTGGTTACGGCAAGAACCAAGTCGGCACGCTCAATTTCCGCCTCTTTCAGAGTTTTGGGAGTAGCGGCATTTCCCCTGATTGTTTTTATATCGAGCTGGCCCTGCAATTTCTTTAAAGCCGTTTCGGACTGTTCCAGTACGGTGACTTCATATCCCTCCTGAACCAGCAGAGAGGCAATATGCGAACCGATAATTCCGCCGCCGGCTATGATAATATACACCCTATATGCTCCTTGCGATTAATATGTTCCATTCGATATCTGTATATCATTTATTTCAATTGTTGCATTCTATGCTCTTGTTTTACGGCTGTCAATAGGGTAAGCGGTTTTACATTGTAAAGAAAAAAATTGTAAATAAAGTTTTTGTTAATTATGGTTACTATAAATAAAAATTCGACGCTGCTTTCTTTGCTGTAATATTAAATAATTAGTTATGAGAAAATTTTTATTGACATCGGTATTATATTTTTATAAACTCTATGATGAGGAAATATTAGTAATATAATTTAAATCCAGTATATTGAGTTTAATCGTTAAAACAGGAATCGGGAGTTAAACTGGAGTAAATATGCTGGTGAAAGAGGTTAATACTTGGGGAAAATTTCATTTATCCCTCGCGAAAACAAGTTTTTCGAACTTTTTACGCAGAGTGCATCCAATATGTCGAAAACCGCCCGGGCTTTGGAGGACTTATTAAAAAACTGGGAAAACGTAGACATCAAGGTGGCTTATATTACCGAGTTGGAGCACGAAGGCGATTCACTGACCCACCAGGTCGCCGCTATGTTATATCGTACTTTTATTACCCCTTTCGACCGTGAAGATATTGCCCAGCTGTCGCACGTTATGGACGATGTTACCGATTTTATCCATGCCGCTGCGGAATCCATACATATTTATAAGGTAGATAGTACCACACAGCGAGCCAACGAACTGGCCGAAATAATTGTACAGGCGGCTGCCGAAGTGGAAAAAGCGGTAAAGTGTCTCGGTAACCGCTCGGATTTAAAAAAGGTCATCGAGCATTGCGTCGAGATTAACCGCCTTGAGAATAAAGCTGATGCCGTTTACCGGGCAGCGCTGGGAGAATTATTCGACGATAGCAAGGATACCAAGTACATTATCAAGTGGCGCGAGATATATGACCATATGGAAAGCGCCACCGATCGTTGTGAAGATGTCGCCAACGTGCTTGAAGGTGTAGCTCTGAAGAATGCCTGATTCTTCTTTACTGATTCTGATTCCCATAATATTATTTGCTTTGGGTTTCGGTGTTGTAAACGGTTTCAACGACGCCGCCAATGCAATAGCTACCTCAATAGGCTCAAGAGCACTTGCTCCCCGGCATGCTCTTATGATAGCAGTCGTCTTTAACATGCTGGGAGCCGCTACAGGTACCGCTGTCGCCCAGACCGTAGGCAAGGGTGTTCTTATTCCGGAGGCGATTACTTATCAGACCATTATTGCCGCACTGGCAGCTGTGATTCTCTGGACGAGCCTTGCTACCTATCTCGGATTGCCCGTAAGTTTAACGCATGGCTTTGTTGCCGCCCTTGCCATGTCCGGCATCGCAGCTGTCGGTACCAATGCCGTCAACTGGGGAATTATCGGTACGGTTTTGTCTGCCGTGATCACCGCTCCCGTGCTCGGTTTTATCGGCGGTTTTATTGTGATGACAATAATTTTCTGGGTGTTCAGGAAGAGCTTCCCTGCAAAACTCAGAACCATTTTCAGCCGTTTGCAGATACCGTCTACGGCATTTATGGCTTACAGTCATGGAAAGAATGACGGTCAGATGCCGATTGGTATTATAACAATGGCGATGATTCTGTATACAGGGCAAACGGACATGTGGGAAAGCATTCCCTGGTGGATAATTATAATATCTGCTTTATCTATCAGTTTTGGAACGGCTATAGGCGGCTGGCGGGTCATTAGGACTCTGGGGATGAGAATTACCAATTTGCGCCCCGAGCACGGTTTTGCCGCACAGACTGCCGCGGCTTCGGTTATCGAGGCTGCTTCCCATCTGGGTATTCCTGTCAGTACTACTCACAGTATCAGCGCTGCAGTTATGGGTGTGGGAGCGACCAAGCGTTTGTCGGCGGTGCGCTGGGGTGTCGCCGGTAACATGGTAAGCGCCTGGGTGATTACTTTCCCTGTTTGCGGTGGTTTGGGGTTTCTTTTTTCCTGGATAATCGGATTGTTTTAATAACCTTTAGAGGTTATATTCTCTGGGAGTAACACGCATCTTCTCGGTATTGATTATCGCTCTGATTTCATCTACGACACGGTCTATCTGACCGTGTTCGTTGACGGCGACATAATCGAACATTTCCAATTTGGTCATCTCTTCTTTTACCGTATCGATTCGTAACCTCAGGTTTTCCTCCGATTCCGTGTTGCGCATCGTCAAGCGGTCTATCAATTCCTGCATCGTAAGCGGCGCCAGAAAAATGAAGATTGCCTGCGGCACGATTTTTTTTATGGTGGCGGCGCCCTGTACATCGATTTTTATAATGGTGTCCTTCCCCTCAGCCAGAGCCTCTCTGACGGCCTGCTTGGGAACGCCGTAGAAGTTGCCGTAGACATTCGCCCATTCCAGCAGTTCGTTATTGTCTATCAATCGCTGAAATTGCTCTTCGGTGACAAAATTGTAATCGATGCCGTCTTTTTCCCTGGGGCGTTTGGCACGCGTCGTCATGGTTGTTATGTGCGCTATCGGAAAGTGCACCATTTTCAGCCTGTTTAGAACGGCATCCTTGCCGGCTCCGGAAGGACCTGAGAGAACCAGTAGCAGGGGTTTTTTCGCCCCGTTCCACAAAATGTCGTTATTAGAGTTTGATTTTGTCATCGCCCAGCTCCGGTTTGATAACTGTACCGCCGCGCATTACCTGGAACCTGCCGGTGATTGTCTCGGGTGCCAAGGCTGCCAGCACGATGTGTCCGCTATCCGTAAAGATTACAGCCTTTGTGCGCCGGCCGCTTGTCATATCTATCAGTTGCCCTTTGTTGCGAGCATCCTGGATAATACGCTTGGTGGGGGCGGAGTTGGGCGAAGCGATGGCAATAACCCTGTTCATGGCAAGTATATTACCGAAGCCGATATGAACCAATTCTCCAAACATGCTGTTTCCCTCTAGAATGCTTTAATAGAAGACTTTTATTTACCTTAAAAGGAATAAGCTATATCTTACCCCTTTGAACTATTTCTGGCAATAGTGACGGGGGAATGGGAGATGAAAATTATACATTATTATGATGTCCAGACCTGTCGTAGCAAATTCCGACGTATTGGGATAAAGCTTATGGAATGGCATTTAGACTCTTCGCTTTGCTCAGAGTGGCAAAAGAATTAAAAAGCCGCTCGTGTCCTTCGATAAACTCAGGATGAGCGGAGCTTGTCGAATCCATAGCGGCGTCGAAAATAATTTCAGGGATTGCTTCGTCGTCCCTCTATGGCGAATAAAAAATTCTCAATCCTATACATTGAACAGGAAATTGATGACATCCCCGTCTTTAACTATATAGGTCTTGCCTTCCAGCCTCAATAGCCCGCGCTTCTTGCCCTCGACCAGGCTGCCGCAATTAATCAGGTCTTCGTAGCTGATTATTTCGGCGCGTATAAAACCTCTCTCGATATCCGAGTGGATTTTGCCTGCCGCTTTCTGCGCCACCGTCCCTTCGGTAATCGGCCAGGCGCGGCATTCATCGGCTCCTGCCGTCAGAAAAGATATCAATCCCAAGAGTGCATAAGATTGCTTGATAACCCTGTCCAGCCCCGGTTCTTCCAACCCGAAATCGCTTCTGAAGGATGCCGCCGATTCCTCATCATCCAGTTGTGCCAGTTCCATCTCGAGGTTGCCGCAGAAGGCGATAACGTGGTGGCTGGCGGTGCCGAATTTTGCGTTCATCTCTTCTTCAATTTTTTGGGTGTCCGCAAGTTGGGCTTCCCCGATATTTACAATAGTCAATAGCGGTTTGGCGCTTAAAAACTGGTAACCGACGATCGATTTCTGCTCTTCCTCGGTCAGATTCTGCTCCCTGATGGGGATATCCTTTTCCAGTTCTGTCTTTATTTTAGCCAGTAACTCCTGTTCGCTTTTATACTGCTGCCTTTCATCGGGCTTGGCGCTTTTTAAGGAATTGGTTATCCTCTCCATCCTTCTTTCCATGATGGTAAGGTCGGAAAAGCTCAGTTCCATGTTCATGTTGTTGATATCCCTGGCGGGGTCGATGCTGCCGGAGGAGTGTACGATGCTGTCATCGGCAAAAGAGCGCACGACATTTATCAGCGCATCCACGTTGCTTAACTGCGCCAGGTATTCGCCGCTTATCGATGAATCTTTTCCGATTCCCTTTATAGAAGCGCCGATATCAAGATACTTTATTTCAGCCGGCACTATTTTTTTGGGGTTGAACATCTCGGCAAGCTTTATTAAGCGGGCATCCGGTACTTTGGAAATGCCTATATGAGGCGCTTTTTGGGCTTGAATGCCGATGGCGGCATTGCCTTTGGTTAACGCATTAAAAACAGTTGTTCTGCCGCTTTCGGGCAATCCGATTATTCCGATACCTACACTCATATTCCGGTTATAACTCCTCTGTTTTGCCTGATATAATTACGGCTGATTAAAAACTTATTTTTATCAGCATTTAAAACGAATACGTTTCTAATCCCTTTTAATAATATTCCGGGCGTATTTGATTGCCAGTTCCCTGTCCTTGACGGTCAGGTTTTTATCGGCAGCCAGGTTCAGGAGTACCAGGAGCGCTTCATGATTGCCGATATTGGCTATGGACTGCACGGCTTCGTGCCTGATTTTTTCCGTCAAGGTCATATCAGCCGCCAGTCCGCATAATTTTTGCAGTTCATTATTAATATGTTCGGGCATTTTAATCTCCTTTTCCCCTGATAAATTACAATTAAAGCAGGACTTTGTCACTCTGCATAATTCTACCCTATGGCATAGCGCACTGCAACAGAAAATATCAAAAATATATATCTTAAAATCAATCGGTACTATAATTAAAACAATCTCTGCGGAAACAGATTGAGGAAACTAGGCAGGCATGAATGTTGACAATATTAAAAAAACATATAAAATAGTAACTGAGATATAATATCGAGTTTAAAACAGTAATTATATATAAAGTATATAAATAATGATGTTGTTCTCGGGGTGTATTGTCTTTTAGTCCTTTAAAAAATAATGAAGTTATCTTTTTATGATTATTTTTAACAAAGATACCGGTTTAATCAATTAAAAAACAAACAGCAGGAAAAACTGCAAGAAAAATAATAATATTCAAGGAGGAGAAAAGTATGTATCAGGTTACGGTACAGAACCCGGAAAAAAAGGTTAAAAAGGGTGACTATCTGACTTTTACCATCGCCAATTTCCCGCCGAATACCAATCTGGATTACAACATCGGGGAGCACAATCAGTACAACTCCATCGGTCTGGGAAGTGTGACGTCGGATGCTAACGGAGCCGGAACATTCGCCACCCAGTTGAACAATAAAGCCGGAAAATACAGATTAACCGTAAGAAATTACACTTATGGTTCGGCAAACGATGATTTTGTTATAGAAGACTAGCAGAGTATCATCCCTGATTAATCAGTACCATATAAAAATTGAATGAAGCGGTGATATTTAATTATCACCTTAAAACGATACGAAAGGCAGTCAATCCGAAAAACCGGGTTGGCTGCCTTCAATATTCCCGCTTTTGGCACCATTATTACAGCCTGTCTCCAATATCGCAAGTAACTTGATTAAATCGATATATCGCAGTAATTATTACTGATTTCCCCATTATGTTAAAATGATTGCATAATGCTGTATATTCTTGCCGGACCGGATGATTTTTCGCGCACCGAAGCCCTTGCCGAGATAAAAAAGGAGCTGGGCGATGTTTCTATGCTTTCTTCCAATACCAGCGTTTTCGATGGGAAGAAGCTCGTCCCCGGGGAACTGGCTGCTGTGGCTCAGGCGATGCCGTTTTTATCTGAAAAAAGGCTCATCATAGTCGAAGGATTGCTGGAAAGATTCAGTTCCGATGTGCCCAAAAGCAGGGGCAAGAAAACTACCCGCGCATCTACGAAACAAAACGATATCGAGTCTTTTATCAACATATTTACTAATCTTCCGGAAAGCACTGTCGCCGTGTTAATCGACGGAGAAATGGGCAAAAACAATCTGCTCTTCGATGGTATTTCCCCGAAAGCCAAAGTCAGTTCATTTCCGCAATTAAAGGGTGATAAGTTAATACAGTGGATAAAGAAGAGGGTTATCAAAGAGGACGGAAAGATTTCACCCGAAGCGGTCAAACTGCTTGAAAAGCAGGTCGGGGGCGATTTATGGGTGATGTCCAGCGAAATCGCCAAACTGGCAACCTATGCGCTCGGGCGGCAAATCGAGGTAGAGGACGTAAACCGGCTGGTGGGGTATACCCGGCAGGCGAATATCTTCAATATGGTGGATGCCGTTCTCGGTTTTAAAGCCGGGGTGGGGCAGCAGATGCTGCAGCAATTGATGCAGGAAGGTATGGCTCCGCCGCAAATCCTTTTCATGATATCGAGGCAGGTGCGCCAGATGATACAGGTCAAGGCGATGCTGAAAGAAAAAAGGGCGCAATCCGAAATGCAGCAGAAGCTGGGATTGTTTAATGAATTCGTTTGGCAGAAGACGCTGGAACAGACCAATATGTATTCCTTCGACAGGCTGAAAGAACTCTATCACAAATTACTGGATACCGATATCGCCATCAAGACCGGTAAATACAACGACGAACTGGCTCTCAATATCCTGATTGCCGAGATGTGCTCGACCAGGACGGCGTAATTGTCATTGCGAATCCCGATTTATCGGGATGAAGCAATTTTGGTGAATACAAGCCGTTCGTGGAGCCTGTCCTGAGGTTCTCGAAGGGAGCGTGTCGAACCATAACGGCGGAGAATATCGAATTGAATTTAGATGCTTCGCTACGCTCAGCATGACAATGGTGAAAAACCTAATGTATCTGGATGATGGATGAGGGTCAGCATTGTTCTGTTTACACTCTATTGACTTGTGTGAATATCGGACATATAATGCTATCAATCCTTGAATTGAGTAACCGAATACAAGGGAAATAATATGAGAGCATTTTTTGGGAAATTTTTTAAAATATCGGGTTCTTTAATTTTATTGCTTTCTATATCGTATGTTGTAATATCTATAATTACATCGCTCACTTCTGATATACGTGTTCATTCTAATCCTCTCGGTTCTAATAATTTATTCTATTTTATTATAGTCTTAGGGTTAATATTTATCGGGATAGGGAATGTGATTAGCAAACTAAAAGCTCCTCATAAATGATGGCCATATTTTCTCAATGGGCGGCATCTTCTATCCTAAATTGACAGAAACCATTCCTTAAATTACAATCATATTCTATTATGAGTATGACAGGCGATAACATCAGGGAAAGCTTTTTACGTTACTTTGAGGAAAAAGGGCATAAAATAATGCCCAGTTCCTCGCTGGTGCCTCACGGCGACCCGACGCTTCTTCTGACCAGCGCCGGTATGGTGCAGTTCAAACCCTACTTTTTAGGCGAGAAGCCGCCAGCCACCCGTATGACCTCCTGCCAGAAGTGTTTCCGTGTTACCGATATCGATTCGGTAGGGGATACCAAGCACCTCACTTTTTTCGAGATGCTGGGTAACTTCAGCATCGGCGACTACTTCAAGGAAGGGGCGATTGACTTCGCCTGGGAATACGTCATTGAACGCCTGCAACTACCCAAGGAACGCATCTGGATAACCGTTTTTCGTGATGACGATGAAGCATTCGAAATCTGGAATAAGAAAATCGGAGTTCCGACTGAGCGTATCGTCCGCTGCGGCGAGAAAGAGAACTTCTGGGGGCCTGCCGGCGATTCCGGCCCCTGCGGCCCGTGCAGCGAATTGCACTACGATTTCGGAAAGGATATCGGCTGCCGCAAAGCTGATTGCTCCCCCGCCTGTTCCTGCGAACGTTTCTGCGAAATCTGGAATCTGGTTTTCGTGCAATATAATCAGGATAAATCAGGCAAGCGCACCCCACTTACCAAAGGGCATATCGATACCGGCATGGGTCTGGAGCGTATGACCGTCATTATGCAGAACAGGAACTCGGTCTATGAAACCGATTTATTTACTCCCTTACTGGATGCCATTTCCGCATTATCGGGCATAGAGTATGGCTCTGATAGCGCTATCGATAACAATATTAGAGTAGTTGCCGAACATGGCAGGGCAACTACCTTCCTGATTGCCGACGGCGTTCTGCCCGGCAACGAAAAACAGAGTTATGTCTTGAGAAGGCTGATGCGCCGCGCCATCTTCTTCGGGGAAAAGCTGGTTGCCGGCAAGTCATTTTTAACAGAAATCGCGAAGGTAACAATTGAAAGAATGAAGCATGAGTACCCCGAACTGGGACATAAGAAGGATTTTATCCTGAAGGTAATCCAGGAAGAAGAAGCTCGCTTCCGAGATACTTTGAAGACGGGAACGCAACTACTCGAAGGAATCATGTCCGAAATTTCCGAAAAGGGTGAAAAAGAAATTTCCGGTGAGCAGGCATTCAAACTCTACGATACTTATGGTTTCCCCGTCGATTTGACGCAGGAAGTAGCCTCAAAAAAGGGCTTTATGGTGGATATGACGGGCTTCGAAGCCGAAATGGAGAAACAGCGCGAGAGGGCGAAGGCTTCACAAAAGTTTAAAAAGAGTCTGTCGCTGGCTGCGGACGTCGAGGTTATCAACGGCTGCGGTACATGTGTCTTTACCGGATACGAAAATCTGTCGGATAAATCCGTAATAAGCGGTCTTTTATGCGATAATAAAAATGTTAATGAAATTACCGAAGGGCAGGAAGCCGCCATAATGCTTGATAAAACCCCGTTCTATGCCGAAAAGGGCGGACAGGTCGGCGATACAGGAGAGATAATCGGTTCGGGTGGGCGTTTTATTGTTAAAGATACCGTTAAAATAAGCGATAAAATCGTAGCGCATAAAGGATATGTAGTACAGGGAGTCTTTAAAACCGGTGACGAAGTTACCGCTGAAGTTGATATAGAGCGCAGGCTTGATATTGCGCGCAACCATACGGCAACGCATCTTCTGCAATATGCATTGCGCAATGTACTGGGTGAGCACGTTCAGCAGAGGGGTTCGCTAGTGGCTCCCGACAGGTTAAGGTTTGACTTTTCGCATATGTCTGCCATGACGGAAGATGAAATAGAAAAAGTACAATCCATAGTCAACTATGAAATACGCCGCAATCATGCGGTACATCCCGATATTATGCCCTATAAGCAGGCCGTCAAGGATGGCGCCATTGCGCTGTTCGATGAGAAGTACGGCGACGAAGTCAGGGTATTGAAAATCGGCAGTCCCTTAATCAGTTCCGAGCTCTGCGGCGGCACGCACGTTTCCGCAACCGGAGAAATCGGATTCTTCCAGATAATCTCCGAATCCAGTATCGGAGGCGGCATTCGTCGTATCGAAGCGGTTAGCGGCAGGGGGGCGGAACAGGCGGTAAAGAATAACATTATCAATCTAAAGAATGAAATCATGACAGTTCAGGCGGAATTGGACAGGGAACGCCGTCAGGTAGCCTCATTGCAGCGCGGACAGACCAAACAGCAGGCGGATTCGCTGCTTGGCAAAGTCGAAATCGTTAAAGATATACAGTTGCTGGTAAGCCGTATTGAGGCTTCCGATATCGATATGATGCGCGATATGGCGGATATGCTGCGTGCTAAACTGGGCAGCGGTATCGTGGTGCTGGGGGCGGTCTTTGAAGATAAACCGTCCTTTATCGTGGCGGTAACACCCGACCTTGTGAAAAAGGGTTATCAGGCAGGCAGGCTGGTAAAGCATATTTCATCGGTTGCCGGTGGCGGGGGCGGCGGCAAGCCGGATATGGCACAGGGCGGCGGCAGGGATATAGATAAACTGGAAGAAGCCATCAATTCTGTTAAGGGAATATTATAAGGTTTTTATATATGGTTATTCCTCTACGGTTTTTTCGGTATGCTCTTGGAGTGGACTTAAAACACAATTGTCATGCTGGAGTCCCGGCTTGTCGGGACGAAGCATCTGAGGTTGGGTGGAAATTAAACCCCACCAGATCTTCGGTCATTTTCATTCCCTCCAGGGTGACAAATGTTGCTCGTGGTTTGTTTCGGGCATTATGAAAGGTTTGTCTTTTGAATCTATGGCGGATATGATTAGTGAAATATAATATGTTTATATGTACAGATGTATAACAGGAGATATCGAGATGCGTTCGCTGGGGCTTGACGTTGGGGATAGGAGAATCGGAGTGGCAATCAGCGACCCATCCGGCATAGTTGCCAGTCCGCTTACTATAATCGAGCGTAAAAACGATATCGTCGATATAAATGCCATTGTCGATATCGTCAGACGTAACGAAGTCGCTCACATCATTGTCGGTTTACCGCTTGCCGCTGATGGAGGCACCGGTATGCAGGCCGAAAAAGTTAATGATTTTGTAAATAAGCTAAAAGCAAGTATCGATATACCCCTCGAATTCAGAGATGAGAGTTTTTCCACCGATTCTGCCAGAAAACTGATGTTGCAAACGAAATCAAAAAAGGTGCGCAGAAATACCAGAGACGATGCAATAGCCGCGGCTTATATTCTGCAACACTTTCTGGAAGAACAATATATTGCTCACTTGCCGGAGCCGGAAACAATAGATTGAGCATTCTGGATTTAACTAAAACCTGCACCGACACCCAGGCACGCGCCGGGGAATTGAAAACAGGGCACGGCATCGTACCGACACCGGTGTTTTGCCCGGTCGGCAGCCAGGCGACGGTAAAAACGCTGACTGCCGAGGAAGTAAAAAGCCTCGGTTTCAAAATGATATTGTGCAACAATTACCATCTCTATCTGCGTCCCGGAATCGAGACAGTGGAAGAACTGGACGGTTTGCACAGATTTATGAACTGGGACGGGGCGATTCTGACAGATAGCGGCGGCTATCAGGTCTTTAGCCTTTCCCCTCTAATCGAACTCTCGGATGAAGGAGTTGTTTTTCGTTCGCATCTCGACGGCAGCCGTCATTTCATCACACCCGAAAGCGCCACACTATTCCAGGAGAAGCTGGGAGCTGACATTATCATGGTTCTTGACGAATGTGTACATATCGATGCCGATTACGACAAAGTGGAAAAGGCGATGGAGCACACCCATCTATGGGCAAAGAGATGTCTCGACGCGCATAAACGTCCAGCCCAGTCGCTTTTTGCCATCGTGCAGGGTGGGGTCTTTCCTGATTTAAGACGCCGCTCTGCCGAATATTTGACCTCGCTCGATTTCCCCGGCTATGCGCTGGGGGGGCTCAGCCTCGGAGAGGCCAAAGAGGTTACCTATAATATTATTGAAGAAACAGTTTCACACTTGCCGAAAGACAAGCCGTGCTATCTTATGGGTGTCGGGGCACCGGAAGACATTGTCGAGGGGGTGTCGAGGGGTATCGATATCTTCGATTGCGTTTTGCCGACGCGCGTTGCCCGCAACGGGGCTTTATTTACCCCCAGCGGACGCATCAATATCGGCAACAGCGGCTACAAGAAGAAAGACGTACCGGTAGACTCGTCTTGCGATTGCTACACCTGTAAAAACCATTCGGCGGCTTATATTCATCATCTTTTCGATGCCAAAGAGTTATTGGCTTATCGGCTGGCAACAATCCACAACTTACGGTTTATGAATAACCTGATGAGCGATATAAGGCAGGCTATTCTTGACGGAAAATTCGCATCTTTTAAGTCCGACTTTCTGAATAACTACAAACCCACTAACGAAGAAGTGCGCATCGAGCAGAAAAAGAAGTGGATTGAAGTGCGCCACCCGAAAGAGGGATAGGATTTCTACTGTCATTGCGCGTCTCAATTTATCGGGGCGAAGCATCCCCTAAGCCGTTCGTGTCCTTCGTCAAGCTCAGGATGCGCGGGTATTGTCGAACCATAACGGCGATCGAATCTGCTATTCAGTTTTCAAACAAAAACAATTAAAAAGAGGTCTAATTGTGTATTTAAGCAAACAGTTCTGCTATCTCGATATTCAACGCTTTTGCTATTCTATCAATATTTTTTAGTGAAGGGTTTCTTTCGCCTCTTTCGATACCCCCCAAATATGTCCTGTGTATACCTGCTCTAAAAGCGAGTTCTTCTTGAGAAATACCTGCATCATTGCGGATTTCTCTGACTCTATTACCAAATTTAATAAAAATAATTTCTTTAGTCATTTACCTTATTGACTATCACAATAAGGTAATGTAGACTATGAGTCTACAGACTATAAGTAGCACAATAGTTAATAAACGCCTGAAATAAGCTTAAAAAAGATTTCTGAAAATATTTTTATAAAAAACCTATAAAAAGGTGGATAATTGGGTATATAATTGGTATCGTATACGTTAAAATGGGTTGTTATAAGTAAGGGGGGATAATGAAAAGGTTACTTTTTTGTTCTATAAGCTTTTTGTTATTAGCCGTTTTAGTATTAACGGGTTGTACGGAAACTAAATATGTGAATCAGACAATATTATCTACTGTTACTTTAGTATCGGAGCATACATATACGGTAACGCACACGATAGTATCTACACAGACCATTTCACTATACAATACAACAACACAAACAATGGCTAGCACAAATACATCGGTTACATCAATAACTACTACCACAAATACGACATATGATGAAAATAACATAAAATCCATAGATGATTTAATAATATTTTTTATAAGTAGAGGGTTATCTGTTGAAGGGAAAAATGAAAAGAATTACCAGTTAATTGGCGCTGCTGATGGATGCGGGCTTATTATATCTGGAGAAGCAATTGAAATATATAGATATGACCTTGATGACCCTGGGCAAAATACTATTATAACAAATGCTAAAAATAGTAATACAATTTCATTTTGGGGTTTAACCTTTCCTTGTTATGTTAATGGTTCATTTCTGCTTGTAAATTACTATGATAATCTTAATAAAGATGCAATTATTGCAGCGTTTACTAGTTTTCATTCTTATCAAACGTAGATTGTTTACGAGGCTATTAAATTTTCTTGTTATTTATTATTAGGAGGTTAAAGCAAAAAAGTTAGACAGGCGATTTTGCAATAATAAAATTACTTTTTAAAATTAAAGGATTTGTATTTATGCAAATTAAACAAAATGAAATAGAACAGACAATAAGGCAGGGCGTTGATCGTTTATTGGATAAAGATATGTATTTGTTGGTGAATAATGTTAATGAACGTACTATATCCGGTAGATTAGCATTTTATTTGCAAGAACTATTTTATGATTGTGATGTAGATTGTGAATACAACCGCTTTAAAACCGAACCCAAAAGACTGGATATAGTTCATGATGAACTTTGTAAGGAATTAAGAAAATCACACAAAAGCATTAGTCCGCTAGACGATAAAGGGACGACAGTTTACCCTGATATCATTATTCATCAGTGGGGCAGTGATGACAATCTTGCTGTAATTGAAATCAAAAAGAATTCAAGTACGGATAAAGAGGATAATTTTGACCTCATTAAGCTTAAAAAATACAAGAGTCAACTTGGGTACAAAAATGCTATATTTTTAAAGTTTTTGATTGATAGCAATGATATTACTCAGTATGAATTTCGGTTTATCCAATGATTGATTATAAAGATTGTATTGCTATAACAATAGTTTGAAGCCGTTCGTGGTGAGTCCCGATTCATAGGGAAACCATGTGGCGGCATAGCGACATCGAATCACTTATTCCGTTGTTCTTTACTATCCAAAACCCCCTTTGAACGTTATAATATGCATATAACGTATGCGATAGAAACAAAGGAGGTACGGATGAAAAAGCTGTTATGCGTTTTTGCTCTTCCTTTAATTATTGTTGTCGGCTGTCTCTCCGGATGTTCCGAAGATAGGATGGATACTGTTACAAAGACCTCTACTGCTACGATTACAACTACGGCTACTTTAACCTCCACTACTGTTATTTCAACCGTTACCACTACAAAATTAATATATCCCGTTGAGGACATCTTATGGGTAATGGATACATATGGTGATGCGTTTACATATACTATTCCTGTGCAATATGCTGAATTTACATTGTATCTCGATAGCAGCAAGGGGGAGTTCAGCGGTAATGTCGGCATCAACAGGTATTGGGGTCATTATAAATTAGAAGGCAATCAGCTCTCATTTCCCGACAGGATACTTGCGGTCACCCAGGCTTATCAGGGTGAATCATTACAGCAACAGCAAGAAGAATATCTGTCCATATTTATGAATTCCGATACGTGCGAAGTTGTGGACGGCAAATTGCATATCACCGACGAAGACCGGTGGATTATTTTTTACCGGCAGTAACATCGCTTACCATTTATTTCTCCTTTCAATAGTACTATACCTTAGTAAACATCTTTCTGCTATTGACTAACCCACCTTATAGAATAGATAATGGTACATATAAAATATTGAATGCGATTTATATACATAATGCAGTTCTTTGACTAAAAATTATAGAAAAGGAGAAGTTTATGGCTTTTTGTAAAAATTGTGGTGCTCAATTGAAGCCGCAGGATAAATTTTGTGAAGTCTGCGGAACACTTGTAGAGGAAGAAAAACCGGTTGCACCGGTTAGCGCAGCGTCGGGGTATGCTCCTCCGTTTCAACCCGCTGGCAACGTGGGGGCACAGAAGTCGCCTGCCGGCAGCAAGAAATCCGGTTTGCCGGTTATTATTCTTGCCTGCGCGCTTGCAGTGGTGCTGATAGGCGGAATAATCGGCATCGTCAGCCTTTCCGGCACTATCAGTGACCTGAGGGCGGAAAATGAGCAACTTGTTGCCGACAAGAATCAACTTACCGGTCAACTTAATGCGGCTAACAATACGATTACCGGGCTGAACAACGACCTGAATGCCGCCAACAGTGAAATCAGCGAACTGACGGGAGACCTGAATGCGGCAACCGGCACCATCGACGACTTGAACAGCGACCTGGCTGAGGCTAACAGCAGTCTTAACGCTGCCAACGCAACCATTGCCGATTTGAGCGACGAAAATGAGGAATTGGCGGCCGATAAAAGTGAGTTGGCTGCGGATTTGGCAGAAGCCAACAGCAGTATTCTGGCATTGAATTCGATCATCGATATAATGAATTATAACTACAGCGAAATAATTGCTTTTATCGAGATGAGATTCGGGATGGTAGAAGAAGATGCCACACAGTTTGTAACGCCTTACGATGAAGACGTCGAAGCCTTGGTTGACTGGCTGGTTACTCCCTTTGATTCAAGTAATTGGGCTAAGGCCTGGGATGACTTCAGGTGGATGTACAATTGGATAAATAATAATATAGAGTATTCTTATGATTCTCCCTTGCCTGTTTTACCATTGGATTTGCTGGAAGGAGGCGATATCTGGTGGTTCAGGGAATTCTGGCAATATCCGGTTGAAACGATTTATTACGGAACGGGTGATTGCGAAGACCAATCACTGCTTTTGGCAAGCATGATCAAGAACTACGGACATGGCGGAACATATGCCTATTGTATTGCTATTTCCAACGGGGAAACGGGACATATGGCAGTCGCTCTTCCGGTAACCGATAACAGAATGGTAATCTTCGACCCGGCCGGCCAGTATTATTCCTCAGATTGGACTGGAGATGTCGCTTTCTGGGATGTAACAACAGCGCTGCAAGATTGGTTGGATTGGTGGTCAGTTGACATGCCCGGTGCTGAAGTTATCATGTTCTTCGATGATGAGGACTACTGGGAATTTGAAGGCAACGCCGATTTTCTCGACTGGTATTTGGGCTGATTCGATAACCGATAATATATAACTATAAGTTTTTAAACGGGACTGCCGAATTCGGCAGTCCCGTCTTGATATAGTAAAACACCGTACCTGACAGGGGTTTAACAGAGCTTTCGGAAATATGATGAAAAAACCTTAAAATATTTTTGTTTTTTACGGCAATCGGAAAGCGGGAAGCAATCGTAAAATAAATTAGAAAATATTCTTCTCAAACACTTGATTTTTCGTGTTGACAAACATTTTCCCTTGTGATATTATCTATTTACCTTTCTAGGAGAAAGTAATGTTAGAGGAAATCACATAAAGGCTTAAACGGTGTAAACAACCAGGCTAGCGGCTTGGGAGATTCGCCAAGCCGCTTTTTTATGTGCAAAGCACTTTAATAAAAGAATATAGCTAATATCAAATCTGAAGCAGGTCAAGCGTGAAGGGCGCATGGTGGATGCCTTGGCATCAAGAGCCGAAGAAGGGCGTGGTAAGACTGCGATAAGCCTCGGTTAGCTGTCTGGCAAGCTTAGCCGGGGATTCCCGAATGAGGCAACTCACTCAGGTAAAACCTGGGTACCCCTAGCTGAACACATAGGCTAGGTGGAGGTAAGCGGGGGAAGTGAAACATCTCAGTACCCCGAGGAAAAGACAAAATTCCCCTAGTAGTGGCGAACGAACGGGGACCAGCCTAAACTCTATAAACCTAACGGTTTCAAGGCCTGAGTTTATGAGAGGGTTGTAAGGCAGGTTGGGTCCGGCTTGAAACGGGCCGAGGAGTTACAAACCGAACTCTAGTTGAAGGTTTCTGGAAAGAACCACCACAGACGGTGACAGTCCGGTAAGCGAAAGGGGGAGGCTCCTAATCTGTTCTTGAGTACCACGGGACACGAGGAATCTTGTGGGAAGCTACCCTGACCACAGGGTAAGGCTAAATACTCTTGATGACCGATAGTGAACTAGTACCGTGAGGGAAAGGTGAAAAGCACCCCGGGAGGGGAGTGAAATAGATCTGAAACCATGTGCCTACAAGCAGTC
>JAQTUQ010000039.1 GCA_028707255.1 Dehalococcoidales bacterium
GACAAGATAAAACAACAATTCGCCCAGGGTGAAACCCCGGGTGAATTATCCCCTGACAATAATTCAAACGAAACTCCGAATAATACAGCGTTAATACCTATTGAGCGAACAATAGCAATAAACAGCAATCCACTAGGAATATGCCATAATCGTCGAGAACTGGCAGACGAACTGGTAAACGCATTTACAGACAAGATTGTATTCCTGAAGAACGATAATGACAGGTTGACTGCTCGTATCAGAGAATTAGAAGAACGGCTGGCGTTGTATGAAGACAGACAAGACGAAAAACTGGCGACAGAGATACTTCATTCAATCGGGGTAATAAACAGGTGTTGACTAATAGGCTGATTATGTATAATATAAATACCGAGAGATCCGCGGTACGGGGCGAGGATTGGCGGCGGTGGGAACCGCGCCTCCCGAACCCTTCAACAATTGTTGAAAAAACAATTATCCCCCCTACCTTACTAACAGGGGGGTTGATAAGCGCAGTTACGAACAACTCAAAGCTAACTACTTTAGCGTTATTGAAAACAATTCCAAGCTATAATGTAATCACAGCCCCTGCATATGTCCTATTGACAGAGTTACATCATAGGATTAAAATGCTTACAGATAAAAGGGGGTGTTCAATGGATAAAGTAGTATCAGTTCGATTGCCAGAAGAAGTTATAGCGTGGTTGTCCGATGCCTCACGGCTAAACAAAACTACAATCAGCGGAATGGCCAAGGATATAATCCTGTCCGGCTATTCCGCTATGATGTCGGGATTAATGCCTGCACTCCTCGAACTAAAAGAACAAAACGCAGGATTAAAAGAAGAAAACGAACAATTAAAACTACGGCAGCGTTTAAACGAAAGCGCAAACAGTGTGCCCTCAAGCAAACCAAAGGTCGGGCGGAATGCACCCTGTCCCTGCGGTAGCAGAAAAAAGTATAAGCATTGTTGCGGAGCAACCGAATAAAAACGAAAGAGCGCGCTAGTCAAGGGTTTATCCCTTGATTAGCGAATCGGATTGTGTAAAGTATAATTAAGCCGGGGGGATAGACCAAAGGGATAGCCCCCATACATGAAGAAAAAAAGAGTAAACGAAATAAAAAGGGGTTATCGGAATAAAATAAACTACCCTACTCGAATAGTAATATAGTACGAACTTATAGTCTAATAAAAAATTATGAGCTAACTGTTATGTAATATTAAGGCATAACGGAATGGTGCGAGAGAAAAGTGAAAAAAGAATTTGCACATAGACTAAAAGACAGATTTGCTGGCAAAGAGTTAGAGATACTTCGATGTGTCCGTGTTCACGGTTCAATTGCCACTATGGTTCGTTACGAAGTAGCGGATTATCTATGCTGGAAAAAGTACATCGACAAGATAAAACAACAATTCACCCAGGACGAAAGCCCGGGTGAATTATCCCCTGACAATAATTCAAACGAAACTCCGAATAATACAGCGTTAATACCTATTGAGCGAACAATAGCAATAAACAGCAATCCACTAGGAATATGCCATAATCGCAGAGAATTAGCAGACGAACTGGTAAACGCTTTTACAGATAAGGTTGTATTCCTGAAGAACGATAATGACAGGTTGACTGCTCGTATCAGAGAATTAGAAGAACGGCTGGCGTTGTATGAAGACAGACAAGACGAAAAAATGG
Organism: Dehalococcoidales bacterium; assembly: GCA_028707255.1. Taxonomy (GTDB): domain Bacteria; phylum Chloroflexota; class Dehalococcoidia; order Dehalococcoidales; family UBA5627; genus UBA5627. The sequence goes on from JAQTUQ010000039.1 coordinate 1,671, forward strand.
CAACAGAGATACTTCATTCAATCGGGGTAATAAACAGGTGTTGACTAATAGGCTGATAATGAGATGTCATTATCAGAAAGTTAAAGATTAATAATTATTTACTTTAGTAATCATTGTCGACAGGGATTCGGCGAAAACTCTTCTGAGAGTTTCGATGGCGAATATATCCGGTGTCATATCCCTGTTCATATAGAGTTTTTGATTTGTTTCCTGCAGGATGGCAGGAACGCGTGCCCCTTTCCTTTTCATCGAATTAGTAGAATGTTGTCCACAAACATGGCCGTATACAGTATCGAATTCGGACTCGTTAACGCTAATCTTAATCTCAGGAAGCATTTTGGCTAATTCCTCAGCATATATTTCGATAAATGCATCCGGGCTAAAAATGGTTTTCGTACTGTCGATTGGTGAAACCTGATAATTCATCAATTCTATTTGATTATCCGCAACTCCATGGCTTGTTACGGTGGAATGGCCGTCAAGCATAAAATTGATTTTATATTTTACAATCTTTTTACTGATGTCATAATGAAAAGGTTTTAAATATTTTCTTGCAAGCAATTGCTTCAACGTTATGTCAGGTTCCTCCCCTTTTTTATATAAGTCTTTCGCCAACCTGTTTTTTAACGGAACACTGTCTTCTAAAATATCGGGATTTCTGTTGGCTTCCAGTATTAAGCTGCAATATGGAAATATCATCTGTGAATTATCAAGAATATCGCGAAAGTCATAAAGCCAGTGAGTATGCCAGTCTATATCGACTGTAAATTTCTCGAATTCATCGGAAAGAGTATCGATGGCGATTTCTGGTGGAATCAGTATACCGCTATGTGGGGTTACGACTAAAAGGTCATTAAATACCATTATAGCCTCTCAAATTGCTGGGGTCATTCCATGTGTTCCATTAACTTGTGAGCCGGTTTAGGTTCCTTACCTGTTAAAATCAAAGCAAAATGATTGATTATTTCATTTGTTTCGGGGTCTTTATCGTGCCATCTGATTAGAAATTCCTCTTCGGTAAGCCATGTTTTACGGAAACTTGAGGGGTCTTCGAAAACAATTTTATTATCATAATATCCGATTACTATAACATAATGCCCGTCATCATAATCTTCAGGCCATTCTTCCAGTGTCATGTATTTTTCCGCCCAGGCTTGAACCAGTACGATTACCGGATGTGCGGTATCGATGAATTGTTTTATCTCTTCGATACCCGCATCGTATTTTACCAGTACCTTGAATCCGTATTTTTCGGCGACGGATATCATGTTCTTTATCGGCGTACCATTGCTGCTGATTAAAAGCTCGCTATACAGCGCATCCTTGCGGACTTCGACTCCGTAATACGCCATTATCAGTTGTAATGCTGTTGCACCGCAATCGAAATCGAAAGTTTGTCTTCCACCGGGCAAATCAATAATCATATAAAATAACTAGCAAAGGAACGATATGCTATATAAATGAATTTGTTTTAGTAAAATGCACTAGGATTGAACTACAATACAATCAGTCATTCGCATAGCAATCAAAGAACCCGTGTATTTTCCCTGTACTGTAATTTGCTGCCCTTTTTCAAGGCTTTTTAAAGTATTAGCATATTTTTTATCGAACATGCATTGGACGCTTTTCGTAATAGTCAATGATGCATCCGTCATACGTATATAATTTATTGCGAGCACTTCCTTTACGTCTATAGCGGCGGCATAACCTGATAATCTTAATCTCTTGTTAAGATATTTATTTGTGGCTGATGTATAGTCGCAAGCATATTCCTCAAGTAATTCGTCAATCGTTATGTCAATATCCGCCGGAGCAACGGATTCAGGTTCTGCTTGAATAGGCTCTTCGCATGGCTCTTCTTCTATGGGGAGCACAGCCGTGGCGCTATTTACTACTTCTTCATCGCTTGTTTCAGTTTCGTCTTCAACTTCTGCGTCTTCAGATTCAGCAATTGTTTCAGTTGCTTCCATCGTACATTCAAGAGGCTTTATTTCTTCGGATATTGCTTCCTGTTCGTTATTCTCTGCTTCCGGTTCATCCTCTACTTCGTGGACAGCTTCTGTCTCAGTAATCGTTTTATGTGAAGGACTTCCCTGTTCTGATACCGGTTCTTTCGATAATTCCTCTTCAATTATCGTATTGTCGTTTTGAGCGGCATTAACCCCCTCATATATATTATTGTCAGTTACCAGCGGCACATCCTGCATTTCTTGTTCATAACTTTCATCAATTTGCTCATCTTCTTGAACGGCGGTCTTCCTTCCGTACAGTCTTTCTTCTCTGATCTGGCCGTATGTTTTATCAATGAGTTTAAATCCGGGAGAAGCTAACGGATAACCGCATAAATAACAGGCCCAGTCTTTTGTTCTCATTGTCTCTCTGAAGCAATTTGGACATCTTGGCATATCGCACCTCTAAAAATATACAATAGTATAACACTTATATATGAAAGAAAAACGATTATACATCGTTATAGCAGAATTATCGGAAGGTGGTATAGAAGTGGGCTCGGTAGGTATCGAACCTACGACCAATCGGTTATGAGCCGACCGCTCTACCACTGAGCTACGAGCCCCTAATTTATCAGCAAAGTTTAACATTTAACGCCTGGCAACACAAGATTGTTGGAGCGGGAGACGGGATTCGAACCCGCGACCACCTGCTTGGAAGGCAGGAACTCTTCCGCTGAGTTACTCCCGCGCTGCATTTTGTAAAAAATATAATCTGCCTTGCCTGAAACTGTATATATTATAACTGCTGCACTATTTTCAATCAACTTGTCATATAGTTCCAGGTGTAATTATGTAGAGTATAATAAAAATATTAATTTTCAAATAGAGTACAATAGGTTAAAATAAATTATCGGTCTATTAATATAGTTATCGGGGAAATTAAAAGGAGGCAAAAATGAACAAATGGTTGTCGGTTGTAACGATAATACTGCTTGTCGCTCTGACCGCCGGTACGGTTACTAACGGAGTGCTCTATTCGCAAGCATCCAACAATCTGGATGATACCAATACCCGTATCGAGTCCCTTCAAGGAAGTGTAACTTCATTGAATAGCGGTTTTTCGGCTATACAAGGGAGTGTATCGATCCTTGATAGCAGCGTAACCTCGCTTGAGGGCGATGTAAGCGGTGTTATGAGTGACCTATCCGGATTACAAAGCGATATTTCCGGAGTACTGGGGCAAATATCCGGATTGGAAGATGATTTTTCCAGTATACAAGGCGATATTTCCGAATTGAATAACAGATATGCTTCCCTGCAAAACAGCCTTGCAGGTATTGAAGATGACGTCGCAGGCATCGAAGACGATGTTTCCGGTTTGTCATCCGATGTCGGTGATTTAAGCGACCAGATTGATTCAATTGATGTAAATATTGTTGACTGGTCTGAGGTGGCAGCTATCATCGAGCCCTCTGTTGTAATACTGATGGTAAACGGTTCTACCGGTTCAGGCGTGATAATTTCTAGTGATGGCTGGATAGTTACTGCCCGACATGTAATCGAAGATGCTGCAAGTATTGACGATATAGACATATTGCTTTCTGACGGCAGCGAGTACCAGTGCTCAGCCGCTTATGTTGCTGATGATCTCGATATCGGCCTGGTTAAAATAGATTCTTCGGAGACCGATTTTCATGCTGCTACCCTGGCATCGTCGGCGGATGTGATGGTAGGCGATCAGGTTATGGCAGTGGGAAATGCGCTGGGTTTGGGAAGTCCCCTGACGTATACTACAGGCATTGTGTCAGCTTTAAGGCTATCTTATGACATTTATGATAATGAATATGTTCATATACAGGCTGATGCCGCTGTAAATCCCGGCAACAGCGGCGGGCCTCTGGTAAATGCGAAAGGTGAGGTCATCGGTATCAATACCTGGGGTTATGAATGGTTTGAAGACAGCAACGGGAATTTAAGAATATTTGAAGCAATGAATTTCGCTGTTCCTATCGATGCTATTTTCCCCCTGCCTGACGAAATTGAAATCGGATAAGAATTTTTAAAATCAAATACGAAAGAATAAGAGTGGCAATACGCCACTCTTATTCTTTATAGATATAGAGCTTTATAAAATAGCGTAATTCTGTTATCCTCTTCTAAGAGTAAATTACCGGAGAAACGAGAATGGTTTTTCTATTCGGGAATAAGGATTATTATGACCTGCTTGGTTATATAACCATGAAATGCCCTAATTGCAAAACGCAAAGGATTTTTGCGGTAAAACAGGAAAGAAAAAAGCTTACCGTTTATTTTATCCCTACTTTCCAGTTTTCCTCCAGGCAGATAGTCGTTTGCCAGTACTGCAGAGAGGCTTTGCAGGTAGATGACGAGTTGAAACCCAAAGTTGCTGAAAATATGATAAGCCAGAAGAAATTGGATTCTATGATTAAGCGCGGGAAGGTTGATAACCTTATCGAGGCCGTACCTAAAAGAAGAACCAGGAATGCGGTAAAAATGCGCTGTGCGGGTTGCGGTAGTGAAATAGATAAGAAAATGATATTCTGTCCTCAGTGCGGGAACAGGATATGAGTATTAAACAAAATGTAACGGAATTGCTTAATGAACTGCCTTCTGGAGTTCAGTTAGTTGCGGCGGCAAAGACAATGGATGCGGCCAAAGTAGTCGAGGCTATAGAAGCCGGTATTGAAATAATCGGCGAAAATTATATCCAGGAAGCAGAGGCGAAATATAATATAATCGGCAAGCGGGTAAAATGGCATTTTATCGGACATTTGCAGAGTAATAAAGTAAAAAAGGCGGTAGCTATCTTCGATATGATTGAAACAGTAGATTCGGTGGAGATTGCCTCTGCTATCAATAAAAGATGCATTGAAACCGGCAAGGTAATGCCGGTGCTTATCGAAATTAACAGCGGCGCTGAGGAGCAGAAGTCCGGAGTTTTGCCTGAAAAAGCTGCTTCTGTGATAAAAGAAATTTCGGGGCTTACCGGTATTAAAGTGATGGGATTAATGACAATGGGGATATTAGCCGGGGAGCCTGAGGAATCGCGTCCCTGTTTTGTAAAGACAAGGGAAATATTTGAACGTATTAAAAGCCTTGATTTGCCCGGCGTCGAAATGAAATACCTGTCGATGGGAATGACCAATTCCTATGAGGTTGCGATACAGGAAGGCGCCAATATTGTCAGAATCGGAAGCAAGATATTCGGGCAAAGAAAGGTTTAGTTATTCTATAGTTTCCAGCCCTTTTATTATGTCATCCAGATTTTCAAACGGCAGACAGTCAAAACCAATTCCCCTGCATAAGGATAGCATCGGTTCGGTGGCAAAGGTATAATGCGCCAGTTTTGCCGCCGGTATATCCGAGGCTCCGTTACCGATACTGATAACCCGCCAGCCTTCATTTAAAAACCTGTTTACGTAAGCCTCTTTAAAGCCGTTCTGGATTTCCTTGCCGTCCGGACCGATATATCGGGCTTCAATTCCGTTATTATTGAAATCTGCCTGCGCGGCATATATTTCTACGCCATCTATTCCTGAATTTCTAAGCAGTGTCCGAATGTAAAAAGTCATGCCGTTGCTCACTATAGCGAAGCGGAAATTGCGTGAAGTACAATAACTCAATAGCCCTTTTAGACCCGGTCTTAATTCCGTTTTTTCACTGACAAATCGAATCAGCGTAGATTCGTCTTCTTTAACCATTCTGAAAGCGAGGGTATTGAAGTGCCCTACCGAAATCCGATTGCTCTTATATTGCTCGAGGATAGAACGCCAGTCGCCATCGGCAAAAGTGTCCAGTATCAGAAAACTGATATCCTCTTCGGTTAACGTGCCGTCGAAGTCACATTGAATTAATGTCTTGATATTTGCGGAATCTTGCATATACGGTTAGCCTTTACATGCAGGCTCTTTTTGAGCAGTTTGTGGTTCAATTTTGTAGAGCTTATCCTCGCTCTCTAATCTGTCTATATAAAGTATACCGTCCAGATGGTCTGTCTCGTGTTCAATTGCCTGCGACAACAACCCGCTTGCCTTGATTTTTATCTTTTCACCTTTGCGGTTCAATCCTTTGGCAACTATAGAAACTGCTCTTATAACTTCGCCCTGGTAACCGGGAACGCTGAGACATCCTTCCATTAATTCCACTTCCCCGCTGCGTTTTGTAATCTCCGGATTGATGATACAGAATGGTTCCTGGTCGGGCATTTGAAGAACTATAACACACAAGGACACGCCGACCTGCGGTGCCGCCAATCCCACCCCGTCCTCTTTTTGCATCGTCAATATCATATCGTCTACAAGTTGAATTATAGACTTATCTATCTCAGGCACCTTAACGGCTTTTTGCCTGAGTACCGGGTCGGGAATAACGCGCACTTCTCTTATCTTTGCCATAATAACACCATTTTTATTGCATAAGGCGGTGATACGTAAATCTTATATATAATATTAACATACAATCTAAAATTGTTCTAATTTACCGATGCTGTAAAACAATTCGAGTTGCGGCTAAAGCTCAGTTATGATAGTATATTTTAGTTGTATCGGGGTGTAGCGCAGCCAGGTAGCGCACCTGAATGGGGTTCAGGTGGTCGGAGGTTCGAATCCTCTCACCCCGACCATTTTATCAGTCGAAAATGAGATATGCCGCATACCGGTCCTCTGTATGATTCTTAAATCGAAGCCGCATTTTTTCAGGAAGTTTATTATTTCGAAGTTTTCGATTAAAGTGTAACCTTCAAAGGTTGTAATGCCGTTCTTGCCGGCGACTTTTGCCAGGTCCTTCATTATTTCGACGCCGATACCTCTCCTCTGAAAGTCGTCATCGACAACAATGGCAAACTCGGCATTCGGGCTTTCGTTTATGCGGGTATAACGACCGACAGCTATAATTTCGAAGCAGCTATCCTTCACTAATTCAGCTATCAATGCAAAAGAGTTTTTGTAGTCGATAGAGCAGAAAGGTCGCGCATCTTCTGCGCACACATCCTTGATAATATGATGGAAACGATAGAATTTACTGTACGGGCTGAGCCCGTTTACAAAGATAATCCAGGCATCGGAATCATTCAGGTTGATAGGCCTTATCCTTACGGATAAACCTTCATCGGGAATCAGGCGAGGTTCATAGCCGGTGATTTGCTCTATATTATTACCGGTAGAATCGAAATCGCATTCCGTCACCGCTCACCCTCCTGTTTCAGTTCTTCTCGTTATTTCCACTCATATCTATCTCAATTATTTTAGCAGAACTGTTATTACTATAGCGATACCCGGACACCCATTCTTCCGAATATATAATTTTAATATCTAATAGTAACATATCGTCCTACATTTCGTTTATTATTACAGGATTATTAAACAATGCTATAATATTGACAATTATTATAGCCGATGAAATCAAGGGGTAATTATGAGTAAAAAGTGGAAACTTATATCTGTAATAATAGCCGGATATTTATTGATGGTGCTGCTGTTTACGGCTTTTTCCGATAGTGTTTTTTATACCACGCAGGAGATGAAGGCAGATTCAACCGTATATCTTAATCAGGACAGATATGAATATTATTTCCACATACATAACGATGATAAAGCGATAATAGTCGATTTTGCTATTGAAAAAATAAGCGCTGATTTAGCTCATATTACCGTCAATATCCATCCTAAGGATAATCATAAGATAACATCGCTGGCTATGAGTTTTGATAACATCGTGCCTTCCGAATCTTTTCTTTATGACGACCCTTCAGGAACGTATGTAAACCTGTACAACCGCGAGATAGGTTTCGGGGAAAATAATGTTGTTATCAAGTATCTGGATATGAATACCCAAACCAATGAAGTAATTAAGCTGGAATACTGGGTCGATATTACCAAACTGGATTCTGTCGATGAAAAATTCGTTATGTCGTTTTCAATGTACATGCACGAGAACAGCCTCTTAAAAATCTGGCGTTATTATGCCAAATCGGGAGTACAGCTGGATATCAACAGCCAGTTCTGATAGTTATGTAAACTATCCCCTGCTGTGGTATTTTATAGCTGATTAACTTTGACAAAAAGCCCTTGATATAATAAGCTATTATGTTGCTTTTTACCGATTGGTTTTCACTGTCCGGCAACGTTTTCACAAGGCGCATTCGTCTAGTGGCCTAGGACACATCCCTCTCAAGGATGAGATCACGGGTTCGAATCCCGTATGCGCTACCAATTATTTCATATTCAGGTGGATTTTCAAGGCTTTTTCCACTTTGGGAAGATATTCTGCCGGTAACGAGCCTATGTGGCTTGCTATACGACGCTTGTCTACAGTCCGAATTTGATTAGCCTTGATGCGCGAATCGCCCATAAGTCCGGCAGTGTTCCCGGGAACGAAAACTTCAAAGGGGTATTGTTTTTTCGCTGGCTGGCTGGTTATGGGAAGAATGGTAACTGTCTGCGAAAACTCGTTACTGATGTCGTTAGAAACGACCAGCGCCGGGCGACGCTTGTCGGTTTCGGCTCCGATGACCGGGTCGAGATTTATCTCATAAATATCACCATAGCTGGGGAAATCTCTCTCATAAGTAAACTCCGGCTTACTGTTTTCTATCATCGCGGCCATTCTTCCAATGTAGCCTCATCCCACTCCAGGTTAACCTCGACATCCTCAGCTTGCCTTACCTGGTACCCTTCCACCAGTGACTGCCTGAGTTGCTCCTCTTCAAGCTTTTTAAGCTTTTCAGCAACGGCTGCGGTCACAAAGGCGCTGCGCTTGCGTTTGCTGACGCGAGATTTCAACTCCTCGGCGACGTCTTCAGGGACTGTAAAGTTTATTTTGAGTGTCTTCATGAATACTCCATTATCAGCTTATAAAGCATTATACCTATTAATTATCACTACTAACAGTAAGTATAACATAGGTGTATAACCAGGTCAACCGATGGTTGTAATCGTAAGCAGTCATTTATATAGCGAAATGTATGTTATTTTCAAGCATTTAACCGCTCGGATTTGTAATTCCTCATCAAATATAGTAACTTATTTGTGTAATATACGATATTTCTAAAGACAGGTGCGCATATGTCAAAAGAAAAACCGGCTATTAATCCTCTTCTGCTCAATAAAGAAATTGCTTACGCCGGAGAAATCGGCAGAAAAAGGCGCGATTTTTGTATCGAATTTATTAAAAAGAAGCAGGGAATTATAAAAGAGATTCAGGATAGCCAGTTGGAAGCGGTGAAAAAAAACGGGCAAAAGATAACCTGCCATAAAGGTTGCGACTACTGCTGTCATTTTTATATGCATGCCAATATTCAGGAATGCGAAGCCATCGTATATTATCTTTATAACAATAAAAGTGTTTACGATGCTTATATTGAAAATTATACCGAATGGCGTGAGAAGCTGAGCAAAAATGGCGATATCTTTAAAAACTGCGCCCGGCTGTGGTACGAAAAGGGGGCGCAGGGCGCCGGACAGAAAGAAGAGATGGCTTTTAGCACAGAATCGAACCGTTACCGGGACCAGGATATTGCCTGTCCGTTTCTGGTAGACGGTGCGTGTTCTATCTATGAGGTTCGCCCGTATTTATGTGTGGGCACTGTTTCCTCTTCTCCGAGTGAATGGTGCGCCAAATCGAGCGCTAATACACCTAACATTTATAAAACCCAGACTTCGGCGGTATTCGATAAGTCATTTTATTACAAAGAACTCAACGATTTTATATTTACTTTCTTTCCTCTAACCATATACTATATTCTGGAAGGCGGCTATGAAATGTTGGCAATGATTACCGGACTAACCGACCTGGAAGATATCGAATTAAACGACCCTGAAGTTAAATGCATAATGGGAAAGCTGTCTGTCTAACCTGAGGATTTAGTTAAA
>JAQTUQ010000065.1 GCA_028707255.1 Dehalococcoidales bacterium
GGGTGTATCTTGCCGCCGTCTCGGGCTGATAAAGCTCCTTGTTGTAAGGGCAGTACGGGCATATTTGTTTACAGAACGGGATATGGAGGTAAAGCCCGAACTCACCGATATCCTGGAATTTTCTTGCAAGGCTATCGTGACCGGGAACCCGGTCGGACAGAATCATGCTGCTCTCTTTTGTCAGCAGTTTCCTGATTTGGTATCTGGAAAAATCCTTAAATGACGTAGGTATACTCTCTTTCTATTATCGGGTGTTACCGGCTTCATTATAATCTTTTTTCCCGGCATTTTCCTGTTCTTGGATACAAATAGGCCTCTGTATGTTTTGTATTAGGAAATTTAACCTTTAAATAAACTGAAGATTAGCTAATAGCGATAACCGTTTAGGTTCTCGACACAATCAACATTTAACCTTCAGCCAAAAAAGATAATTACCCGGAAGAATGATTTTAAAGTGTTTTAGAGTGTAGAGTTAAAACTCTCTCGGGCATGCCGAAGATAAAAGGGACCGTTATCAGAGTCAGAATCGACATGCCGATAAAGGTCAGGTCAAAGCCGCGGGCGATGGAACCGGAAGACTCCAGAATTAAAGTTATAATTGCGATGCTGATAGCACCACCGGCCTGACGGAACATACCCCTTACTCCGGTAATGGTCCCGACTTTCGTCGGCATAAGGTCTATACAGGCATTGTTAGCCGCCGGAGAGGCAATACCCATCCCGATACCCGAAAGTCCGACGATAAGAGAAATAACCAGCAGTTCTCCGAAGGTTATTCCCAGTAAGTTAAAGTGCGACGGTTGCAAACCTAACAGGGCAAAGGCGATAGCAAGAAGAAAAGTGCCTATCAGCATCGGCCAACGGTAACCCCAGCGCACCAGGAAAAAACTGGAGATAAATGATGTCAGAATCATACCGACGGACCGGGCCGCGAGTACTATACCGCTCTCGAAGGTCGACATATGATAGACCGAGACGGCATAGAGAGGTATAAAAGCACTCAAACCGAACATGCAAACCCCAAATATAAAGTTGTAAATATTAGCCGAAACAAACGGTTTTTTCTTCAAGACTTCCATATCGATAATGGGTTCTTTACTTTTAATTTCATGCCTTAAAAATAGGCCGATAAGGATAATGAAAACCGCAAACAACAGCCCGACTGTCGCCCATGATAATATCGTATTATGTTTCATACCGATTTCGGATATACCGAACATAAGAGCAAATAAGGCCCCGGTAAATAGACCTGCCCCGGTGAAATCGATATACGCTTTTTTGGTTTCCTGCCGGTGCAATAACAGCGACATGAAGATAATAGCCACCAGCCCTAAAGGCACGTTAATCCAAAATATCGAACGCCAACCGAAAGAAGACAGTAACCAACTGCCCAAATTAGGGCCGATAATTTGCCCTATGGGGAAAATACTCATGCTCAGTCCAATCGCTTTCTGACGGCTATTGGGAAATTGCTCGGCGGTTATCGCCACTACAGACGGAATGAAGCCTCCACCGCCGAGACCTTGAAGTACGCGGGAAAATATAAGCAATTGTATATTCGGCGAGAGGGCGGCACAGAGAGAACCGGCAATAATTAACGACAGACAAATAAGGAAGGTAGCCTTTCGCCCGATAACATCACTTACTTTTCCCATGATTACCATCGAGACCGTAGATACTACCTGGAAACTGCTCAGTATCCAGCCGGATACTACCAGGGATGTATTAAACGAAGCGGTAATATCAGGAAAAGCGACCGATATAGCACTGGCACTAATGCCGTTAAATAACATAACACAACTGGCAACTATGAAGACTAGATAAGGAATCATATTAAATTGATACTCCCTGAATACGCCTTATAATGCGGCCTTACTTATACGCCTGAATAAGAGCAATACCCCTACATCAATAACGAGGTAGGCTTTATTGATGTTAAAGTACATCTTCTCAGAGTCGTTTTACCGGCCGGCAAACCGAATATTTCCCCCTTTTCCACCTCGAATGACATACGGTTTACGGCCTTAAGATGTCCGTGTTGTTTAACCTGATTGTTTACTTTATTCGTCTTCACCATTTTGTTCCTCATGGAAACTGCTGGCGGCTTTTGCTAGAAGTTCAAAACCATGAAAAACGTCGTTTAGTTCTGCCTCGCTCAACTTTTCCAGAATTTTCGCTAATTCGTTCGCACTCCCTTCGCGGAGTTCGTCAATAAGTGTTTTTCCCCGAGCGGTTAACGTCAGCCAGAGAATACGCCGGTCGTTAGAATCCTGTTCCCGGGCCAGAAGTTTTTGCTCCACCAGGCGGTCGACGATACCGGTTACGTTTCCCGGCGTTACTTTTATGCCCGACGCCAAACCTGATATCTTTATCTTGCCGTGCCGCGAGATATAAAAAAGGCTTTTAAGTTGAGGAATAGTTAGACTCAACTCTACCCAGGATACCGCCGTCCTGTCCCTAACAACCCGGTTTACCTCACGCCGTTGCTCTATTATTCGATTGATAAGTTCTTTCCTCATTAGTTATCTTTCCTTAAACTATTATATATATTTAAACATTTTAAGTGCGAATGACTATTATTGTCAAGCGAATCTATTTTAAATTTTTTACCGGCAACGAATTTGTATCCGACTCAATAGATAAAACTATTATTTATAAAATGCATTTACAGCTTGGTAAATATCCCGATGATACTTTGCCCGTCTCAATAGCATCATACAACCGCCCGAGACGATTGTTCGTATCCTGCATTTCTTTTTCGACTGAGGCGAGTTCATCTGTGTATTACTGTGAGGAATGGTCCATTTCCTCGTTAACCAGCTTAACTAACTGCGTCAGGTTTTCCTGTGTCAGGATATGCTGTTTAATCTTATCGATTACTAG
>JAQTUQ010000066.1 GCA_028707255.1 Dehalococcoidales bacterium
AAAACCGTCCCGGAAAAAGAACCGGGTTCCTACCCCATACCCGTTAAAACGTGGAGCCACATTGCGGTTTCGGTTACCGATATGGAAAGAGCCGTAAAATGGTATGGTTCTGTCCTGGGTTTCACCCTCAGCCATACCGATGAGATTGCGACACCGGCGGGAAAATTTAAAGTTACCTGGCTGAAAGCCCCCAATTTTTGTCTGGAGATATTTGAAACTCCGGGAGCAAAACCGGTACCTCCGGAACGGCTCAACCCGGCTACCGATTTAAAGACACCGGGGAATAAGTATCTTACCCTGGGTGTAACGGATATAAATAAAACTACGGCGGAACTGAAAAAGCTCGATGTCAAAATCATTTCTCGGGGTAATAAAAGTCTATTTATCCGGGATAAAGACGGTATTTTAATCGAGTTAGCCGAATCTGCTGCATAGGGCGTTTACCGCCGGATTTTCACCCGGGTCTTGATTTCGATTTTCCCGAAAATCGGCCGTTTAGTGATAGCACGGTATAATACGTAAATTATCAGACCGACTATGAGCCAGCCGAAACCGACAATCCGTCCGTACTCGTGCGTCCAGACCACGATAAACCAGGTAGTAGCGGTCGCCATGCCCCCGAGAACAGCCATAACCGGTATTTCTTTGCCGCCTATTTTGATGTTCCAGGGCATTTTATACGGCCGGGCCAGTCCCGGCTCTTTGACCCGCAGGGCGATAATAGAGACGTGGGCCATCGTATATGCCAGCATGGCCCCGAAGGCATACAGGTCTGCCATAATGCTTACCTGCCCGACCGTTACCAGCGCTCCCGCCAGTATGCCGATGATGATAAGAGCTCTCATGGGTACCCTGGAGCGGGCACTTACCGAACTGATAAATGACGGTAACTGCTGCCTCAAACCCATGAAATAGGTCAATCTTGAGGCTCCGATGATGCCCGCGTTGGTGGCAATGAGTAAAATAGCTACGGCGAGGAAGGCGACGAAATAGCTGAAGATGTTCCTGATGTTTTCCGGAAATGCCTGGGTTATCCCCATAATCGGGTCGTTCAGGAACTTTTGTGAGATATCGGTAACCCACTGGTTATCCAGTTGATATACCGGGTAAGCGCTCAAAGCGGTCATCGACATAAAAATATAGATTAAAAATACGGTTCCGAATACCAGAATCACCGTACGCGGTATTTTTTTACCCGGCTGGCGCGTCTCGCTGCCGAGATTAGCTACAGTTTCGATGCCGGTATAGCCTATCATAGAAATCGATAGACCAAAAAGCAGTTGCTGCATCGTCGGGGCAACCCCCCAGTGGATATTTTGAATCAACGTGGGGATATTGATTATCAACATCACACCGACTACCGCTATGGCAACCTGGGTGATAATACCGAAAACGACCATGATTACGTTCAGACGGGCGGATTCTTTGATACCGGTAATATTGATGGCAGTAAAAACGGCAATAATGATAATGGCCGTGAAGATATTATAGGGGGGATGGGCTAAATCGGGGAAAAAGTGCCCGAGGTAGTTGGCGGCGGAGAAAGCGGAAATGGCAATGGTAACCAGGTAATCAAGCATCAGTACCCAGCTCGAGCCGAAACTGACTATATCATTGAAAGCACGGCGGGCAAAGGCTCCCGAACCGCCGGCTTCCGGAAGCATCGTAGCTCCCTCGGCATAGGTCAGGGCGGTAAAAAGGAATAAGATACCGGAAAACGCGAGTACTGCGGGTGTCAGACCCAGAGCGGACATGGCAACCACACCCAGGGCGTAGTATATTGAAGAACCTACGTTGCCGTAGGCTGCACTGTACAGACCGGGTATCCCCAGGACGCGACGCAGTTTAATCGGCCGTTCGATGTGTACTGCAACATCGCCGGGCTTGGGCTGGCCTCTTTCAAACATACGTATCATTTTATGACTTCCGGCCTTAAAACACAAAAGTACCGTTAGGCGGTTAAGACACTCTAGGCGAAAGTTATACAAAGTGGTAAAATAGCGATAATTAATATTTCGGGAAATAAAAAAGATGCATAAACTATTAAAAATCTCCGGTCATCTTACGTGCCCTCAGCTAAAACTGTTTAAAAGGAGGTAACGGTGGAAAATAAATCTCTGGTTGCCGGGGTTTTATCCATTGTTTCGGGGTTTTTTGGGTTACTGGCGGCCGGCTATATGGTGTTGATGATATTCATGATGAGTGCGATGTTTGGTGGATTTTATGAGATGGAGCCGACTGTCCTCTTTGATTTTCAGAATATTTCGAATGTCTTCGCCTTAATTTACGGAGTAATGGGCGGGTTTTTTGTGTTATTGGGTATACTGGGTATTATCGGGGGCGTTTACGCTATCAAGAAAAAATACTGGGGATTAGGCCTTGCCGCAGCAATTTCCGGTACGATTACCTTCTTTCCCTGCGGTATCGCCGCAATTATAATGATAGCAATGAGTAAGGAAGAATTTAACCGTACGGCTGCAACACAACCGGTAACCCGACCTTGATGTCCGGTCTAACCAATTAAAATAACTGGTATTAAGTGAGGTAGCGATGGGGAATAAAGGTAAGGTATCCGGGATACTTTCCATCATTTCCGGGGTCTTTGGATTAATATGGGGAACCTTACTTATAATAATAGCTATTGTTATGGGTGTGAAAGCAACGATGGTAACAGTTATAAATAATCCCGATGGTCAGATCGGTTTGTTTATTTTAATATGCGGAATATTCGGGATAACCCTGTTATTAATCGGGGTGTTGTCTATCATTGGCGGGGTATATTCGGTCAAGAGAAAGTACTGGGGATTAGGATTAGCTGCGGCGGTTACCGGAATGAT
>JAQTUQ010000011.1 GCA_028707255.1 Dehalococcoidales bacterium
CGTTAATCTCGCATCGCAGTATCCGGAATCATTTAACCCTTCGCCTTTCGGTATAATAAACCAGATTATATAGCTCGTAAAAGCAATCGCCAGGAAAGCATAAGAAAGCAGCAGATATACGATATAGAAATAATAATTCTTTTTCGGTAATCTCAACTTGTTCCCCCGAAAGCATATGCACTACTTGTATAATCAAATAGTATTAAAAGCCTTTTCCGGTGTCTGGCGTTGCGCCATGAGTCCAGTGTACATCAGGTAAAGGTAAATCCATTACGCTTATCAATATTATACACACGCATAATATAATACCGGCTATTCCAAAAAGACGCTTTTTGCCCTTAATTGCACCCATAAAGCTAAGAATCAGACCAAGTGAGGCAAAGAGAATATTTATCCAGTTGAGCCAGCCAAATATCGGGAAATAGAAAGACCAGTAACCGACCGTATTCATGCCCAGTACGCTAACCAGATACATAGTTAGATAATATGTCAGTATTCCAAGCCCCGTAGCCGTGCCTATCATAAATCCCGAAATGCTCATTTGCTTCCTAACTTTCCTCGGAAATGCATTTTTAGACGCATACATAGGCTACCCAGAGGAATTGCTTCCAATAAAGTAGCCTACATATTACGATAGTGTTTTAGCTATAGTTTATTCTTATTTACTTTTACCGACAATGAACTGCCGCAGTATAGACAGGACTAACAGCACGGCGCCGGTTGCGATAAGGAGATAATAACCTGTTAATAAAGATGTATCCACATCGCTCTGGTACGGATCACCCATATCTACGGTAATGGTGCCGTTTAAAGGCGCGTCATAAAAGTTTACCAGATTCATCTGTATAACCATGATGCCGATAACACAAACACCGATTACAGAAAGGCCGACACCGGCAATAAGCAGCGTCGGCAGCGATATTCTGAGCTTGCCAAGGCTAATCCCCTTTTCACTTTTTGCAAAAAGGCTGAAGGCAAGAACCAGCATACATATCACCAGATATACCCACATGAACGGGGTAAACCACGCCGGCATAGTTGAGTCATAACCCGATATCCAGATTTTATACTCATCAGGAATAAACGATTCAAGACCATAAGCATAGATGTTTATGGCAGTAACTTTAAGTTCTACAACATAAGCCGTCCACCATGGTTGAAACCATGAATAAAGGAAGAACGCCGCAGCCGCCAGAACTAAAGCCCGAAATATCCAGGGTCTAGCTTTACTCATAACTTTTCTCCTTTTCTTTTTTTACAGGTTAGCAGAGGGCAGGTTTAATAATAATTATTCCCACCCTCTGCTATGTTCCATACAATCAATTATATATCAAGGAGTGATTGTATACCAGATTCTGTTAGGATAGCGCCAGGTCTCCCACGTTGACATCTTCCTCTGTACTGATATTGTCTTTAGTCAGAGATTTGCCATCTTTCTCAATTTTTAGTGAGAAAGCGCCTACTGCCAATCCTTCGAACCAGAAGTCGCCGAATTCATCTGTGGTAGCAGTACCGCTTCCGGCTCCGGAAAGGGTACAGGTAGCGCCTATTACCACCTCATTTGAAGACGGGTCATATACCGTACCTGCAATAAATCTCTTGGGCAGGTTAAGATAGTAAGCCCTCGGATTAGTGCCTTCTTCCGGTTTTAACACCTCAGCCTGACTTATCTCGGAGCTAAAAGCCGATTCCTCGCCGAACATCAGGGCTGACATGGCACAGGCATCGACACATCTGGGTTCATCTATAGGACCGCCCCTGTCGAGAAGATGAGCACATCCGGTACACTTCTGAGCCAGCTTCAAATCTTCATTGAAGTAGATCGACTCATAAGGGCAAGCGTCTAAACATAACTTGCAGCCGCTGCATTTTGCCGGTTCTATCCACACCAGCCCGTCATTTCTCTTGGATATGGCGGTGTCGGGACAGGCTTCGATACACGGAGCATCATCGCAGTGATTGCACCGCGTAAGAACATATGCTACCTTGACTTTGGGAACCTGACCGCGAACATGTTCATTCAGCTTGCACCAGAACTGCCCCCAAACCGGTTGCGGTTTGGCATAGGGAGACCAGTCGTTACCGCAATGCTCGTCCTTGCAGGCTACCTGACAGTTGTAACATCCGCCGCACTCTGCAACATCATTAATAAATACTTTAGCCATTAATTGCCTCCTTCTACCCAGCCCTCAAAGATCGGGCCGTACTTCGGATCATATTTTCTCTCAAAGGCTTCGGGATACATCTCTTTCCACTCCATATACTCTTCGCCGCTGACCTTGGCAACTTCAATCAAGAAACCGATTGGTTGGATACCGTAACAACGATAAGACATTACCCAATCCGGGCTGATACAGTTGCCGTTACCGCCCCTGTTAATGGAGGCAATGTCAATGAAGTCACCGCCGCCGGCTTTTTCCAGGTAGATATCGCCGGCAATTGCCCTTTCGCAAACTTCAGCAATAGCCAGAACAATACCCTTGTCGTTGTAGAGTTTAATCAAATCACCGGTTTTGATGCCTCTGGCTTCTGCATCGACGGGGTTAATCCAGCATTCCGAATAGGCGTAACCATCGAAACCTATTTTATATTTAATTTCCCTGGTCCAGGGGATATCGCTATGCTGAGAATGCCTGCCCCATCTGCGGGTGCTGACATTAAGAGTCAAGGGATAATCCTGTGCTCTTGCGCTGAGCAGCCTGTCTTCATCATGCGTCCATCCCTCTGATGCCGGGCCTCCGCGTATAAATTTGGCTGTCGGCTGCCTTTCCTTATCATCGGGATGATTTTCAAGTAACAGCTGGGATTCATATTCCAGAAGCCCGGACGGCGTACGAAGCGGGTTTTTGCCGGGGTCATCGTAGAAACCTCTGCTCGCTGCCGGAGCCTCCTTCCAGTCGGTTTTCCTGGATTGGCTCCAGACCAGTTTTTCGTTTAAGTCTTCCCAGCTGATGGAATCAGCAAGATTAGCCGCATCGTAGGAAGCCTTGATACGCGCCGCAGGGGTATCATCGGCACCGCGGTCGTTGAGTTTATCGCCGTAACCGAGTTTCTCGGCGACCGCTTTAATAGCCATATAATCGCTCCTGGCTTCGCCTCTGGTGGTCAATGATTTTTTCTGGAGCACAAGGTGCGCAGCCGTATCGCTGACGCTGAATATATCTTCCGTTTCAGTGATAACCTCTATCGGCAGAATGATATCGCACATGCACATACCGTCTTCCATAAACATATTGGCGCCGACGATGCATTCCAGTTTGGGGCTGCGGTGCGCCGCCAGGTTCTTGAAGCCGGCGCCACGACTGCCGGTATAAGCAAAACCGGCACCCCATATCATATGGATTTCCGATTTGCCTTCCATAGGATAGGTACGCTTGTTGAACTGGTCGCCGGTAGACCACCACTCGACGGGCGGAGCAGTAATTGCTTTCCAGATAAGGTCTCTGGGAACGAACTGCCTGTCGGTGTCGTTGCCGCTGAGCCTGACGCCCGTTTCAGCAACCTGCTTGTTGGTAATATCTGTGCTGGGACGCTGGGTGGTTACCGAAGTACTTTTCGGCGCCGAACCCTGGATGATGTCGTCATACATACCGATATAACATACACCTGGGCCTCCCCATCCCTGCATGCCCAAAAGGTAAATCCACATCCTGGTGGAACCCTCGGCATACACACCCCTGCAACAACCGGCGCCTCTGCGTCCGTTCATTATCGAGGTTGGTTTGCTCGCCCAGGCACGGGCCAAGGCTTTGATGGTATATACGGGAACGCCGGTAATCGGCGCCGCCCATTCGGGAGTCTTGGCGACGCCCTCTGCGTCGGTTCCCATAACATAGGCCTGCCATTTATCGAAACCGTAGGCATGGGTGGCAATATATTCCTTATTATAGGTATCTTCGCTAAACCAGACATAGGCGATTGCCGCCATTAAAGCAGCGTCTGTTCTTGTATGCAGGGGAATCCACTTGCTGGCATAGAGCGCACCGGTGTGAGTCAAATGGGGGTCGATGTGTAATTGCTTGATACCGATTTTGTTCCACCATTTGTGAACCATTTGCTGAGTCGTTCCGTAAGCTTGTATCCATGATTTTGTGGAATCGCAGCACCAGCCTAAAAGCATTTCACAGTTTTCGGATATATCGTGGGTTTTCGGGTTGCCTTCGTAGTCATGTCCCCAGACATATCTGCCGCCCAACTGCCCGCCGGCGGAAGTGGTAGCGGCACCGTGATGTTCGGTGATGGGTTCGCCGTATTCGGAAAGAGCCCAGTACTGCATGAAGTTGGTATGAATACCGGCACTGTTGGTTACATTTTTCGGTTCGTTATGCCCACCGGAATAAACATCGCTGATAGCTGAAGGGCCGTATTTATCGGCGACTCTCTTCAACTCGTTGGCAATGATGGTTGCCGCTTCATCCCAGGTAATTCTCTTGTATTTGCTCTTGCCGCGGTTCTGCGCATTGATTTTTGCAGGGTCACCGCCGGGTTCCCAGTCAACCCTTTGTATGGGATAAAGAATCCTGTTGGGTGAATCCTGTCTCTTGTAATAAGTCATTACGAAACTGGATACCGGGGTTTTCATGGGAGCCTGGAAGGTCTGGCCGCGTGCCGTAATCGAGAAGGGCTCAATGCCATCGGCAAAATGCCAGGGTCTGCTCCTGACGATTTTTCCGTTTTTAACTTCGGCGGCAGTAAGCCCGCTGTGGTTATACAGCGCAATGGTTTCTTCCGGCTCAAGATAAGGAGCTGTTCCGCCACCGCCCGGTTGCGTTACCGTCTGCGTAACTGTGGCTGTAGCGCCGCTGCCACCGACTGTTGTAGTTTCGGTAACGGTGACAGCACCGCTGCCGCCTACTGTAGTCGTAACTGTAGTCGGAACCGTTTTCGTGGTAGTAACAGTTGTTGTTTCGCCGCCGCTGCAACTGGAAAGTAATCCGGCGCCTACAGCTCCGCCGACAACTACAGTACCCGCACCGATAAGAAAATCTCTCCTGGTGACTTCGCCTGTTTGTTTCTTTTCTTCATTACGTGGTTGTTTTGATTGATCCTTATTCACATATTCCTCCTTTTAATAAATCAAGGTTAATTATTCATTCCCTAATTATTTTCTACTATTCATCACCTCCTTGCACATAATAATTAATTAACGCTAATCATGATTTCCGCCCCGAAACAACACTCCCACCCTGGCAACAAATTCACGATGATTAACAGGTTTTCTCATACAACTGCTTGCCCCCGCCTCGAGAGCATTTATCATTTCAGGACAGCCCCTCTCCGATAGTACAATAATCGGAACATCGGAAATATTGCGCATCTTCTCTATTACCCGCATACAATCCATGCCCGATATATTGAGACTTAATACAACCAGATGAGGGTTATTCTTTTTTAAAATATCCAGACAGTTACAGCCCGAATCGGTGATTACATTAAAATCAGGCAAATGCTCACTGAAAATACCTTCAATACTGCACCTATCCTCGAGGTCATCTTCGATAATCAAGACATCCATTCCCCCATCCTTATAAGTATCGATAACCAAACGCCAGTAAATAAATTAATGTATCGGGGAAATCAAGCGGTAATCTGTTAATTAGGAGGATACTATAATGACGTAACAATCCGCATAACAAAATGAACTGTACGTATTACAGTATTGTTATTTTATCGTGAATAAGAAGTGAATAGGATTTACAGATGGAACAACAGATTGATTCTTTACGAGTTATGATCGTTTCTAACAGATGAGTAACCATAATGACATTAGTTACAGCCACGGGAAAATGAAGCGATTATATTAAGCAAATATAATGCAGAAACCTGTTTTACCGATCGGCGGTAGAAAGACTTAAAAACCGGTTATTAAAGATATTATTTAAAGGTTATTCCTGTAAATTAAAGGTATAGCCCATATTCGATTTGGTTTCGATGAAGTCGCTATGACCGGTAATCTCCTCTATTTTCCTGCGCAGTCTCTGTACATACACCCTGATAGCTTCTATCGAACCCGGATATTCATCTCCCCAGAGTTCCCGTGCAATACTGGAGTATGTAACCACCGTATTGGCATTCTGGATAAGTTTATAGAATATCAGGCACTCGCTCTTTGTCAGCGTCACTTTGTTTTCATTGTAATATAAATGGTGCAACGACAGAAAAACCCTGAAATTCCCCCGCTCGTAGACGGTCAGATCGACGGGAATATTTTTCCTGCGCACCAGTGATTTTACCCTTGCCAGAAACTCCATTTTTTTAAACGGTTTGACGATATAATCATCGGCATCCATCTCCAATCCCCTGACGATATCGTCCTCATCCCCTAAAACCGAAAGTATAATTATCGGAACATCGGAAAACATCCTTACCTGCCTCAAGACTTCAAAACCGTTTATATCAGGTAAGCCTAAATCCAGTACTACGATATCGGGGGAAAATGTTTCAACCAACTGCAAACCTTCTTCTCCCATTCCGGCTGAAGAAATATCTACATCAGGCCAACGCATTCTCAGAGAGAGTGACAGCGATTCTACAATATTTTCATCATCTTCGATTATAAGAACTCTCATCTCTTTCCTCCTTTAATCATTACAGATTAAGATTGCGACTCAACCTGTTTATGGACATGAAGCGGCAGCGAAAACATAAAAGTGGACCCTTTGTGCATCTCACTTTCAACCCGCAAATTTCCACCGTGCAATTCGATCAGCATTTTAGATAATATCAGCCCTACTCCGAGACCGCTAAACCTCTGATTGTTCTCGGGAGAGGTTTTTCTGGGATTAAACAGGTTTTCCATTTTCTCCTTACTGATTCCGCACCCATTGTCCTTAACCGATATAAATATATTATCCTTATCGGTTGTAATCGACATCACGATTTTTCCCCCTCTGGGGGTAAATTTCAAAGCATTATCAAAAAGATTATAGATAACCTGCAATATGCGTTCGTCATCCATCTTTACGGAAGCAATATCGATATCTTTATTGCATTCCAGAGAAATGCCCTTTTTACTTGCTATCGGGATTAATTCTTCTTTAATTCCGGCACAAAAAGCTTCAAGGTTAACCTTACGATACCTTAAATTAAGCAATCCGATTTCGCCCCTGGCAATATCCAGTAATTCATCCGCCCTCTTGGAGAGCTGCTTTACACTGCGGCTGATATTATTGGAAACATCCAGATAAGGGCTTGCCGTGGCAATTTCACAGAGGATGTCACTGGCAATTTGTAATGATGTTAAAGGTGTCTTAAGCTCGTGTACCAGTGCCCGGGTATATTCCATTTTTTTCTGTAATTGATTTTTTAACTCTTCTTCAGCCCGTTTACGCAGCACAGCCTTCCAAACCGAATCCATCAACAAAATAAGCTGCTGGGTATCCGATTCATTATAATCGGTTTCTTTATTGGCTACCGCTATAACCGCCACAATCCTGTTCTGAAAAAAAACAGGTATGGTCAGGTATTTATGAATTTCCGCGTGTCCCACAGGATATCCCTTTTTTAAAGGATTGTTTGCTTGAAAGTCATTGACTATTATGGGTTTAGACTGTCTTACGACTTCGCCCCAGATACCTGTATTTTCCAGATGAAAAACCATCGGCGTGTCGATTATATTACATTCTTTCATCGTTTCTTTCGACCATGTATTAAAAGTAAATTCTTTTTTATCTTCATCATAGAAGTTGATATATCCAAATTTACTTTTTGTCAGCTTTATAGCCTCTTCCAGCGTAAAATCGAGAAGCTGCTGTATACTTTCCGATTCATATTGTACAATCTCTGCAAGGCTTTTCAGCCGTTCGGCTTCCAACCTTACAGCTTCAGTCATTTTCTTACGCTCCGTGATATCTTTGATAGTTGCCATGAAATAGCGGAATTTACCACCGGCATCTATCATCGAATAGGGACTGACGAGAACCGGGAAACGCTCGCCGTTTTTTCTCTTGTATACCAGTTCGAAATCGGAGGATTCACCGGCTAATACCTTTTGAAAAGCGGCATTTATTGAATCGTATTCCTCTTCAGCCCAATAAGGGAATGGTCTTTTCTGACCGACCAGTTCATTATATTCGAATCCGGTCATCCGGCATAAAGCTTCATTTACATTAAGCAGTATCCCTTCACTATTGAACATGGAAAAACCATCTTTCATAACCCTGACAACTTTTTCCGAAAACTCTTTACTCTCCTGTAATTGCTTCTCCATCTTTTTTCGTTCGGTTATATCTTTCACAGTTGCCATAAAATAAGTGATCTCTCCGCGAGGTCTTTTCATATAATAGGGACTAACAATAACCGGAAAACGTTCCCCGTTTTTTCTCTTGAAAACCAATTCGAAATCATCGAATTCGCTCTTTAATGTTTTTTGAAAAGCTTCCTGGATACTTCTGTATTCCTCTTCCGGCCAATAAGGGAATGGAGCCTGTTTACCAACTAATTCATCATATGAATACCCTGTCATCAGGCAAAAAGCATCGTTAACGTCCAGTTGCACACCTTTGTCATTTACAGTAGAGAATCCATCCTTCATAGACCTGATAATATTATCCGAAAATTCCTTGCTCTCCTCTAATTGCTGTTCTATATATTTACGCAAGGTGATGTCTTTCAGCGTCGACCTGAGAGCTATGGTTTTTCCTTCCGCATTCTTTAAAGGATTAATCGAAAGCAGACAATAAATCTTATACCCGTCCTTACTTATATGTATCACTTCTTTGTCTTGAATAATTTTGCCCTGTGTCGCCTGTTTAAAAATAAGCATCCCCTCGTCCTTCAATTCATCAGGATGCAGGTCGTAAATCTTGATTCCGGTTAACTCATCATGCGTATAACCCAAAAGTTTCCGGGCTTCCTTATTGCTATCCCGAATAAACCCGTTGAAGTCTACATATATATATGCAATCGGAGCATCATCGAATAATTCCCTGTACTTTCTCTCCGATTCCTCAAGCTTGCGCTCCAGCATTTTATGTTCGGTAACATCATGAAAAAAACAGAATATGAGGCCGGATTCGATATCCAAATACTGAATGCTGCCGATAACATCGATGATGATGCCTATTTTGCACTTCAGTTGCGACTCGAAATGATGAATCCCGCCAAGCTGTTTTAATTGGTCTACCATTTTCGACAGTTTTTCACAATTGTTATTTAAACCGAAGTCGTAATCGAGCACTGTTGTAGAAAGCATCTCTTCACGGCTGTAGCCGAGCATACTGCAAAGGGATTCGTTTACATCGATTATTGCCCCGTTACTTTCAAACAGCAAAAAACCTTCTTCCGAACCCTTGACCATAGTTCTGTACCACTCGGAAGAAATTTCGTATTTATTAGCAGATTTATGTTTTTGGGCGCTATGAATCGGAGACTGAGTTATTTCTTTAGCCCGGCTGTCTTTTGACATTCTGAAATACCTCCTTTGAGAGGACAGTTATAACAATATAACGAGAAGTATCTGATTCCAATATTAATCCCTGATTAAGCTAAAATCAATAGTAAAGACCTGCTTGCAGGTAATTATTATACAATTATTGTAATAGAATTACCTGTAATTTTAAATATCTTTCTTTATTTGAAGAGGATTTATCACGTAAAATTACCAAATAAGAAGGCAACCAAAAAACCGATTTATACTAAATTCGGTATTATCTCCGCAGTCTGCCCCTGGCGAGGGATGCAAAGATACCGAAGAGACATAAAGCGGTAAAGATAAGGAATGCCGTTTTCATACTCTGCAGAAAGGAGCCATAGTATTCGGGAGTTATCTCTACCCTTCCTATAAATACCGCAAACAGCACTGTTACAATTCCCATACTGAACATATTGCCAACCATTCGCATCGTTGACAGTATTGCCGAGGATACTCCATAATACCTGCTTTCAACAGAGCTCATGATAGCATTGGTATTGGGTGATGAAAATAAAGCCAACCCTAACCCCACGATTACCAGCCCCAGAATTATAACCCCCATCGGAGTATCCGTATTTATGAAACTAAAATACAGTAACCCGCCGGCGGTTAAAGCCATCCCGAAAGAGGCAATTACGCTCGGTTGAATTCTGTCGGAGAGCCTGCCGGCAAGCGGAGAAAGAATCGCCATCACGACAGGTTGAGCAATGAGAATGAGACCGGCAGTCTGGGCGCTCATCCCTTGCGTATACTGCAAATAAAGGCTTAACAAAAAAGCAACGGCAAACGTAGCGCTGTAATTAATAAGCGCCGCCACATTGGAAAAAGCGAATACCAGGTTGCGCCTTATCAGATTCAGATTTAAAAGGGGACTGCTGCTTTTCATCTCCCACCGGATAAAAGCCAGAAGACACAGAAATCCCGCTATCAGGAACCACAAGGCAGACAGTTCAGGAAGTACCGATAGCCCGTACATCACACAGATCAAACTGGCGCCATAGATAAAGGAACCGGTAAAATCGAATTTTTCACCTTTTGCCTCTGCCCACTCCCCCTTAAGTTTCCAAAGTATCATAAAGATTACAATCAAACCCAACGGAACGTTTACCCAGAAGATGCTGCGCCAACCGAGGCTTTCAGTGAGAATACCACCGAGAAAAGGGCCGAGAGAGAGCCCCAGATAGACCGAAGCCACGTTTATACCGAGTACTCTGCCCCTTTCCCTGACCGGAAAAGCGGAGGTAAGTATGGCAACGCCGGTACCGAATATCATGGCGCTGCCGATGCCCTGCAAAGCCCTCAGCGCAATTAAAAGCGGCGTAGATGAGGTAATTGCCACCAAAAAGGAAAAAACTGTAAAAGCGATTATTCCCAGTAAGAGAATCTTCTTTCTTCCGCATATATCCGCCACCCTGCCGATTGGTAACAGAAAGACCGCCGAAGAGAGCAGATATGAGCTGACAACCCAGCTTAGTGAAATGGCGTCCATCGAGAACTCGTTGCCGATAGCCGGTAGAGCAATAATTACCGATGACCCCATAAAAGGTGTCAGAAAGGAAGTCATAACCGCGATAGCTAAAATGACATTTTTGCTTAACTTATTTTCTGTTTGATTCACTATTGTCTGCCTGTTGCCGGAAAAAAGAAAAGCCGCTCGATTTTCCGGGGAAATTTTTTAGTATATAAAATACTATTCTTTCGGATTGACGATGTCAAAAACCAAGCCGGCTGGTTGATAACATCCTAAAAAACAAAATGCTCTTGATATAGTGTATAATAAGACTGAGGTTAATTATGCATCAGGCTTTGCTCTATGAAAAATTGACCGATGCGCGCGTACGCTGTAACACCTGCCAGTGGCATTGCAGTATGGCTCCGGACAGGAAGGGCGTCTGCCGCATGTATCACAATAAAGACGGCGAACTTTATAACCTCAACTACGCACAGGTATCCTCTGTCGCCGCCGACCCGGTCGAAAAAAAACCGCTCTTTCATTTCTTTCCTGGCAGTACCGTGTTCTCATTGGGTAGCTGGGGCTGCAACTTCCACTGCGACGGTTGTCAGAACTGGGAAATATCCTGTGTAAACAACCCATTACAGGGAAGACGGATATTACCCCGCGAAGCCGTAATGCTGGCAAAGGAATATCAATGCCGCGGAATTGCCTGGACGTATAACGAACCGACCGTCTGGTTCGAGTATACTCTAGATTCAGCCAAACTGGCGAAAGAAAGCGGGCTTTATACCGTTTATGTCACCAACGGATATATGACCACGGAAGCGCTGGACACCATCGGCCACTACCTGGATGCTTATCGCGTCGATATTAAGGGATTTACCGGCAAGGCTTATAAGGCGCTGGCTAATATAACAAAATGGGAAGGCATCCTCGATAACGCCAAAAGAGCCAAAGATAAATGGAACATGCACGTAGAAGTGGTTACCAACATCGTTACGGAAATAAATGACGATAACTTTCAACTGGAAGGCATTGCCCGCTGGATTAAAGAGGAACTGGGAGAACTGACTCCCTGGCATATAACCAGATTCTATCCGAATCATAATATGACCGATGTTCAACCGACTCCGGTCGAATCACTGGAACATGCCATCTATATCGGTAAAAAAGCCGGCCTTAAATTCGTTTATGGCGGAAATATTCCCGGACACGACAGCGAGAATACAGTCTGCTACTCTTGCGGTAAGATGATTATACAGAGACATGGATATCAGACGAAGATACTCGGACTGAAAGATGTTAACTGCGCTTTCTGCGGAGCAAAGCTGAATTTCAGGACAGATGGTGAGGTGAAGTTATGATAAGAGAAGCAGCCGTTGCCGGTATGTTTTACCCCAATTCCCCTTCCGAATTGAGAGAGATGATATCGGAAATGGTCGATAAAAATGCCGTAAAAGAAGATGTTATCGGATTAATAATGCCGCACGCGGGATATGTCTATTCCGGAAGCGTAGCCGGAGCTACCATCTCGAAAGTAAACTTAAAGGATACCTGCATCATCATAGGTTTTAATCACAGGGGGATAGGTAAACCCTATAGTATAATGACTAACGGCATCTGGAAAACGCCACTCGGTGAAGTAGCTGTCAATTCACACATCGGAAAACAAATTCTTAATAACTCTAAATACCTGCAGGAAGACTATTCAGCTTTTGACTCGCCTGAACATTCAATCGAGGTGCAACTTCCCTTTTTGCAATACTTTAAACCTGATATCAAAATAGCACCTATTAATATCGCCCCTTATAAAAAAGCAACGATTTATAAAGAAATAGGCAGGGAAATAGCAAAAGTTATTGAAGATAGTCAAGATGAAGTAATGATTATCGTTTCCAGTGATATGCATCATAAAGAACGAAACGAACAGCTGGAATCGTCACAAGGAAAAGACAATCTTGCAATTGAACCCATCCTTGCGCTAAACGAAGATGAACTATTAAACCGTATACAAAAATATTATATTACTATGTGCGGATATGCGGGAGCCGTCAGCCTGATTGCGGCAGTTAAAGAACTCGGCGCTAAAAAAGTTGAGTTAGTAATGCAAAAAAATAGTGCTGATGTGACAGGGGATTACGCCAGAGTTGTCGGATATGCAGGTATAATTATCAAAAAAGCTGAGGATAAAGACCTTTCGGAGCCGGTTGAACTGGCAAAGAAAACTATAGAAACATACGTCAACGAAGGAAGGATTATAGAGACTCCCAACCCCCTGCCTCCCCTTTTTCAGGAAAAAGCCGGCGTTTTCGTTTCCCTGCACAAATTCGACCAGCTTCGCGGCTGTATCGGAACGTTCGAGCCGGCACACGATAATATCGCCGAAGAAATTATATCCAACGCCATCAGTTCTGCAACCCGCGACCCCAGGTTTTCGCCGGTTACCGCAGACGAATTGAAGCAACTCGAATACAATGTAGATGTTCTGACGACACCGGAACCCGTCAATGATATCAGCGAACTGGATGCGAAGAAATACGGTGTTATCGTGGAAAAGGATTACCGCAAAGGGCTGCTTCTGCCAGACCTCGAGGGGGTGGATACCGCAGAGCAGCAAATCGATATCTGTCGACGCAAAGCCGGCATTATGCCGCATGAAAAAGTACAGCTTTACCGTTTCGAGGTTAAGAGGTATAAATAACATTGATATTACCATTGCGAGGACGACACAGGAGAACGCGGCAATCTTTCACGAATAGAGATAATTGTATATAACAGTAATTTATTCGGTAGAGATTGCCACGTTGTCCCGAATAAATCGGGACTCCTCGCAATGACAGTTTGTTGTCTTGCAGGGTTCGTGAAGGACAAATGAAGATTCTTGGGTGTGGAGTAAATAAAAAGTCAAAAAGGATAAACAAATTGTATGAGAGACTACGATGAAATCTACGGCGAAACCATCCGCTTTAAATTCATGTATTATTTGATTATATCAGAGGGGGCAGTCGGTATTTTATTTCTGGTATTCTTCTTCCTGCAGTTGTCCGGCAATTTCATACCCGATGAGGACGCCTCGGCAATTTTCTGGCTGATAATGGCTCTTGTCATGTTCGCAGTAACCGCTTTCTTAACAACGTTGACCAAACTGGATATCAGCGTTACGCAGTACAAGTTAAAAGCCTCCTTCGGATTGATAAAATTCGAGACCCCGATTACCAATATCGCCGATGTATATACAGACGATAAAATCGGGTGGGTGTACGGCGGCTGGGGAGTGCGCGTGACAAAATTAAAACAAGGGCTGACGCTGGCATATAGCACTATCGGATATAAAAGAGTCGTAGTCGAGCTTAAGACCGGAAAATATAAACTTTTCGTATTTTCCACATCCAATCCCGAAGAATTTATCAATGTTATTAAGAACCAGATGAAACGTTTTTAATAACATTGCCATTGCGAGAAGTGAGTCCTGATCGTAACAGGACGAACGACGCGGCAATCTCTACCGCTGAAATTTAATATGGGCTTTTTTTATAAGCAAAGCATTTCATATCATATGCGAAGCGGAGGAATTAAGTTGAACGGTAGGGATGGCTTCATCCCGATAATTCGGGATTCGCAGTGGCAAAAAATAAGTAAATAATAAAAACCTCTTGTATATTGCCCGGCTCATCATTATAATATAGAACTACAGTTCTAATAATGTACGATTGGTAATAAAAATGGATATGTTCGAACATGAGTTTGAAAAAGAAAAGCTGAAAGAAGCGCCGCTGGCGGCGCGCATGCGTCCGAAAACGCTGGATGAGTTCGTCGGGCAGGAGCATATCGTCGGTAAGGGTAGAGTTTTAAGGCTCGCCATCGAATCCGGCAACCTGCCATCGATAATGCTTTGGGGGCCTCCCGGAAGCGGCAAGACCACCCTGGCAAACATCATCGCCAACACCACTTCCTCTCATTTCAGCCCGCTATCGGCTGTCAGCGCCGGAGTTGCCGACCTCAGAAAGACCATCGAAGAAGCCAAGGAAAGACGCCTGCTCAACAGGAGAAAGACCATCCTATTTATAGATGAAATCCACCGCTTCAACAAGGCACAGCAGGATGCCATTCTCCCGTTCGTGGAAGACGGCACGGTAACACTTATCGGCGCCACCACCGAGAACCCGTCTTTCGAGGTTATCTCACCCCTGCTCTCACGCTCCCAGCTATTCGTCTTGAAACCGCTCACAAAAGAAGAAATCAGAATCATTATCATCCGCGCCATAAAAGATACTTTGCGAGGATTGGGGGCATATAAAGTTGAAATAACAGACGATGCACTGGACTACCTGATAACCATGTCCAGCAACGATGCACGCACCGCCCTGAATACGCTGGAAACCGCTACACTGACCACATCGCCGGATGCGGACGGCAGGCGCAGAATCGTTTTAGCAACCGTCGAGGATACCATCCAGCACCGGGCGATATCCTACGATAAAGGCGGAGATAAACACTTCGACACCATATCCGCCCTGCATAAATCGATGCGCGGCTCCGACCCCGATGCCTCCCTCTATTGGCTGGGAAGAATGATAGAAGCCGGTGACGACCCGTTATATATTGCCAGGCGGCTGGTAAGGTTTGCTACAGAGGACGTAGGAATGGCCGACCCGCAGGCGCTGGTAGTGGCAATGGCGGCACAGCAGGCAGTACATTTTCTCGGGCTGCCGGAGGGCAACCTGGCACTGGCAGAAGCAGCAATCTACCTGTCCACCGCACCCAAGAGCAATTCGCTCTATACCGCATATTCGGCGGTACAGGAAGAAATCAGGAAAGGCTCCAACGACCCCGTTCCTTTGCACTTGCGCAATGCGGTTACCCCGATGATGAAGAACATCGGCTACGGCAAGGGCTACAAGTACGCTCACGATTACGAAGGACACTATGTTGAGCAGCAAAACCTGCCGGATTCCGTAAAGGATAAGAAATTCTATACTCCCGGCGATCAGGGCAACGAACAAAAAGTAGCCGAACGCCTTAAAAAATGGCGCCCCGAAAATAAAGACAAAACGGAATAACCGGCTCTCCCAGACCGTTGCGTCGACCGCGCTTACTTTGACATCGCAAGCTATAAAGGATTATACTGTTCGGGTGGTGTTGACGCGGGGTGGAGCAGTGGCAGCTCGTCGGGCTCATAACCCGAAGGTCGTAGGTTCAAATCCTACCCCCGCTACCAAAATTCAAAAAAGAGAGAGCACGGATTAATTGTCTGTGCTTTTTTTGTTTTCAAATCTTGTTATGTATTTCTTCTAAGTATATAATGAATCTACATCAATAATTCACATGCTTCTTAACTAAAATGACCAGCTTAAAAAATCTTAAAGCGGCAGACGCCATTAAAGCATTCGAAAAAGCCGGTGGTATAATTAGATATGGCAAAGGCGACCATGTCAATATTAAGATGCCCAACGGGAGAATTATTACATTACGTTCAACAGGTGAGGTAAAACTAGGACTTCTGATAGATTCCTTACGCGAAGCCGGTTTAACTAAAAAGCAATTTTTGGAGTTACTGAAATGAAAGAATACACGGTCATAATCTATCAAGCCGAGGAAGGCGGATACTGGGCCAAAGTACCCGCTTTGCAGGGATGCTATTCTCAAGGCGAAACCATCGATGAAACCATGAATAACATAAAAGAAGCAATCGAAAGTCACATAGTGGCTCTAAAGGAAGATGGGCAAGACGTCCCGACAGAACGCGGACAGGTGATAAGCAGCCGCATTGCCATATCGGTCGGCAAGTGAAAAGCGTAATGTCAGATAAAAGCCAGGCTTACTTCTGGGCTGAGAAAAGGCAGGATAATGAAAGAAAGGCTAATGAGGATATTAATTCCGGACGTATGGAGACCTTCGATTCTGCACAGGAATTATTTAAAGATTTAGGCTAGACCGCTACCAATTTCAAAGCTAAAAAGCCCCCGATTCCATAAGGATTCCGGGGGCTTAATATTTTCCGATTGATTATTACGTGGCTATTTAATTTACTTAACTGTAATTACGCACCGAAGCGGTCTTCTTTATGAAGCACGCTGGGCAACTGCCGGTAACATTCGTTGCAATAAACCGTGTAGGCATTTATATTATCGCCGCCGGCAACGAACATTTTGCAGATTTTCCACCCCCCTACTTCCGATTTATCCAGCATTTCTTTAACAATTTCCGCATTACACTTACCGCCCGGATGATTATGCGCAGCTTTAACGCACTCGCATTTACCGCCGCATCTTTCCCATATTTTTTCTATCATTTCGGGATTCATATAGTACCTCCATCATAAATATAAATATAATTATAATTTTAATTCCGAAGAATAATATTATTTTTTCCGTAATTTGGCAATGATTAAAAATACCTCGGCAACCGGAGAAGGTCTGAGAAGGTGTTTCGATTACTAATTATAGCAATCGGTTTGAACTTGTCAAGGCTGATAAATTAATCGGCTCCTAAAAAAGTTAAATCGACAGCAGCTAAACAAACATTAAGTCACCCTATCCGTGTCTTGATCGGGGTTTTCAGACCGTTCTCATCGACAGCCACAAAGGTAATCCTGGTCTCGAAGAGGACTTCGTCCACGTTATCGTTTTCCCTGGTACCGAATGTGCGCACGTTGTACTGGACGGAAGTTCTGCCGAGGTAGTTAAGGGTAATCACGAAGCGCATGATTTCACCCAGCGATACCGCTTTCCTGAAAACGACGTTGTCCAGCGCAATCGTGAGGAAATTGTTGCCGGGGAATTCCTGGCTGGCGGTGATGTAGGCAAACTCGTCTATCCATTTGAGGGTGTTGCCGCCGAACAGTTTGCCCTTGTGGTTCAAATGTTCCGGGAGAATCAGCTTGTAGTACTCCATAAGAAATGCTAGCACAAAGCGCGGATTGATGTCTAATAAACTGCGCCTGATATTCTGCCTCCGAAGTCTGGCTTCCTCCACTCCATTCATATGCTATAATTACCAAAAGCAGTTTATTTTATCTGCTCCTTGCGGACGGTAATGAACATGAAATTCAGAAAGAGGACATACAAAAATCCCTGGGAATTTTTTAAAGATTTGTGGCTTTTAACCAAAAACAGCGGGAAAATCAGAAAAACCATGAAAAGCGGCATTATTTCACACGAATTCAGGGAAAGGCTGATGCTGACGGTAACCGCAGTCAACGGCTGTAAATATTGCTCTTACTTTCACACGAAGCAGGCTCTGAAAACCGGATTGACACAGGAAGAAATCGATTTACTGCTTTCGGGAAGCATCGCCAATTGCCCCGAAGATGAAAATATCGCGCTTATTTACGCTCAGTACTGGGCTGAATCCAACGCCCGACCCGACAGCGATGCGGTGGATAAATTGAAGGAAGTCTATGGAGACGAAAAAGCGCAGGCTATCGATTTAATTCTGCGCATGATACGAATGGGCAATCTGGCAGGCAATACCTGGGATTACCTGCTGTATCGAATTTCTTTCGGAAAGCTGGACAGATAATGGATAAGGAACTGATCGCCCCCTGCGGCATGAACTGCGGATTGTGCACCAGATATCTTGCCATGCAAAACGATGTGCAGAGCAAGGGAGTCGAGATTTCCTATTGCATCGGATGCCGCCCGAAAAACAAAAAATGCGGCTTCGTGCAGAAAGATTGCGAATTGCTGCGCAGGAGAAAGATACGATTCTGCTACGAGTGCCCCGATTTCCCCTGTGAAAAATTAAAGAAGCTTGATGACGGCTACCGTAAGCGCTATCGAATGAGTATGATAGAGAACCAGCAATACATAAGGGATTATGGGATGGAGAAGTTCCTTGAAAAGGAGGAGCAGAAGTGGAAATGCCCCGATTGCGACTCCGTGATTTGCTGCCATAACGGTCTCTGTTATAATTGTAAAATCGACCAACTGAAAAATACAAAGGATAAAAACAGATGGAAACAGTAATCTTTGCTATTATTTGCGCTATCCTGATACTGGTGGGATTGGTAGGCGTGGTCATGCCCTATCTTCCGGGTATTCCCATTGCCTGGCTGGGTCTGTTTATCTACGCCATTGGAACGGACTGGGAACGTATCTCGCTTACCACTGTTATCGTCTTTGCGGCAATTACAGTTTTTGCTCTTTTAGTGGATTTCATCGCACCGCTGCTGGGAGCAAAAAAATACAAATCCAGCAAATGGGGTATTATCGGGGCATCCATCGGGCTGTTTCTGGGTATTATTATCTTCCAGATGTGGGGCATTATCCTCGGTCCGCTGCTGGGAGCGCTTATCGGAGAACTGATTGCCGGCAAGCCTGCCGGACAGGCTTTCAAATCGGCGCTCGGCACTTTTGTCGGCTTCCTCTTCGGCAGCCTGATGAAAATCGTTCTGATACTGGTGATGGCCGGGTTCTTCATCGTTTCGCTGTTTTAAACGTATCGTAATCCTTCGACAGGCTCAGGAAGAACGGAAAAAGATTGTCTTTGCGAGGAGTCCCGATGAATCGGAACGACGAAGCAATCTTTCACGGATAGAGCAAGACCGATTCCTCCACTTTGGAAAAGGGGAGTCAGAAGGGATTTGATACGATTACCCCTCATCAGTCTCATTTCATTCGATAGATTCCCCCGAGGGAAGCCTTTTTCAATGGGTATGCTTCGTCCCGATAGGTCGGGACTCGCAAAGACGAAACATAAATCTCATTGCAGGGACGATACAGGTGGACGACCATTGGTCGTCCCTACGATATAAAAACCATTCATCCGAACGGGGCGGGGTTAATTTACAAACAAAAAGCCGGGATATCGCTACCCCGACTTAAAATTACTGACCGTTAAGTATTCGGTTTAAGATTTCTTAGGTTCAGCTGGCTTCCCGGATGGTGTTTCTTTTGCAGGCAAAGCCTCGACATCCTCATCACCCTGCTTGGTTATTTCGCTCATCAAATAGGCATACACATAGATAACATTTCGGCCGGTATCGGTATTGGAACTGCCTTTACATCCAAGGTCAACCAGCGCTTCTTTTACTGTTTTTGCAGCAATCGGCGTATAGCACTGACGCACCATCCACCAGTATCCCTTAGGCGGAACCTTATGCTCCTTGAATATAGTGGTTTTCCAGTCGGAAGTGGTATCTGCATACCAGGTTTCGTATTTCCCGCTCTGCTTTTCTATGTGAGCTACGATATCATCGTATGCTGACTGTATGTCCTGACGGTCCATTATACGTTCCTCCTGTTATTACTGCCTATGATTATACTACATAGCGCGAAATGATAAAAATATTGCGTACGGAGAGGTTGCCGGAGAGTGGGGTCGGAACACCACTTTAATTGACTTGACATATTGCCCATGTTATCATAACAAAAAGATGGGATTAAAACTTTAACTTCTTGATACAGGGAAAAATGTCAGCGCTTAGCGAGCTTTATGATAATATCAGGTGCTGTGAGAAATGTGAAATTGCCCGGTCCCGAATTAAGGTCGTGCCGGGTGAAGGCGCAGAAGACGCTGAAATAATGTTCATTGGGGAAGCCCCCGGTTTTCATGAAGACCAGCAGGGGCGTCCTTTCGTAGGTCCGGCAGGCAAATTTCTGGATGAACTGCTGGCTTCTATAAATCTGAACCGCCAACAGGTCTATATTGCCAATGTCATCAAGTGCCGTCCTCCGGCTAACCGCGACCCGTTACCGCAGGAGATACTTAACTGCCGGGAGTGGTTGAACAGACAGATTGAGATTATAAACCCCAAAGTAGTCGTTACTCTCGGTCGTTACTCTATGGCTATGTTCTTCCCGCAAAAGACTATCAGCAAAATCCATGGCACCGCTGAAAAACGGAATGGCGTATTGTATGTCGCCATGTACCATCCGGCGGCGGCTTTGCACCAGGGTAATTTAAAAGACGTCATCAAAGCTGATTTTCTCAGGCTTCCCGGCTATATTTCTGCTTACAATAAAACCGCCGAAGCAAAAGAAGAGAAAAAAGAATCTTCTCCCGTTACAAAACAGTTAAATATGTTCGAGGTTTAAACATTGAGAAAAAACAAAAAAACAACTAAATTGAGAATCATACCCCTCGGAGGGTTCGGTGAAATAGGTAAAAATATGACCATCCTCGAATACGGGGATGAGATTATTGTCATCGATGCCGGATTGATGTTCCCGGAACAGGATATGCTCGGCATCGACCTGGTGATACCGGATATCAGTTATTTACTGCAAAACAAGGAAAAAATCAAGGCAATTTTTATAACCCATGCCCATGAAGACCATGTTGGCGCTTTACCTTATATTCTGCCCCAATTGAATGTGCCTCTCTACTGCACAAAGCTCGCAAAGGGCTTGATTTCTGGAAAGCTCAAGGAGAGAAAAGCTTTAGCCGGAGCAGAGCTGAATGTAATTACTTTCGGCGAGCAAATCAACCTGGGAAAGTTCCGGGTAGAATTCTTCCCGGTTTGCCACAGCATACCGGATGCCGCCGGATTGATTATCCAGACACCCATCGGAACGCTGGTGCATACCGGCGATTTCAAGCTCGACCATACACCGGTGACCGGACCGCAGACAGACCTTTCGAGGCTGGCACAGGCCGGTTCCCAGGGTGTTCTTTTACTCTTTTCCGATTCCACTTATGCCGAAGTCCCTGGTTATACTCCATCCGAAAAGGTGGTCGGCGAAGCGCTGGAGAATATCATCGCCAAGTCCAAGGGAAGGGTAATTGTAACAACATTCGCTTCGCTGGTAACACGCGTGCAGCAGGTTATCGATGCCGCCGTCAAACACCAGCGTAAGGTCTTTATCATCGGGCGCAGCATGACGGAAACGGTGAAGATTTCGCTGGAACTGGGTTATTTGAAAGCGCCTAACGGAGTGCTGGCTAAAATTGAGGATTTGCATAAAGTGCCCAATGAGAAGGTGGTTGTTATAGCCACCGGCAGCCAGGGAGAACCGACATCCGGATTGGTAAGAATCGCCAACCATGACCACCGGCAAATCAGCATTATAAAGGGTGACACTGTCATTTATTCGGCGTCTCCCATCCCGGGGAATGAATCGCTGGTCTATAAGACTGTCGATAACCTTTTCAAACAGGGAGCCGAGGTTTATTACGGCCGAATGGCGGAGACACACGTCCACGGACACGCCAGCCAGGAAGAGCTGAAATTGATGCTGAACCTGGTAAAACCGCGCTTCTTCATACCGGTTCACGGCGAATTCCGTCACCTTGCCAGTCATGCCAAACTTGCCGCAAGTGTCGGCATACCAGAAGAAAGAATCTTTACGCTGGAAGACGGTGATATACTCGAATTGACCACGCTCGGCGGTAAAAAGGCCGGCAAGGTCGAATCGGGAAATGTCTATGTGGACGGACTTAGCGTCGGCGATGTCGGCGGTATCGTACTGCGCAACAGACGCATGCTCTCGCGCGACGGCATCGTGGTAATAGTAATCGCCGTCAGGAAACAGGATGATAAACTGGTGGGGCGTCCCGATATCGTTACCAGGGGATTTATCGATATTAACGAATACAAGGATATGCTTGAAACAAGCAAGGATATCGTAACGAAGATAATGAATCACGAGGGTGAATTTTCAGCGGAAATCGGTTTCCCGGATAGCAGAATCAGGGCAGAACTGAACAAGTATTATTTCGACCAGACCAAGAGGCGCCCGATGATACTTCCGGTGATGGTTAAGGTATAATATATAATATATTATATGCCGGGACGGTGAAAAGCAATGGCAAAGACTACAGCAAAAACGACTCCCAAAAAACAGGTTAAACCGAAAGCGGCTAAACCCAGTGTGAAAAAGAATAATAAAAAAGCGATTCCGCAGAAAAGAATAAAATCTCGCAGCGGAGTTTCACCCGTAAAGTCTTTCTTCGGGTTTCTGTTTTCGAAATGGGTGCGCCGCACAATCCTGTTAATCGCCATCCTGGCCCTGCTTTTTTGGCAGTGGGATAACATTTATGATTGGATTACTGTCACCGTTACCGACACCATCGGGGTTCTGGGGTGGGGCTTAATCCTTATCGCGCTGGCAATCATAATCATTATTTTTGTTATTTACCGTAAACCGATCGGCGCTTTCATAGCTCGCTATAAGCTCTACCTCTGGAACAAGTGGCTGGGCGGAGCCGCCATCTTCTTTGCCGTCTGGGGGATACTGGGACTTTTCGATGTCGGCGGCAGCTTCGGACGCCTTATCGTCAGCTATGATACGGCTGCCGGCATTTTCATGGTAATTGGTTTATTCGTACTGGGCATTATCTTGATTGCGCCACGCGCCTGCCTGCATGGCTGGGTAAAATTCTCCATGTGGATTACAAAGCCGTTCACTTCGCCGGCAACGCAGGTTAAGCCTGAAAAGCCGGGCTATCAGCCTCCGCTGCAATCTACCGATTACTACAATAAGAAGTTCGGCGAAAAGAAGACCGTACCCACACCGGATGTTTTGCTGGTTAAAGAGCAAACCGCAAAAGCTGCGCCTGTCAGCGAGCCGGTAAAGCGTGAGCCGCTAACGGATAAAATCGTACCGCCGAAGGTTTTGATACCCCCCGAAGTCGACAGAAAAAAACCGGTTGCCGATTCGCTGGTTGCCGAGGCAATGAAGAACAAGCAGGAAGCCGAAGCGGTGGCGGCGCAACCGAGACCGGAAAAGAGCGAAAAAGCGGAGAAAGCCGATATCACACAGGTGGCGCAGGATGTCTGGCGCAAATATGGACAGTCCTCTTCGCTGGTAATGGTGGACGGCTGGAAATTGCCGCCCATCGATATACTGGATAAAGCCATCGAGTTGGAATACGGGCAGGCGGATAATGCCCTGCGCGCCAGGAAAATCGACGAAGCGCTGGCAAGCTACGGCGTCGATGCCAGGGTAATCCAGATTAACGTAGGTCCTACCGTTACCCAGTTTGAAATCGAACCGGGCTGGGACGTAAAAACCAGGCTGGTTAAGGAAAGGGACGAAAACGGCAACATCAGAGAGAGAATCGAAGAGATTTCGCGCACCAGAGTCAAGGTGGATAAGATTACTTCCCTTTCAAACGACCTGGCGCTGGCCTTGGCATCACCGACTATCAGGATTGAAGCCCCGATTCCGGGCAAATCCGCTGTCGGTATCGAGGTTCCCAATTCCTCTTTCGGTACCGTCAGCCTGCGCAGCGTTATCGAGAGCAACAACTTCCAGAAGCTGCTGGCAAAATCCAAGCTGGCAATGGCTCTCGGTAAGGGGGCGGGCGGTGAATCCATAGCCGGCGACCTCGCTAAAATGCCTCACCTCTTAATAGCCGGCGCTACCGGAAGCGGCAAGACCGTCTGTTTGAATGCCGTTATTTCCTGTATTCTGATGTGCAATACGCCTTATGATACCAGGATGATTATGATAGACCCCAAGAGGGTGGAGTTGGTGCAGTTCAACAGCCTGCCGCACCTGTCTACACCGGTTATTGTGGATACCAACAAGGCTGTGAATGCCTTGCGCTGGCTGAACCAGGAAATGGATTTACGCTATCAGAAACTGGCGGCCGCCTCGGCGCGTAATATAGAAGGCTATAACAAGAACAAGACCGGCAAGGACA
The DNA here is from genome assembly GCA_028707255.1 of Dehalococcoidales bacterium. Lineage (GTDB taxonomy): Bacteria > Chloroflexota > Dehalococcoidia > Dehalococcoidales > UBA5627 > UBA5627. Next base: position 24,459 of record JAQTUQ010000011.1, read on the forward strand.
AGATGCCGAATATTATTTTGATTATAGATGAGCTGGCAGACCTGATGATGGCCGGATTCGACGAAGTCGAGCATATACTCTGCCGTCTGGCACAGCTTGCCCGCGCAATCGGTATTCACCTGGTGGTAGCGACACAACGTCCCTCGGTGGATGTTGTTACCGGTTTGATTAAAGCCAACTTCCCGACGCGCATCAGTTTTGCCGTTACCTCGCAGGTAGACTCGCGCACCATTTTAGATATGGTAGGCGCGGAGAAACTGCTGGGCAAGGGCGATATGTTATATATGCCGACCGAGGAATCGAAGCCCAAGCGTCTGCAGGGCTGCTTCATTTCCGATTCCGAAATCGAAAGGCTGGTTTATTTCTGGAACAACCAGAAACCCGAGGAAATCGGGGCTGAAGCTGCCAGCCCTTTGAAGCTGGACGAGATAGTTATTCCTGATACCGTTACCGCAGGAAGGAAAGATGCCTACCCCAAAGACCCGTTGCTTGGCGAAGCGTTGGAACTGGCGAAAGAACACGAGCAGGTATCCACTTCTTATCTGCAGCGCAAACTGCACATCGGCTACCCCAGAGCCGCCAGGCTGATGGAACAGCTCGAGGAAGAACTGGGGAAGGTCATCGACGATGGAGGGGCGGAGGCGTAGGGGATTACGCCACGACATATCAGCGATAAATATATAGCGGGAAGGGGTACCGGACATGTTTCGCTATGTGCATACGAATATTATAGCCAAAGATGTCGCAAAGCTGATCGATTTCTACAAGACCGTACTTCACTGTAAAAGCATTGACCAGACGCGCGACCTGCGCGGGGAGTGGTTAGATAAGCTTACCGGCTTAAAACAAGCCCACATTTCAGGAGAACACCTTCTTTTACCCGGTTACGAAAACGACCACCCGACGCTCGAGATATTTTCATACGACACGCTGAAAGAATCTATAGGTTCTGAGATTAACCGGCTCGGCTATGCACATATAGCTTTCGAAGTAGACGACGTGGCAGCAACTTTGGCAGAAATCCTTAATGCAGGCGGCAGTTGTGTCGGCGATATGGTTACCGCTGCATATCCGAACGGAATGGAGGCTGTGATTGTTTACGCCAGAGACCCGGAAGGCAATATCGTCGAACTGCAAAGCTGGAGACCGATAAGAACAGGTGGGGGCGAAGGGATAGGCCTAAATAGCATATGAGAACTGGGATGGCATTTCATCCCACGTACGGCCATTAAGCTCCCTACCCGCTTTCTTTTTATTTACACCACCCCATTGTTTAAAAAAGAAAGGAACTCCGCTTTCTTGGCATTGGTTACGAATATCTATAACCCAAGATTTTTGCATTGGTCTTGCTTTAGGGCCTGACTCACCACCAACTATAACCCAATCGATATTAGCCAAATTAATATTAGTTATCTGACTAAGAAGCGGCTCTAATGATAAAAACTTTATATGTGCCCCTGTATTTTGTAAATGCTGAATACGATATTTGTAATCTTGTTCCTCTACAGTAACACCCATCCATATATTCGACTTCCAAGGTAATTTAGGGCTAAGAACCTCTAACCTTTCTGCTCTTTTTGTAAGTATTTGATAATTATGCCAGTTTGCCCGACACATTACATCGAAAACACGGAGGATAAAATCCTCTGGAACATCTTCATGGAATAAATCACTCATGGAATTAACAAATATGGTTTGTGGCTTCTTCCATTTCAAAGGAAGCTCCAAGGCATTTTCATGCATTGTTATATTAAACCCATTAACATAATTCGGATTCCCCATCGCTTTTAATCTCAATGCCATTCTCTCAGCATAACAATTAACGCAACCCGAGCTAATTTTTGTACATCCGGTCAACGGATTCCAAGTCGATTCTGTCCATTCTATAGAAGATGATAAAGCCATATTATTATCCTTGATTTCGGTATTTTTTAAAAATATCGTTTACTATTTTATTACCAGTATCATTTTGCGAGGCAAAAAATAAATAATAAACTATGTTATTTAAAGAATTTCGCATTGGTAATGGATTTGATACATTTTTAAAACCTGCTATACATTTTAATCTATCTTTAAATGCCATAGCAATTGATTTATTAGATTCCTTGTTATTATGTATATCTCCAAACATATCTATAGTAGATGAATACGCAACATCTCTCCAAGAATCATCACCCCAGAATTCATTCATCCTAATAATATCGGATTGTCCAATTCCTGCTGTATTCTTTGTCCATAATACACTACGATTCATTGCCATTACTGGGAAATTAAGAAAAATCTCTATGCTTTGCATTTTCCCAGCTTTTTCGATTACTTCCCATCTCAAATCTAACCCATAAGGGTCTAATAAACACAGCCCTCTACGATAATCCCCATATTTAATATAAGGAAATACTTCTTCAATTAATTTTTTATTACAATCACCCTCTAATATGTGAACATCTTCTCTTCCTAAAGTAATTTTCTGAAGATTGGCTACTTTTTCTCCGTTAATATCAATAAAATAATATTCTTTAAAAGGAGGAGTAATTGCTAACGCTCTCTGCGGACTACCAGAAATGCGATTCTGTGTATTTTTTAAAATATGTTCACCTGCCCCAGCAAAAGCATCTACATATATATGATGTAGCGAAGGGTTTACCCATTTTGATAGTATTAGAGAATAAGAACTAGCATATTTCTCAATAATATCTAACTTTATTTGTGACCAATAACCAATTTCATCAAACTTTAATGTCATTTTAATTTACAACTGACCATTACCCTAAAAAATATCCACCATCACATACGACTTATCCATCAGTCATTTAATTGTACCACATTTGTCAATACCTAATGCCAGTTGTCACCTCCACACCACCCAGATAACTAGCCCTGTTTGATTGATTATCGAATGGCATTTAGATCCTTCACTACATTCAGGATGACAGGGAAAAATAATATTTCCGTTCGCCCTGAGCGTGTCGAAGGGTTTATAGAACGGGAATATTAATACAATTAATTTTCGACGCCGCTATGGTTCGACAGGCTCACCACGAACGGCTTTTGAGTGTTTATTCCGCCTCCACAGATGCTTCGTTCGACCACCACGAACTCAGCATGACAATACAACTTACAAAACAGTTAGTCCTTAATCCATCATTCCCGACTTGTCGGGACTTCCCTAAGGGGAAGCCTGTTTAAGTCATAATTAAACGCAATTCATCCTTCCCTCGGGGGAAGGTGTCGAGCAAAGCGAGACGGATGAGGGTCATAAATGGCTGATATGAATTATATTAAGTTATAGTGTCAAAAAGAGAACTTACTTCTTCTTTCTGGCTAACCTCTTGAAAAGGGAATCGATGTAAACCCTTGCAGTGCTCTTGCCGTGCTTCTGCATGGCTTCTTTCTTATTTGCCAGTTTTCTTTCGCGGCGTTCCTGCTTTGTTTCGATTACAACATCTTCATCGTTCATTGCGGCAACTCCTTTACAATAAGTTCTCTCCTTAGTTCAACAATGCGGTCGCGCAGTAATGCGGCTTTTTCGAATTCCATGTTTTTGGCTAAGGCCTTCATCTGCTTTTCCAGTTCTTTTATCAGGCGCGCGATGTCCTCTTTTGTACGGGGAATAGCAGTATACTCCATTTTCGGCTCGGCAGCAACCCCCACCCGGACGCGCTCGGTGATGTCCTTGATGGCTTTTTTGATGCCCTGCGGGGTGATGTTGTGCTCGGCATTGTAGGCTTCCTGAATGCGGCGGCGGCGCTGGATTTCATCGATAGCGCGCTGCATCGAACCGGTAATAGTATCGGCATACATGATGACATGCCCGTCGATATGGCGCGCCGCCCTGCCCATCGTCTGGATGAGAGCGCCCTCCGAGCGCAGGAAGCCTTCCTTGTCGGCATCCAGTATGGCAACCAGGCTGACCTCCGGCAGGTCCAAACCCTCGCGTAAAAGGTTGATACCCACCACCACGTCATAGACTCCGAGACGCAGGTCGCGCAGGATTTCCACGCGCTCGAATGTCTCGATTTCGGAGTGCAGATACTGGGTTTTAACGTCCATCTCGATAAGGTAATCCGCCAGCTTCTCCGCCAGCACCTTCGTCAGCGTGGTAACCAGGCAGCGCTCTTTCTTAGCCACCCTGAGCCTGATTTGAGCTAATAAATCGTCAATTTGACCGTTTGTAGGTTTGATTTCGATAGTCGGCTCCAGAAGCCCGGTAGGACGTACCAGTTGTTCGACTATCTGAGAACTATTCTTCAATTCGTATTCGGCAGGCGTCGCCGAGGTAAATATGACCTGTTTGATGCGCGCCTGAAACTCATCGAAATTCAAAGGACGGTTATCCAGCGCCGAAGGCAGCCTGAATCCATAATCTACCAGCGTTTCCTTGCGCGAGCGGTCGCCGTTGTACATGCCGCGTATTTGAGGCACCGTCATGTGCGATTCGTCTATGATAAGAAGGAAATCCTCCGGGAAATAATCCAGCAGTGTATAGGGAGAACTGCCTGGCGCGCGCTGCGAGAGGTGGCGCGAGTAGTTTTCAACGCCGTTGCAGTAGCCGGCTTCCGCCAGCATTTCGAGATCGTAATTGGTGCGCTGTTCCAGCCGCGCCGCCTCCAGCACCTTCCCCTGCTTCTGAAACTCCTCCAGTCTTTCGACTAATTCCTGCTTGATGGTTTCGATTGCTAAAACCAGTTTTTCCCGCGAGGTGACGAAGTGTTTAGCCGGATAGATATCGATTTTATCCAGAACAGCCAGGAATTCCCCGCTGAGCGGGTCGATCCTGACGATGCGCTCGACTTCGTCGCCGAAGAACTCGATGCGTAAAGCAATATCCTCGTAAGCCGGCTGGATTTCCAATGTATCGCCGCGAATGCGGAACTTGCCGCGCGAAAAATCGATGTCGTTGCGCTCGTACTGCATATCCACCAGTTTACGCAGAACTCCGTTGCGTTCATACAGTTGCCCCTTTTCGAGGCTGAGGACAAAGCTGCGATATTCATCCGGTTCTCCCAACCCGTAGATACAGGAGACGGAGGCAACGATAACCACATCGCGCCGCTCGAAGAGCGAACGGGTGGCGGCATTGCGCAGCTTGTCGATTTCCTCGTTGATATCGATTTCCTTTTCGATATAGGTATCGGTGCGCGGTATATACGCCTCCGGCTGGTAGTAATCATAATAGCTGACGAAGTACTCGACGGCATTTTCGGGGAAAAACTCCTTGAACTCGGAGTAAAGCTGCGCCGCCAGCGTCTTGTTGTGGCTGATGACCAGCGTCGGCCACTGCACACGTTCGATGACGTTGGCCATAGCAAAGGTTTTGCCGCTGCCGGTAACACCCAGCAGGGTTTGTCCTTTATAATCTTTATTGAGACCGTCAACCAGTTTTTCCACTGCCTGAGGCTGGTCGCCGGTCAAACCGAAATCGGAGACGATTTTGAATTGTGGCATAATTATAGTATAAATGTTAAAGAGGGGAGTGGCAATGGCTGTTTGATAAAGACTGGCATTCCAGGATTCCAATTTACCGAAACATAGAATACAAAGATAAGCAATCCGTTATTACCTCACCCTCCAACTCCCTCTCCGTAAACAGAGAAGGGGGCAGGGGGATGAGATTGACTATACTCCAACCACTCAGCATTCAGATCAAAGCCGTTCGTGGTGAGCCTGTCGAACCATAGCGGCGAAATATTTAATCAGATTTCCGTTGAAACCCTTCGATAAACTCAGGGCGAGCGGAAATCTTTTTTCTCTACTCTCTGGGCATATTACTCTATTATGTATGATTTTCCCCCCTTTACTCGATGTCCAACAGTGCTATAATGTCTGATATAAGGAAGGTGGAGAGATGATAATAAACAGATTTCTGTCACCGAAAGGCTGGCGCGTAGTATCTCATTCCCTGCTGGCTGCCAACGCACTCGCCATTATTTATCTGCTGTCGCAAATGGCTTTCAACAATATTCAGCAGGGTAATTCGGTTAACTGGTGGGTCTGGGGCAGTGTATACGCTATTTTACTGTTTATAACCACCATCGGCAGCATGCTGGCAAAAGCTGAGCTGACCGAGTGGCGATAACTATTTAATCGATATTCCCGATGTTGTTATTCGCCGACCTGAACAGCACGGCTATATTTTAAAATCGACAAATAGCATTAATTTATTAAGCTTATCCGGATTATTCAATAACAACGGCTGATTGGAAGAGGAGGCTATAATAAATGCATAAAGTAGCTGTGGTAACCGACAGTGTCGCCGATATCCCCCCGCAACTGGCCGAAGAGCTCGGAATCACTATTGTCCCGCTCGTTCTCCGCTTCGGCACCGATGTTTACCGTGACAGCCTGGATATCAGCCCGGACGAATACTATGAAAAATTGACAACGGTAAAGGCGCTCCCCAAGACATCCGCACCCCCGCCGCTGGCTTTCTCGGAGATTTACGACCGACTGGCTGAAAAGACGGACAGCATTTTATATATCGGGCTAAGTTCAAAATTAAGCGGCACCTTCCAGATTGCCACCCAATCGGTGTACCTGATGAAGAAAAAATGCCGAGTTGAACTTTTAGACTCGCAGTGGGCTGCCATGGCTCAGGGCTTTATAACAATTACCGCCGCCAGAGCAGCTATAGCCGGAGCCGGCCTCGATGAAACGCTTGCCATAGCCCGCCAAGCCATACCCAGGGTAGGTATATGCGCCGCTTTCGATACTCTCGAATACCTGGAGCGCGGCGGACGTATCGGCAAGGCGCAGGCTTTTCTGGGTTCATTGCTCAAGATAAACCCTATCATCGGTATAAAGGACGGAGAGGTGATTCCCCTGAGCAAGCAGCACTCCAGGGCTAAGGCGATAGACTATCTTTATCACTACGCCGCCGATAAGCCCGATATCGAAGCACTGGCGGTAGAATACGCTTCAGACCGAGGCGAAGCCGATAAACTGATTGAAAGGTTAAAAGCAAAATTCCCGCATGTACCCGTTTACATTTCGCGTGCGACACCGGTTATGGGTACGCATACCGGCCCGGGGCTGATTGTGGTATCTGTAATGACAAAAGGCAAGACCTGCCTATAGAAATTTCGGGATGATATTATAAGCAATCGATGGCTGGCTATTACAGTCATTCCCATAATCATGAATGGCATCAAATTCAATATTGATATATACTATATTCCTGTAAAAGTTTTATAGACTAGATATAACAAGGAGACCTATAATGGCAAAAATGCCCCCGAGAGTAATGGAAATGATTAACTCCAATCCCGTTCTGCCCAAGGTATTATGCACCTGCGATGCGGAAGGAAATTTAAATGCCGTCCCCAAAGGAACCTTGTATGCGCTGGACGCGGAAACGCTTGTTTTCGCCGATATCTGGGGATATAAAACCAACCAGAATCTGGAAGCCAATAAAAAAGTAGCGGTAACCGTCTTCAGTATTCAAATGCTGCCAGTCGGTTATCAGGTTAAGGGTACTTTTCAGGGTTTTGAAACCGAGGGTGAGATTTACAATACCTACGCCAGGCATGTCAAAGAGCAGATAAACATGGATATTCCGGCTGTGGGCGTCATCAAAGTGGATTCGGTTTTTACGCACTGCCTCCCGGAACCCGGCGTACAGCTTGCATAATTAAATCCTGTTAAAGGGTTTGTAAAGTATACCCGTTTGCACTCGACTGCTTCGATAGAGCCCCGTATAAGTAAATAAGCTTAACGTTCGACCGTTTTGCGCACCGGAATGCATGAAACCGACAGCAGGCCTGAAAGCCACTTGAGTAACAGCTTGGCCTGCTCCAGGGTCAATTTCGACTCCATCAGCGTCTCGTACACAAATTGCGGATTTTCATAATACCTGTCTGTAGAGATATCCACCACAGTGATTTTGCCGATTCCTTTATATATATCGGCAGGGGATATACCGCTTTCGCCGATGGCTTTTTCAAAAAACCTGAACGTCTTTACCATCGGGTGCTGAGAGGGGAGTGGTAAATGGTCGTTACCCTCTATCAGCCGCCTGTAAATCTTGTTGTCGAGCGAAGAAAGCACCAGTTTATAATAAAGGGTATCGCTGTCTTCTTCTTTATTTAAAGTGTTATTCGTAAAATAGTTATCGTAAATATATTTACACGAAAATTCAACAGTTCCGTTATTGCCGGCACCGGCGGCTTTCGCCAGCGCCGCCAAAAGTAAATGGATGGTCACCAGCCGCTGGTGCCCGTCTATAAGTATCAGCTTGGGTATTTCATAGGTACAAAAAAGACCCTTTTCCAGTATCATGAAGAGGCCTAAATAGTATTCCGTAACCGATTCATCCGTCGAAAGGTGGACGATATTGTCCCAGAATCCGGCGCGCTTTTCATCGCTAAAATCGTAAGGCGATTGGCTGTCGGGTAAAATCAACTGTTTCGGTTCGCGTAAAAAATTTAATAAATTTGTTCTTGAAGCTTCCATTATCAGGCTATCTCCAGCTAAAAAATATCGTTATATTATTGTACCAGATTGCCAGTCTAACACTAAAATTTTAATGAGTCAAAAAATCGCGCCTGTTTTATGACACGGCAGTGCAACGGTTTTTTTAAATATATCTTTGTGATAGAATAAACAGAATCCTGAAAACGTGTGCGTGAAACGAATATATCATGAATAAAAATATTTCACTGGTCATCCCAACCTACAAGGAAAAGGATAATATCGAACCCCTGGTAACAAGGCTCTCCACAGCTCTTGCCGATTATAAATACGAAATAGTCATAATGGACGATAACAGCAGGGACGGCACCGAAGAACTGGTAAAATCCCTCTCTGAGAAATACCCGGTTAAAGTAATCGTCAGGCGCGATAAAAAAGGATTGGCTTCGGCAGTCGTTGACGGTTTCGGGCACGCCGCAAGCGATATAATCGTTGTTATGGATGCCGATTTGCAGCACCCGCCGGAAGTCGTTCCGTCGCTGATAAAAGCTATTAATGACGGCGCCGATATAGCTATCGGTTCCAGGTACATCAAGGGAGGCGGCTGCGAGGGATGGAGCCTGCTGCGCAGGATAATGTCGAAGGGCGCCGCTTTTATATCCCACCTGTTCCTTCCATCGACCAGGAAGATCAAGGACCCGATGTCGGGCTTCTTTGCACTCAGAAAAGACGTTGTAAAAGACGCTAGGCTGAATCCTTCCGGTTTTAAGATACTTTTAGAGATTCTGATGCTGGGGGAATGGAAATCGGCCGTCGAAGTGCCATTTATGTTCGTCACGCGCAGCCGGGGCGAAAGCAAGTTAAACACCAAACAGCAGCTGGATTACCTGAAGCATATTTACAGCCTGATGCAGCGCACCGGAGAACTGGTGCGCTTTATCAAGTTCTGCGTTGTCGGGGGCAGCGGTGTAGTTGTCAATCTCGGTTTATATACCCTGCTGACTCGATACGGGGGTTTTACACCGATAGACGATACCTCAGCCGGTATCCTTTCGGGAAATATCGCCCTTACTATAAGCATTGAAACATCGATTATCACCAACTTCATCCTCAATAATTTCTTCACCTTTTCAGACCGCAACACCGGAGGAATCGGTTCATTCTTCAAGAGGCTTTTAAACTTCAACCTGATATGCCTCATCGGAGCCCTGATACAGATAGGCGTAACCAATTTGTTTGCGGTTGTCATCGGTTTCAACGACATTGTGTCGGTACTAATCGGTATTGTTATCGCTTTTCTCTGGAATTATCTGTTGAACAATTTCTTGACATGGAAAAAATAAAACGCGCATTCTTCAAGTTCATCAACTGGCAGTATTGCGGATTATTCTTAATAATCCTCTTCTCGCTTGTAATGCATTTGAGCGTCATTACCCAGCCTTCGGACGGGTATATCTTCGACGAAACCTACTATATTAAAGATGCCCAGAACATTATCGACAGCCATACCACCGACCGCCCCGAACACCCTCCGCTGTCAAAACTGATAATTGTCGGCGGCATCCAGCTATTCGGCGATAATCCCATCGGCTGGCGACTGCCGCCCATCCTTTTCGGAATAACCAACCTGTTTTTACTTTTCCTGATTTGCCGGCAGTTAAAACTTTCCATGATGGTTTCGACCCTGGCGACATTTTTGCTGGCGCTTGAAAATCTCAACTTCCTGATATCGAGCGTCGATATGCTGGACGTCTACAGCCTGTTTTTCATGCTCTTAGCTTTCTGGCTTTACCTGAAGGATAAGTTCTTCCTGGCCTGCGGATGTCTCGGATTATCGATGCTCTGCAAGATGACCGGCGCTCTCGGATGCGTCGTTATCGGTCTGCACTGGCTGTTTGCCGGGCACCGCAAACCGCTGCGTTTCCTGCTTTCGATTTACATGGTGCCGATTGCTTTCTTTGCCGGCTTGTTCATCTGCGATTCCATAATTTACATGAAAGCAATCAATCCGTTTACAAATTTCATGGATATGATGTCTTCAGCCGGCGAGCTGACCTTTGAAAATTATGCCGGCGGTTGGGAAGCCTATCCCTGGTTATGGATCTTCGTTCCGCAGAATCCTATCTTCTACGGCACGGATATTATCAGGTGGCAGGGACTCATCAATCCGACACTGATGTATGCGATTATACCTGTTTACGGTTACCTGATTTATCGCTTTATAAAAGGCGAACGCCAGAGTTTCTTCAGTATGTTATGGTTCGTCGGAACTTACCTGATGTGGATACCGATTGTACTCATTACAGACCGACTGACATACTACTTCTATTTCTATCCGGCTATCGGTGCGGTTGCCATAGCAATGGCCATCGTAATGGAAAAATTAAACCAGCGGCGTTTCGGAAAGGCAATCCTTTTATTGTGGCTGTCAGGCCATGTTGCATCCTTTATTGTGCTCTCACCTCTGAATTTATGGCTATCCATTCCGATATGCCTGATACTGCTGGCTTATATCATCTGGAATATGGGTATATTTAAAAAACCCGTTCCTGCAAGTACGGATACGGTTGATGTTCAGGCGGAATTTCCCACCGATTCCCAAGATAATATTCCTTCTGAAACTATTGACAGCACTGAAGTGATTCAGGTTGATAAGCAATCGGAACAATAGTACAATTAGTTATATTCATTTCATTCCTCAGGAAGGAGATTTATGAGCTCTTTAAACCAAAACGACCCGGAAATCAGTCAGGCTATCGAACTGGAGAAAAAGCGCCAGCATGAAACGATAAACCTGATCGCTTCCGAAAACTACGCCAGTAAAGCCGTGCTCGAAGCACAGGGCACTTTCTTAACAAACAAATATGCCGAAGGATACCCGGGCAAACGTTATTACGGCGGTTGCGAAGATATCGATATCATAGAAACAATCGCCATAAAGCGCGCCAAAGAACTTTTCCATGCCGAACACGCCAACGTGCAGCCGCACAGCGGAGCACAGGCAAATATGGCAGTCTACTTTGCCCTCGTAAACCCGGGAGATACCGTTATGGGAATGAATCTCTCTCACGGAGGGCATTTAACGCACGGGGCGCCGGTCAATTTTTCAGGAAAATATTACAACATCGTACCCTACGGATTGAACCCGGAAACGGAACGCATCGACTACGCGGAAGTCGAAAAACTGGCGCTCGAGCACAAACCGAAGATGATAATTACCGGCTCCAGCGCCTATCCGAGGATTATCGATTTCGAGCGCTTCAGATTTATAGCCGACAAAGCCGGCGCAATCTTGATGGCAGATATGGCGCACATTGCCGGATTGGTGGCTGCCGGGTTGCATCCCTCTCCTGTTCCCTATGCGCAGGTGGTAACATCTACCACGCATAAAACGCTAAGGGGGCCGAGGGGTGGTTTTATTCTTTGCACAGGAGAACTGGCAAAGACAATTGATTCGGCGGTGTTCCCCAGGATGCAGGGCGGGCCTTTAATGCACGTTATTGCCGCCAAGGCAGTCGCTTTCAAAGAGGCCATGCAGCCCGAATTCTATCAGTATCAAAAAGCTATAATAGAGAATACGCTCACACTGGCAACAGAGCTTAAACGAATGGGACTGAGACTGGTTTCCGGCGGAACGGATAACCACCTGATACTGGTGGATTTATGCGGCAGCGGAGTCAACGGCAAGCAAGCCGAAGAAGCGCTGGGACGCGCCGCTATTGTCGTCAACCGCAATACCGTTCCATTCGACACGACTTCTACGGCACGCGTTCCGGGAGGTATGCGACTGGGAACTGCAGCAGTAACCTCGCGCGGATTCGGCATGGAAGAAATGAAACGCATTGCCGAAATGATTATGAAAGTAATAAATAACATCAACGATGCGGAAATACAGGCACAGGTCAAGAATGAAATAGTCGAGATGTGCAAACACTTCCCGGTTCCGGGAATCGATAAATAGATTGAAAGGTTATAATTATTATGTATAGGGGGATTTCGATGGATGAACTGAAGGTATTTACAGGCAATGCTAACCCCGACTTAGCTAAAGCTGTTGTTGAATATCTTGATATCCCGCTGGGAAAATGTGAGGTGATGCAGTTCAGCAACGAGAATACTTTCGTACGCATACTGGAAAACGTTCGTTCGCGCGATACGTTCGTGGTGCAACCCATAAGTTCCCCCGTTAACCAGAGCCTGGTGGAACTTTTAATTATGATAGATGCCTTAAAAAGAGCTTCCGCCGGCCGCATTACCGCCGTTGTTTCTTATTACGGCTACAGCCGCACCGATAAAAAAGATCAGCCGAGAGTCCCTATTACCGCCAGACTGGTGGCAGACCTTTTAACGGTAGCCGGAGCCAACCGCATTCTGACGGTAGACCTGCACGCTGCTCAAATCCAGGGTTTCTTCAATATCCCGGTAGACGAACTGACGGCTATCGGCATTATCAGCAGTTATTTCAAACAGAAAAACCTTAAAGAGATGGTCGTCGTGGCAACCGATATCGGCAGCACCAAGCGCGCCCGGGATTATGCCGCCAAGCTGGATGCCCCGCTGGCAATCATGGAGAAAAGGCGCATCGGTAATGCCGACCAGACCGAAACCCTGAACATAATCGGTGAAGTTGACGGAAAGACCGCTCTTACAGTGGATGATGAAATCGATACCGGAGGTTCTCTGGTTAATACCGTAAACGCCCTTTTAAATAACGGAGCCAAAGAGGTATACGCCTGTTGCACCCACCCGGTATTTTCGGGTCCCGCCATCGAACGTATTGCGGCTTCTCCCGTTAAGGAAGTGGTGGTAACCGATACCATTCCGGTAGCCGGCAGGAAAAAACTGGATAAAATAACCGTTTTACCCATTGCTCCACTGCTTGGAGAGGCTATTAAACGCATACATACCGGGCAATCGGTCGGGGAGTTGTTCGAACCCAAGTAATAACAGCAGTATGATAGAAGTGTATAAAGCTAAAGGGGAATTGGAAGCCCAGCTAATCAAGGGGATGCTGGATAGTTATGGTATACCCTGTATACTTCGCTCGAATGCCGCCGGCTCGGTTCACAGTTTTGTTTTCGACGGTATGGGGGAAGTCAGGGTCATGGTTCCCGAGCCATACGCCGAAGAAGCCCAAAACATCATCAACTCGGAATATCAGTCCGATTCCCTAAACAGCCAGGAAGAAGACTAACCCCCTATTCCCGATAATGAAAACTGTTAAATCAAAGTAAACAAAGGTGATAAGATGTTCAAATTATTCGGAGGTTCCGGAGATTCCAACGAAAAAGTAATCAAGCGACTTCAACCGATAGTCGATAAAATAAATGCCCTCGAACCCGATTTCCTGAAACTGAGCGATGCCCAACTGCGCGCCAAGACTGATGAGTTTAAATCCAGATTGAAAGACGGAGCCACACTCGACGAACTGATGCCGGGAGCGTTTGCCGCCGTACGCGAAGCTGCCCGGCGCACCCTCGGAAAGAGGCACTTCGATGTGCAGTTAATGGGCGGCATGATTTTGCATTATGGCAAAATTGCCGAAATGAAAACCGGTGAAGGTAAAACCCTTGTGGCGACGCTTCCGTTATATCTGAATACGCTGACAGGCGAAGGCTGCCACCTGGTAACAGTAAATGATTATCTGGCACGGCGCGACCCGTACTGGATGGGGCCGGTATTCCATGCCCTCGGCGTCAGCGTCGCCAGTATTTATCCTATGCAGAAGACAGACGAACATACCCCATCATTATTGTTCGACCCGGATTACAATTCCGGGATGGAAAACGACGTCTGGAAACACTTTAAACCGATAACGAGGCAGGAAGCCTATAAAGCCGATATCACTTACGGGACTTCGGCTGAATTCGGCTTCGATTACCTCAGGGACAACATGGCAATCGATACGGTAAGATGTGTTCAGAGACCGCTGAACTACGCCATCGTCGATGAGGTGGATAACCTGTTGATAGATGAAGCGCGTACACCGCTTATTATCAGCGCGCCGGATATGGAAGCCGGTCAAAAATACCAGATATTTGCCCGCTTGATTCAAAGGCTCACTCCCGAAGCGGATTACGAAATCAAGTTAAAGGAACGCATTGCCGAACTTACGGATGAGGGTTTTGCCAAGATGGAAACCCTGATTGCCCGCGAGGGGTTATTGAAAGATGGCAGCGGCTTGTACGACCCGGAAAACGCCGACTTGATGCGCCATATGCGTAACGCCTTAAATGCGCGCGAATTCTACAAGAGAGACCATCAGTACGTAGTAAAAGACGGACAGGTCATAATTGTAGATGAATTTACCGGGAGAATGATGCACGGCAGACGCTATTCCGAGGGACTGCATCAGGCTATCGAAGCCAAGGAAAGCGTTAAAATACAGCAGGAAAGCCGTACCTATGCCACCATCACCATTCAGAACTTCTTCCGTATGTACAACAAGCTGGCCGGCATGACGGGTACCGCCGTTACCGAAGCCGAGGAATTCCATAAAATCTACAACCTCGAAGTTGTGGTTATTCCCACCAATAAACCGCTAGCAAGAGAGGATTTCGCCGACCAGATATACAAGGATATCGAGGCCAAGTTCAAGGCTGTTGTCAGGGAAGTCGATGAAGTTAAAAAAACGGGCAGACCGGTGCTTATCGGTACCGTATCCATCGAAAAATCCGAGTACCTCGGTGAAATGTTGAAAAGGAAAGGCATCAAACACGAAGTACTCAACGCCAAGCAGCACGAAAGGGAAGCCAATATCATCGCCGAAGCCGGAAAACCGGGAGCTGTTACCGTTGCCACCAATATGGCGGGACGCGGCGTCGATATTATACTCGGAGGGAGAGAACCGGACGATGCCGACAGCAAGGAGTGGCAGGAATGGAAAGAGCGGCATGACCGGGTGATAGAGCTCGGCGGATTGCATGTAGTCGGCACCGAACGTCACGAGGCGCGCCGCATCGATAACCAGTTGCGCGGCAGAGCCGGACGACAGGGAGACCCCGGCAGTTCGCGTTTCTTCGTATCGCTGGAAGACGACGTTATGAAACGTTTCGGCGGAGACCGTGTTAAAGGACTGATGGAAAACTTGGGATTCGATGAAAATACTCCCATCGAGAACAAGCTCATCAGCCGTTCCATCGAAAATGCCCAGATTCGCGTCGAGGGTTACCATTTCGATATACGCAAACACCTGGTAGATTACGATGACGTCATCAATAAACAGCGCGAGATTATCTACGGCGAGCGGCTTAAGATAATCGGCGGAGCAGACCTTAAGGCAAATATCCTCTCGCTGGTGGAAAAAGATATAAAAAATATCGTGGCTGCTAACTGCAACGGCTATGACATGGAAGAAGCCGCATCTTCGGTCGTCAACGAAGTGGGAGCAATTATGCCGTTATCCGCCGAAATAAGCGTGGAATCACTCTCCAGAATGAGCGCCGAAGAAATAAGGAACAGGCTGATAGATTATTCAAAGGAACTCTATGAACGCAAAGAAGCCGAAATAGGCAACGAAAATATGAGGATGCTCGAAAGGCTCCTGATGCTGCGGATTATAGATACCGCCTGGGTGGAACACCTGACGGCAATGGATAATATGAGACAGGGCATCGGCTTACAGGCAATGGCGCAACGCGACCCACTGGTAGCCTATAAACGACAGAGCCACGAGATGTTCGATGACCTGATGGCCTCCATTCAGAATAATGTAGTACGTTCCATCTTCAGGATGTCGATTAAAAAGGGCGCGCCGCCACCCAAACCGGTAAACGTAATGGCAAAGGCTACCGGAGAGGATAAAGAGAGCAGGACTCAGAAAGCGCCCAGGATAGCGGGGAAAACCATCGGCAGAAACGACCCCTGCCCCTGCGGCAGCGGCAAAAAGTTTAAAAAGTGCTGCGGGAAGTAATTCGGCAACAATGTCGACTCAGTTTGACCTATCGTGACGAAGCGTCTTGGATAGCTAATAATAAATCGTCATTGCGTTAAGTTTTGCCTTCCCTTGTGGGGAAGGTGTCAGACCTGTAAATCGGTCTGACAGATGAAGGTTTCCTAAAGTGTCTTTGCGAGCAGTTCCGACAAATCCGCTCGTGGTGAGCTTGTCGAACCACACGGCAATCTCTACCTAATAAATTGCCGTTACTTACCAATAGCACTATTCGCGAAAGATTGCTTCGCCTTCCCTGTCGGGAATGGACTCGCAATGGCAGTCTATTAGCGATAAGACTGTCAAACCATGGAAACATAATAAACACTAAAAAACAGAAAATACAGATTGTTAGAATGGAGATGAACACACACACCAAACACCCGGCACCGCCGGAAGAACAAGCCATCCGGCATTTAAGGAATTCCATCATTGCCGGCAAACACTGGTACCTTGCCCTGCTGGAAGCCGTTAAGCTGTGGCAGATTCCGGAAGAGAAAGTAGGCAAGCGCAAATACAAATACATCATCGATGGCGATGCCTTCGACTGGCTGCTGCTGGCTGAAAGGCTGTGCCGGACGGTAGATGAAATGATACCGGAAGATGAAAAACATTCCCTTCTTTTCAACGGCGAACCGCCGCTTCAAATAGACACCGAGGAATTTAAAAGATTAATCGGGGAACAAAAATATCAGCAACACCTGAACTTTTTCTACGGGGTAACAGTCGAGGAAGTCCTCTTGCAGGTGGTTGAAGACGAGGTACGTAAGGAACAGTCGCTCGATTATATTACAGAGGAAAGCATAACCAACGAGGCTTATAGACGTATTTACGACCTGACGCAACCGGAGATGTTAAAGCTTTTCAAACGGGAGAAGGGTTATCATTACCTGCATGAAATGGATATGGCAACGCTGAAAGAGTTCACATACTGGTCTTTTAAATACCGGCTGAAAACCTGTGATAAAGCCCGCATTGCCAGCGATACTAAAAAAGCACTTACCTGGCTCAGAAAGAAAACGGGTAAAAATATGCATGGTTTATGCTAATTTTATGTTAAGTTATGTTGACATAGTAACCTTTAATGTGCCAGAATTGCCAGCAGATTACATTAATCACTGGTAACAAAATAGAATATAAGTCAGGAGGTAATATGCGCAATATCAAGGCTACTTTGATAATCTGCGGTGCTATTTATATAGCCCAAGGTTTCATTTTTCTGGTTGCCCCGGACAGAATAGTCAGTTTATACGGATTCGAAGCGTTAAATGATAGCATGGCTTTTCTGATGACCATCATCGGAAGCGCCTTTGTTGCCGCCGGAGTCTGGTTTATAATGACCATCCTCGACCCCATCCGCAATATAAATGCCATCAAATTTGCCATATTATGGTGCAGCCTGTTCGTAGTTAGCCCACTCTACGGGCTCTGGCAGGGGTATGTCGATTTCAGCCAGATCTGGCTGGGCATGGTTATAAACGCCGTTTTCGTGGCAGCGCTTTTAATCTTCTACCCCAGAAAACAAATTGAAGTTTAATTACTCAAATTCGCATTGAAACGATAAAGCCGTTCTTTTTATAGAGCGGCTTTGTTTTTTATGCTTCAAGGTGAGCCAGATGCTCTTTTAGCTTTTCCAGCTTTTCCTGTTTGGCAGCCAGGTTGGCTCTCTCTTTCTCAACTACCTGAGGAGGAGCTTTCGATAAGAACGCCTCATCCTTGAGCCTGCCTTCGAGGCGTTTTACCTCACTTTGGAACTGCTCGATTTCTTTCTGTATGCGCTTCTTCTCCGCTTCGATATCCACCATGCTCTGCATGGGTATAATCACTTCCACCCCTTTTAGCACGATAACCAGCGAGTTTTCCGGCGGAGCGACTTCCCTGTTTCGTAGAATTGACGGAGCAGCCTTTGCCAGCATCCGGATTGCCGAAGCGTAAGCGCCAATCTCCTTTTCCATATGTCCGGCGTATATTATAACCTCGATTTGCTTCGATTGCTCCACCTTATACTCGGTTCTGGCGTTACGAATCGAGCGTATTATTTCCACAACGGAAGCCATCACTTCTTCGGCAACAGTGTCTTTGAAAGATCCGTCGGCCTGCGGATAGGGTGCAATCATGATGGATTCCGGCCTCGATTTATCTTCAGGTAATTTATCTACAATGTTCTGCCACAACTCCTCGGTTATAAACGGCATAAAGGGATGCAGCAGGCGTAACGATTTTTCCAGAACTTCTATCAGAACAGCTATGGGAGATATGACGCCATCGCCGGCATTCAACCTGACCTTGGTGATTTCGATATACCAGTCGCAAAACTCGCCCCAAAGGAAATCGTGTATCTGGCGCTGCACCTCTCCGAACTGGAACTCTTTCATTAGCCTGTCGACATCGGCAATAGTGGCGTTGAGACGGCTTAATATCCACCTGTCTTCAAGAGGCAGGGATTCTTTTTCGATTTTCATATCGCCGTTGTACGACTCCATGCTTTTCAACACAAAACGAGTGGCATTCCACATCTTGTTGGCAAAGTTTCTGCCGGCTTCCATTTTTATGGGGGTAATCTTGGTATCGTTGCCCGGAGAAATGCCTGTCGAAAGCGCAAAGCGCAGGGCATCGGTGCCGTACTGGTCCATCAACTCCAGCGGGTCGACCACATTGCCCTTGGTTTTGCTCATCTTCTCTCCCTTTTCATCGCGCACCAGCCCGTGCAGGTAAACCGTGCGGAAAGGTATATCCCCGGTATCCTCGATACCAAGCATTATCATGCGGGCAACCCAGAAGAATAGGATGTCGTAAGCCGTTTCCATAACGGAAGTGGGATAGAAATAGCGCAAGTCTTCCGTATCGTCAGGCCAGCCGAGCGTCGAATGAGGCCACAGCCCCGAACTGAACCACGTATCCAGCACATCGGGGTCCTGCTCGATGACGGCAGATCCGCAGGCGGAACAACGCTGCGGGTCTTTGGTATCTACCGTCAGTGCATCGCACTTTTTGCAGTACCATACCGGTATGCGGTGTCCCCACCACAGCTGGCGCGAGATGCACCAATCGCGAATATTTTCCATCCAGTTCAGGTAAACCTTGGTAAAACGATCGGGCAGAATGGTAATTCTGCCGTCGGTTACAGCTTCGATCGCTGGTTTTGCCAGCGGTTCCGTCTTAACAAACCACTGCTTGCTGGCAATCGGTTCCACGATGGTATGGCAGCGGAAACAATGACCAACGGAATGGTTATACGCTTCGATTTTTACCAGCAGGCCGTCCCTGTCGAGGTCGGCGATGATGGTCTTGCGGCAAACAAATCTGTCCAGACCGACATATGGGCCGGCATTTTCGTTCATGGTAGCGTCGGGATTCAGTATATTGACAAGTGGAAGATTGTGTCGCTGTCCGATTTCAAAATCTACCGGGTCGTGTGCTGGGGTAACTTTTACGGCGCCGGTACCGAATTGCAAATCCACCACGTCATCACCGACAATCGGGATTTCGCGGTTTATTACAGGAACAATCGCTTTTTTACCGATAAGACCTCCGAAACGTTCATCTGCCGGATTGACGGCAACTGCCGTATCGCCGAGGAGGGTTTCGGGGCGTGTGGTGGCAACCGTCAGGTAATTATCGCTGTCGTCTACCAGCTTATAACGGATGTAGTAGAGATTTCCGGTTACATCCTTGTGGTCGACTTCAAGGTCGGAAAGCGCGGTGGCGCAGCGCGGGCAGCGGTTGATGATGCGTTCTCCGCGGTATATCAAACCTTTATTATACAAGCGTACGAAGACCTCGCGTACCGCCTTGCTCAAACCTTCATCCAGCGTAAAACGCTCGCGGCTCCAATCACAGGAGATACCGAGCCTCTGGTGCTGGTGCATGATGGTATCATGGCACTGCCCAGCCCATTTCCACACCCTCTTTTCAAACTTTTCACGCCCCATCTCGTATTTGTTGGTGCCTTCCTGTGCCAGCTGTCTCTCGACAACTACCTGCGCCGCAATACCGGCATGGTCGAAACCGGGCAGCCATAATGTCGGCTCTCCCAGCATGCGATGCCAGCGTATCATGATATCTTCCAGTGTCGCAGTGAGAGCATGGCCGACATGCAAACCGCCGGTAACGTTGGGAGGAGGCATCATGATGACGAAGGGTTCTTTATCATGGTCAATTTTCGGTTTGAAATAGTCCTTCTTCATCCAGTATTTATACCATTTGGTTTCAACCTTAGCCGCTTCGTAGGCTTTCGGCATTTCGTTTTGTTCAGATTCAAACATGCTTGCCCCTTAATAATTTAGTTAAACACCCTCTCGATAATACCCGAAGAGAATACGATTAAAAGAGAGGGGCACCGCCCCTCATAGATTTTACATTTATTTTAACATTAATCCAATAAATCCGAATCTTGTAGAGACGCTGGACTTTCCAAATACCACTTAGGGATTAATCTTTCTATCAAAGTTAACATTTCATTGATACATTGAAGTCCTTGCTCACTTCTATCAAACATCGCTTGTGCAACATCCAATCTAAAATCTTCACTTTTCTTAGAGGATATTACGCTATCTAATAAACACATAGGTTGAGTGTAATATTGTGCTCCTGTAACTAATATTTCCTGCAACCAATCAGGTAAATAAACATAATCTCCTTTATTAATAAGCCCTTTTGGTTGTCCATTCCAAAATTCAACATGAATATTAAAATCCCTACCGGATTTGATATTACTAATAATGTCATTCTTGTTCTTTCTAAGTAATTCCAAATCTTTTTTCCAATTTTCTAAATAAGCAAGCACGCTAATTATTGAATAAGATCTTGGTAGATTTGATATAAATCTTGATTGTTCAGAATCTTTTAAGTTTTGTTCGTTTATTTGAACAGCTTTTCTGGTTAGATACGTCTGCCATGCCACAATACCTAAAGCAAACAGATTAATTATCCCAACGACTATCGCAATTATTACGGATGCTTCCATATTAAACTCTTTGAAAAAACAATTCCAAATCTATAACAATATTTCTACTAGTAGTTTAATCTCTTTAATATTACCCTTAAATTAAAGTATCTCTTTCACCCTGTCCAGTATTCTATCTGCTACTTCACGTTTGTTTAACAGAGGTAATTCTTCCATTCCTTCTTTTCTATCGATGATTGTTACGCAATTGGTCTCGCTGCCGAATCCGCTGTCTTTAGAGGTAATATCGTTAACAACTATCAGATGCAAACCTTTTTCTTTTAGTTTGGTTAGCGCGTTCTCAATTATATTTTCACTTTCGGCGGCAAAGCCCACTTTTATAAAACTTCCTTTTACCTCAGATAATATATCGGGGGTTTTAATCAGTTTCAGTTCAAGAACATCATCCGCCTTTTTAATCTTGTTATCGCATACTTTTTCGGCCTGATAATCCGCTACCGCCGCCGCCATGATTAACACATCGGCGCCGAGAACTGTGTTTTCTACAGCCTTTTTCATTTCGCGAGCCGATTCGACGTTAACGACATTCATTCCGGCAGAAGGATTAAGAGAAACGGTAGTTATCAAGGTAACCTCAGCGCCTCTGTCACGCGCCGCCTGCGCAATAGCAAAACCCATTTTGCCCGAAGAACGATTGCCGACAAAGCGCACTGGGTCGAT